>DAOOVO010000080.1:0-5196 GCA_035370245.1 Pseudobacteroides sp.
GCAGTATTTGATTTACTGTCTACGTAATATTTAGTTGCAATTACGTTTGTGTCAATAATAGCAATAACAGTATCTGACGAAGCTTGTACTATATTAGAATAATTATAAGGTGTTCTAATAAAGCGGTTATTCGTCGGATCATAAGCTATAAAATTATATGTTTGATTATCTATTGTATTAGAGAAGTTTGTATTATTAGTGCCACCGTGTTCAATTGTTAATGGGAAACCAAAATGCCAAGTTGTATCGTTGATTAAATGTTTTATCATTTTAACTGTATCTATTTGTTCTGGTTCAGTTGGTATACCGTTATCGGGTGTCTGGTTGCTAATTTTATAATTGCTTTGGTTAGGATAATATATAACATTAAAAGCACTATATGGTATTTCATTATGAATAAACCATACTTCAAGTCTCATACAAGAACTGCCAAATTTTATTGCTGGTTTTATTGCTTTTATAAAGCACAAATCTACGGGATCAGTAAAATCATTCATCGGTGCTTCTTCATCATCTACTGTAACCCATAAATTATCTGCATTACAATCACTACCATAACCCGGTGAACTTGATGATGAAGGGAATACGGTGTGTGCTTTCCATTTTACAATCCATCCCTCACAATTTTCATCAAAGTATTCTGGATCTAAATCTCCCCCACTTAAGCCTTCTCCTGTATATTTTTTACTTGCAAAGCCTAACCAAAACGAATATGGCATACTATAATAATAATCATCATCTGTTCCACCCCAACCACCCGTTGTTGGCGGTATAATTGGAGGAGTTGTTGTATTTGATTTTTTCGTACTTATGTATACTTTAAAATCTGTTATTTGTATACCATTTTGAGTAGTTGAATCTATTACATAACCCTTTAAGTAATATGCAAGAGGTCCGCCGTTTGTTAAATCTTTACTTTGACCGTTTATATCTATAATTTCTGGATCTTTTAACTCTACGTTAAACTCTTGTTCTGTTCCATCAAATAAAACACCCGATTTATCAAACCCTTTAATAACAGTTTTACCTTCTATAACAGAATCAATATAAACTCTATAGTGTCCGCTTTCTTGTCCAATATTGTCAAGTCGTATTTTTATAGATGTTGTAGGTGTTTTACTAATTAGTGTTTTATTGCATTCTTCGCAATCGCCCATTAAATAAACATAACCCATATAATATTCTTTTTTGTTCGGTATTATGTTTGACCAGGCTAATCTCTTTGGTGGTGTACTTATCTCATTACCAGGTGCTCTAATTATTGTATCTGGTAATAAAGGTGTAATTTTCTTTAATAGCCCAGTTCTAAAAGTATATATAGAGCTTGTATAGTAAATACTTGTATCTGATCCCACTTTAATACTTTCAACTATCCTTACTGATGTATCTAATCCAGAAACATTAGGCAATTGTTCAAATACAACAACTTCACCGTTTGCTTCGGCTGGTCGTACATTTGAAATTTTACCATAATTAAAAATATACTTATATCTATTTACATCTATAGATAATGCACTTGTATCTGCATAAATACCACCGCAATAATTTTTACTCCAATCAAATATATGCAAACCATTACAACCTATCATATTGTCTGGTGTAAAAAATATTCCATAATCATTATAATAATCAAATCTTAGCAGATCCCCAGCTGTAGCACCATACATTCGCCAATATCCATTCTTTGTATAATAATTTATAGATTGTCCATTTTTAACCCAAGTATCCCTTGCTAATATATCTGTTGGTTTAATCTGTTGCGTTTCTTGATCATATTTCATTAGCATTTGAAAATGTGTGTATGGGTCATAAGCATTAAAATTCGTTCCTCCATTCCATATATTTAAAGGGTAACCTGTATGCCAAGTAGTATCATTTATACCGTGCTTTTTCATCTGTTCTATTTTTGTAGAAGTAAATAACATTGGTGCACCCTGACTACGGGTAATCTCAATCTTAAGGCTATCATTCTCTATATAAGCGTAAATGCCTGTAACAAATGTATCGGGGTTAGCTGTATAATAATTGTTGGTTACATAAATATTGGTGTCTATTTGATAAATATAAATATTGGTGTCTATGTTATAGATGGTATAATAATAATTAGTGTCGATATAGTAATTGCTTATGTAATAATTGGTATCTATATTATAATAGTTGTTGTTTATTGTAGTATCAAAGTAGTAATTGTTATAAGTGTAATAGCTACTCGATAAGCTCACAAGAAAACTATCTAATCGTGTTCTACGTATGTAATGTCCTTTGTTGTAAATGTGAGCTTTTCTTTTCACTTGTAATGTAGTATCGTTTATCTTTATCACATCAGCTACAACCGATGAATCGCTAATACCGCCACCAAAGAATAAACTATCTGGGAATACCACACCAACAGTATCTTCGTTTCTGTAAAGTGGAAACTTATAATACGGGAAGAATGCATATTTCCATTTCTTTATTGCACCAGTTCCATCGCCACCTCTGTAATATATTGGTTTATTTAAAACAGGTGCTCCAATCCATACTTCGCCGTTTAAAAAGTTCTCTGGTAATTTACCAATTAGCTTTCCATAAAGCGAATCCGTAAATATTCTACTATCGTATGGGTTATATAATACGCCGTTATAATTAAAATATGGCGGTGAACTCTGATAAGGAAAAGATTTATCTTGATAATTATGTATAGCATTGTTCCAACCAGGTACAGAGAGATTTGGAAAAGTAGGAGCTAAATATAAAAAAGAAGCGGTTGTTGGCTTTGCATATTGAAAAGGACCGTAAAGATTGAAGGCTGTTGTATCAACATAAACGGTATCTGCGATATATCCCGTAGAGTCTCTCCAAATGACCTGGCTGGAACTTATATTAAAGGAGAAGATGAGTAAAAGAAAAAATATGTAATTTTTATAACGTAACATTTATTATTAACTCCAACATAATTATAGGATTATATACAGGTTGTGGTGGATTACCACTATCATAAAGTCTTCGAATACCTTTAATTACATTTTCACTTGGATTAAACTTTATCTTATATTTACGTGTATCTATCAAAGTTTCTACATCATTAACAAATCTCACTATTTCCATCTTATACATAAAATACCAATCTGGAGTTTGTGTATTCCATATGGTATCTTTTACAAAACAAATTGCGTGTTTCATAGCACAATCATTCCAATTATTAGGTTGTCCTGTAGGCACATTGCTAACTAAATTCATTACACCGACTATTCTATCTGGTGTTCCACCTACAGTTACAGAAGCCGCTATCTTTACACCATTTATTTTCCTAAAAGAAATTGGGGTAAGTATTGGTTCGTATATATCTACAAAATCTTTTGTCAGATAATTCCAATAACCACTTGCAACTCCGCTACCTTCTAATTGGCTTGGTGCTTGAATATAATATTGGTGTAAAGCCGATATATGAATATTATAGGTATTTTCTGGCGGAACAAATTGTAAAGTTGGTTGTTTCTTATGTCTCTCAAGACTGAATAAATCATAAGGGGTAATGTTTTTCATTTGCCCTTTATATTTAACATAAAGACCTTTACCCTCAACATACACCAAAGAGCCCTCTTCAACTTGTTTAGCACTTGGAACATAATCCATTGCACGGGTCTTGCTCTTCTCATCAATTTGAGTCTGTAAATATTTATTAAACCTATTCCGTAACATACTTTTCTTTTCTCGCCATTATGTTTACGCCAAATGCTCTTAATTTCTTTACAGTAGTTCCATTCATCCCACCCATATTTACCCTAATGCTAATATCGTTTATTGTGGTGCCTAAATCAATTGGTCTTACAAAAATAAGTTTTTTGTTATTCTTGCTATTGCCTATCATTTTAACAGTTTTTCTTGGCGTTGATTTATCATTAACATAAAATTCAATATTAAATTTCCAATCGTCGTCTGTAGTTTCTAATGTCTCTGTCAATACTTCATATATCTTTAACATCGGTGAATGCTGTGTGATTATTTTGCTTTCAATATGCATTTCATTATATTGCTGGTTATCCATTGAATATACATTATAATTGTCGAAATAAACATAATTGTCGTCATTAAATATAACGTTGCCATAACTGTCAACCGTCATACTATTTATAGAAGTAATATTAAACTTCTTCTTGCGCCAAGGAACTAATATTTTCTCTTTGTCTTTCATTAATTCCATCGATTGGTCAATAGATTGAATGTTTTTAAAATCAGCAATATAAATATAGTTGCCTAAATCCTTATCGGGAATATACAACCAATACTCTTCTTTTTTACCATTCCAGCAGGCAAACATTCCGCTTTTATTTGATAAAGATTTATAAAAGTTTTCCCATTGCCAATTTATTTGTATAACATTAGCACCAGTATTGGCTAAACCCTGATAAAGCCATATTCCATTATCGTCTGCAAATATGACACCATATCTACAACTAACTACACTTTTTGGATATTTACAACCAATATAATTTCCGCATTGTCTAATATCAATAGCATTTACATCTGTCTTAATACTAAAGAAGCTATTATCCCTTAATACAACCAATTCATCATCTTTAGTGGCAAGAGCTGTAATATGACCTGGACTGTCGTGCCCTACCATTTCAAAACCAATGCTTGAGTTAAAGTCATAAGAAAATATATCAAGACAATTAGTTCCTGTAGAGCTCATTCTTGAAAATCTTAAGACTTCAACATCGTCGTCGGTATCAGCAACCCAAGAAGTATTATTAAAGATTGTTCCTGCCCCATATTTTACATCAATCTTTACATCGGGCTCATACATTAGGGTTGCTAATAACTGTGGTATATCTTTTAAGCCAGCTAATTCTATTAGTTGGTCTTGCGATAATATTGTATCTGACTTTACTTTATCTAATTCATTACCATAAATATGTTTTATATAGGAAATATAAATAGCTTCTCTATTGAATAAAATCCAACCATCAGTATTTTCTTTATCGTGTTTATTTTCTTCACTAATATATATTTTCTTTAATAAGTAATAAGGATAAAGCCATTTAGAAACAGTGTCGTCTTTAGGCTTGTATCTACCCCATATATTTATAGCAGTTATTCTGCGATTAAGCAAAGCCATATCTTGCTTTATTACAACACCCAAAGTATTATAACCGTAGTTTAAACTCACTTCAAAGAAATTATTTGTAACCTCGCCTGAAACTAAACCATTGA
>DAOOVO010000080.1:5296-16492 GCA_035370245.1 Pseudobacteroides sp.
AACTTTCTTTTGTTGGTAACTATTTTCCATTCGCTACCTGTTTCAAATTCAGCTGGCTCTGTCGAGCCTAATACTATAACAGGATTTGATGTCTCATTTCCTAATATAAAACCTAAAACGGCAAATCCTTCCCAATCAAAAGTGCCTACGTAATAATGTTCTTCCGCATATCTATTTTGAGATAAAGCATTATATAAATTAGTAGCGAATTCGTTTAAATCTTCTTGAGATGGAATTGAAGTCCAATTAAATCTTGTTTTAATCCAAATCTTATTCGGATTAGCATTTAAATCTATTTGCGATACAAAAGCGTCCCAATCTGTTTCATTTATAAATCTTATTTCAAGTTTTTCTTGCTCGCCCTTATAAAATTTAATATAAAGGTCTGATTGTAATATTCCATCTACGGGCGAAGCGTTGGCTAAATCAAAATTAAATATTTGAAATCCAATATGGCTAATATATAAATTTAATAAAATATGTTTATCTAAACTCAAACCGCTTATGCTGTTAGCTACAACTTCTTGATAGCCATCAAAAGTTGCAGTTATACCTATTTCAATATCTCTACCACTTTCTATATCGCCATTCATCTTATAGGGTGTTAATGCAACTTTAAAATTACATTCTGGAATTCGTTTCTCAATTATAATTGAATTTTGCGGAGTTTTGCCGTTATAATCCATTAAATAGGTTGAAGTGGTTTTATTGTAAAAATAATGTCTTTTTATATAGCCAATCCATAATGGTTTTATTTCTTTACCTAAACCAATCATTAATTTGGAGGCTGTATTATTTACAACTATAGCGGAATATTCTTTTGAAGGATTAAATATAGAAGAATAGTCGGGATCTAATAATAATCTATTTCTATAGAAATACATTGTAGCACCATTCTGCAGAGTTTCAATGGCTGGGGTTATAACTATTTTGTTTGGCTCATCGCAATCAACTACAACCGCATAAGCGGTGCCATAATTTACAATAAAGCCATTTAAAAAGCCATATATCAAATTATTGTCGCTATCAAGCATTTCGGTATTTGAATAATCGGTTAGATATATTGTAGTAAAATTACCCACAGTAAAATGGTTGTATATTTTAGCAGTAAAGGTTAATAATAAATCATACCAACTCTTATAATCACCATTCGACAATAAATTATCGTTTACGATATTATCCCTAATAAGCCATTTATATTTTGGATTTACACCAGAACCATAGGCTATACCTAATAATAAGTCTGCAGGTATTGGTATTCCTAAAGAATAATTATAAATATATTTCAATTTATAATTACTTCCAAGTATTTCATTTAAAGACGAATTATATTCAACATCATCTTTTACATATCCATTAGTCTTAACCAATCCACCTTTAACAGAGTCTATATCAAAATTAACAATGTCTGTTGCAGAATCATTAGGATTGCCATTTGGGAATACTTCTGTATTTGGTATCCAGCCCTTTTGAAATGATTCGAACTTTAATGTGGTTTTTTGAAATAGCATTACAAATAATCCTCTGGTTTATCATAAAAGTTATAACCTTTAATTTTAGAAGGCTCAGCTCTTTGTTGAGAGTATACAGTGAATGCCTCTTTGGATTCCTTAAATGTATTGCCATAAGTTCTAACTGCTTCAAGCCAAGCGGTTAATAAATCGGGCGAATTTTGTTTTGTGATTTCTATTATTTTCTTTCTTGCTAAATAATATGTAGCACCATCTATTATAGCAGAGTGGAACATCGATGGTATAGGTGGCGATAATTGTCCTGTAATATCAATATTTTCATTTATAGATTGATCATAAGAAATATAACATTTACCATTTACAGACGGATAAATAAATATACTATTGCCATCACCAATTTTTCTAAAGGAATAAAGTATAGTATTCTTAAATCTTTTAGCTAATTCAGAATCAACGTTCATCTCATAGGTAACTAATTCTTCATACTCAACTTCTTCAGATGGCAAACCTTGTCCATTTTGCGAAATAATTACTTTTCTTGGTTTTAGAAAGTCCTGTGGAAGAGGATATTCTTTTTTGTTAGCAAATATTTCGAATTCATAATCGGTTCTTAATGCATTAGAATTACGACATAAATCTTGCAATGCCCAAAATATAGCATATTTTATAGGTCTCTCTAATTGATTAGACAAACCCTCATATCCTAAATTATTGGCAACTTCTCCAATAATATCTGAATATGTCATATTAGTTAACCTTATTATTTATCTTAAATTCAAAATCTTTTATTTCATCTAATACATCTTTTGGAATATCCCAATTGTTCCTAATATATAATTGTTTCTTGCATAAAACAACAAGATAGTTTATATATTCTGGCGGTATCATAACCTCGTCATCGTCAAGTTCTGGTTTATCAGGATAAGCATAATAAGATATAAAATAATCAAAAGGTGCGGAAACGGAATTTACAAATAAAACAACAGTATGATTATTATAACTAATTGTATTAAAAACAAAATCGTAATTCAAGCAGGCTGGCAAATTTTCATATTCCACCATATTTAAATAATAGGAACGATTGTCTTTTATAACATAACCAGAAATAATCTTATAAATATTAGTTATTGGAATTGTGAAATCATTACCAGATTGCGTAATTGTACTTTGCATATTTTCTTTATAATAGTTATAACCTTTATCACACAATCTTTTGAATATTTGCATAAGGTTACCGTAGATAATGTTGTTTAGAGATGTATCTGCAATATCAAAAGATATTAGTATATCTGCAGAAGAGTTCCGCACCAAATCCCTTATTTCTTTGAGAGTCATTTATTTATCTCCCCAACTGACTTGAAATTTGCTCTAATTTTGGTTGATACAAGCTTCTTGTTTCTGAATCCATCATTGCATAAATTTGTCTATAATCATTCATTATATCTGCTGATAAACTATCTGGTATAGTTTGATTTAGCTGTAATAAGCAATATGTGTAAATTCTTTTTACAAGTAGCGGCATATATTTATCAGGCAAATCAATAAATCTGCTTGGATGTCGAGAATCAGGTCGCCAACCATCATTATCTATTGTAGAACCTTCGTTTGGCTCTAATGGGAAATTAGGGAGTCTATTAAACCATATTGTATAAAATATTCTATAAAAATTAGATGAATCGGTATATACGGGTTTCATTGGTATTCTTCCATTATTTCTGTCTTTCCTTAATCTAACCCAATATGAATTAAATATAGCTTCATCACCTCCACCAGATTCAGGCAAATGTTGACAATTCTCATCTCTATCTGTCCAAGCACCAGATTCTGCTTTTACAGGATCGCCGCCTATTTCAAGATAAACAATATCATCTTTGTAGGCACCGTGTGCAAAATCAAGTTTCATAATAGACTGCATTTCAGTTAACTTCACGGGTTTTATTTGTCCTGAGAATGGCTGAACTGCAATATAGGGTGTACCCATTCCTTCTACTCTTTGCTCAATTGATATTATTCTATCGATTTGTTTATATTTTAAAGGATCGTATATTATGCTATCAACTACTCTTTTTTGTAGCATATTGATAGCCGACATAAATGACACATTACCCATTATCGGATCATCTTGGACTAAAATCTGTTTTGGTGTGGGTGTATAGGTGTCATCTTCGTGTATATGCACTGCTTCGATATTAGTCAAATAAGACCTATCTACTGCACCATTTAAAAGGGTAACAATTTCAACAAGAGCTGTCCTATAAAAATTCTTTCTTTGAGCCTCAAGAACCGCATTTTGATCAACTGTTTTAGACATTGAAGTCGCTTGGCTTATTACTTGATATGCAGTAAATTGGCTACTTGGTGCAAAGCCACCCATAATTTTATCTCCTTAATATATTTAATGCTTCGGTTATTTTTTGTTGAGTCATTTCAAAATTATCAAATTGCCTACGTTCAGTATATTCTTTTTCTGCAAACAAAAGAATTAAATCTAAAGTATTTAAAGGTATATCAGAATAACTTAAATCAGTTCCAGAACCTCTAACAAAATCATTATGTCCTTTTAAATAAACAACAGAATATAATGCATTTTCAGGGTTTTCGGATTTAGGAACTATCATTATTCTTCTTTCATATTGCGAATCAACTGATGTATTTATAATAGTATACATTGTTTGTTTAGCCATAACATCATTACTATTTATAATAACATCATAAATAATATTAGGTGGAAAATATACTCCGATATTATGACCTTTTTTAGTAGAATGTGGGGTTCCTGATATTGCGTGAAGTTGTATTATTTCTAATATATTACCGCTATTATCTATAGAAGTAAAATCAATATAATCTGCTTGAATTTCTGTTTGTTGTATATCGGTTAAAGGCGATACATTGGGTTTAATTATAACATACCCGGGCAATATATAACTCCATCTATTTTTAGGAACTGCATTAACCATCATCCTAATAAAATTTCTAATAGCGGTATTATATATATCGACAAGTTCAGCGGATGAAACCGCCGAACCGTCTTTATCAAGATTAGAAGATGGGGATAGTGTAAACAGATCCCCCTCGTCTGTGTACACATCCCCTATTCTTCTACGCAATTTCAGTAATTCATTATCTAAATTTGGTGTTGCCATTATCAGCTACTCGTTAATTTTGCAAATATAACATTAGGGTCGTCAACAATTGACGATGTAATTATTACATTTAAGCAAACTGCGGTTGTTATTGCAGCTGTTCTGACAAACATACCATTATACTTATCGTTTGCTCCCTTTGTATATGCGTCAATGGTTTCAAGAGTAATAGGCGAACCATCATTGGCATTCTGAATAGAAACAAACAATATTCTTTTAGCACCACCAACTCTTATTTCGATTTTATCACCATCGCTATAGTCGGTTCCGCTTATTCTAAAATTACTAATCTGGTAATTTTTACGAATAAACCTATTAGCGCCAAAAAGATTTTGTATAACGGTATTAGTCGATTTCGGGTTTAATCTAACATATTTGGTAGCCATATATTAGCCCTCCTTTGCTAAACATCTACCAACAAGGAAAAATTTAGTTGCAGTTCCGTTAACTGTAACTGTTTTATTTGTTTGGTTAATAGTCCCGTTGGTATAAGCTGTATCTGCGCCAGAACCGCTCAAATTTAATGGTAAAGCGCCATAGATGACGTCGAGTTTAGTAGTAACAGTAGGATTTGTATTTAAATCCTGTTCGTGAAACTCAAACATTAAAGCTTTATTGGTATAAGAAAGCTGGTTATCGTAGCTTTCTAATATAAAAATATGTGTATAACTCATAGTATTATCTCCTTATTAAGCGTTATAAATTCTAAAATGAGTTTCAGGAAGTCTTCTAATCAATCCCCACATACCGTAGATTTCGTGCCATTCGGAATATTGACCTTTGGCTTCGAGTCCGATTTTTTCGGTAAACGGTTCTTTTTCTGCTATTTGGAAACATTTATACTTTGGCGATAAGTTAAGTATATGAGCTTCGTTTGTATAGCCTAAATTATCAAGAACTTTAGCGGGTACGAATAGCATTCTTGTATTTGTAGAGTGATCAAGGAATTCTTTTATTTTAAGTTCATATTTTAATGATTCAGATTCAGCTTTAGTATATTGAACTTTATCCTCATAAGCCTGATCGACTTTTAGCAAGAATTCTCTACCACAGAACCACCATAATTCACTAACATTAGAGCCAGCTCTATCTGCAATTTCAGATACTGCTTGTCTCATTGAATCAGGTGTAATAACTCCGTAGGTATTACCGAAGTCGATATAGTTTTGAGGCGGTATAAATTCAAGGTAACCACCTGTCTGGTATTCACGTTTTCCTTTAATTTCTTTTCTTGACCTTCTACCTTCAACGATAGCATATTCGATAGTTTTCATAAGTTTATTTTGAGCTATTAAATAGCCTCTTTCGAGTGGTTTCATATCGCCAAAGGTTTCTATACCGCTCTTTACGTGAGAAGAAACGCCGAACGATTCGCTTGAAGTTTGTATATAATTCCAGTCTATTTCAATATTTTTGTTAACAGGTGGATTTGGCAATCCATCTTCAACTCTTAAGTTATTCACTATTAACAATTGCATATGGACTGTTAAAGGGATAACGTTAGCTGTCGGGTTGTCGAATGGGTAATATCTTCTCAACTTCACGAATGTATATCCAGTTCCAGCAGAGTTTTCAGGCTCTATACTTATAACTCTACAAGTTTCACCTAAATAATTAGATGAGCTTAGGGTAGTAGAGGCTGTAGCCCCAGTATTATTTGTATAAATTGCTTCAGCAGAGGCGTCGTTTTGTCTTGGAACTACTTTAAGTATATGGTTAGTATGTATAGAGGCTGCGTTATCATTTGTCATTTTAACTATAGAAGTTTTGAGTGTGTTGTCGTCTGCAGAAGTATCTTCGATATTAAATCGTGTTGGTGCCTCATAGTCTTGTCTTGTTTTGAACTCAAAATCGGTTATTCCCTCTCTAACTGTACCGAATTTTTCGGAAATAACTCTTAGTACAGAAAGGCTATCTTTTTCATAAAGGGACATAAATTTAAATACTTCGCCATTGCGTTGATAAACACGCATAGTTTCGAGGTAATCCCTATTAGAGAAAAATTCAGGTGATATTACTTGATTTTCTACACCTGCAGAAGTTGGTCCACTTGGCATATTTTAATCTCCTTATATTGTTAATTTATTAAATTCTTCCAAATAAAGTACTAAACACAGTTCCATTATTTACTTGATTTCCGTTATTACTAACGTTTTTGTTTGGAACAGAAGTTACGTCAACAGGCATATTTTTAGGTATAGTAACTCCTTTCATTTTGTATTCTTGATGTACTTTCTCAACTGCTTCTTTTACGGCATTTTGTACTTTAATATTTACAATCTCATCAAAGAATACAGATTTAATAATATTCTTTATTCTGTTCGGGTGCCAATCAGGATAAATCTCATTTCCTGATTTTGCAACCATATCGTCATATCGTTTAGCAAATTCCTTTAACTGGTCTTCGGTAAGTCCTAATTCTTTAGTCAAATGTTCCTTATCCTTCAAGTTATTCTGTAAGACAACCTGTTCCATCTCTTTGCCCATTTGTTCTTCTTGCATTCTTTGTTTTTCTGCAAGTTCCTGCCTTATTCTCAATTCCTTTTCCTTTTCCATAGTACGAGTAATATATTTATAGGTAGGTGATTGAGGGTTCATCATATCCATTGGGTCAGGTTGCCAGTCATCGTCGACTATATTAGGATATTCCTGTTTTAATTGAGGTATTAGGACTTTTTGTTGCCAAGACGCTACGGCGCTTTCGATTGGTTGGTTCAGGTCAAGAATGTCGCTAAATTCAGGTGCAATACGTTTAAATGCCTCAATAGGATTATTATAGATGGTTCTTAATATTTCCTCTCTCTCATTTAGAGCTGATAAAATCTTATCATATTCGGCTTTAGTTTTATCGGCTCTTGATTGAAAGAATTTTGCCCTTTCTATAAGTTCCTCTTGGGTCATCTCTTCCCATTTTTTAAACGGGGCAGAGGGTTCACCATCGGGTTTCGATGATTTTTCTTCTTCTCGTTGTTGTTCTTGCGGTTGTTCTTGTGCCTGTTCCTGTGGTTGCACTACTTGGCTTTGATTTTCAGTTTGATTTTCAGTTTGATTTTCACTTACGTTATCTCCTAATATGTCCTTGAAATGCGAGAAAATGGGGTTCATCTCTTGGACTGTTTCACCGCTTTGGTTTTGTTGTATAGGTTGTTCAGGCTGGCTTGCACCATTCCCCTGTTCAACGCTATTTACTCCACCGTTTTGCGATTCTAAATCAATCATTGTAAAATTTCTCCTTCGTTATTCATTTCATTATTTATTTGATTATTTGGATCGAATGCATTAAGCAAGTCGTCTATTTCTTTTCTTGAATTCAAATCGTCTTTAAATTTAGTTTTTATACTTTCAAGAGTTCTAACAAGTTTATGGTTAAACTTCTCCACGTTTATTTGTTTAGCTTTATTTTCAATTTCTTGAGCCTGTCGTTGTGAAATTTGTTCAAGTTGTTGAACTCTTTGTTGCATTTCTTGCATTGACATTTGGGCTTGCTTCTTAATATCGAGAGCTTCTATTATTTCTTCTGTTTCTGGTATATTTAATTTCTTTAATATGACAGGCACAATTTCGGGAATAGATAGTTGTGTTGCCATTAGTGTTAGCATTTGAGCTATATTAGCATTTTCATAGCCTTGATTAGAAGTAGAAACAAATCTTATACTTCTAAATCCGATACTTAAATCTGTATCGGGCTGTATTATAATTTTTGTTGGGTCGTTTGGGTCTGGTTTCAATACATTATACATTTCAGATTTAACTTTATTTATACCCTCAACCCAAGTTGTTTCGCCGTTCATTGGCGCATATTCTTTATAGAATTTAGCTATAGTTTCGCCTACTACAGAAAGGCTTGTATCGAGATTACGCAATCTACGTTTAATTCTTTCACCGCCTGCACTTTGCATTGCGGCTACAGTTCTAAACACGTCAGGTGTTTTTTCATCATTAGTTCCCATAAGCACGCCTGTAATACCGCTAACATATTCCATAACGTATTGCAGGTATCTTGGGAATTGCAAGAATACGTCTGATAGCGGCATTGGTTGGACGGGTATAGGTGGTTGTGTATCGCTTGTCAATCTACGCCAAAACATAATTGAACCAGGTATAGCGGAATTATTAGTCCAATTTTCAGCATTAACTATTGTTTTATCCTCTGCTACCCATTTTAAGTTATTACTTAATGACGCATTTAGTATTGCAATCATTATACATTTATTTAAAGCCCTCTGAAGAGGATAAATATAGTGTACTCTACCCAATGGGTATGGGTGTTCATTATCATCATAAACAAATGGTATAATATTATATGAATCTATTGGATAAGCTTTTTTGATACCGTATTCGCCTATAGATATGTATTCATTAAGGAACATTCCCTTTTTTTCGTGAATTTCGAGTAGTCCTTGCTGGACGTATTGTTTAATTTCGTTTGGTACTTCAAACCAATTTTGACCTTGGTAATTAAGGTATAGTTCGATTGATATATCATACATATTTGGGTCGGGTGCATTTTGAATAGGGGTTACGTAATATATTTTTTGTTCCTCGAGGGAAGTTCTAAATATCAATCTTATTCTCTCTGTTGATATTCTACCGCCAACTGTTCCACGAATAACGTATTTATCTTCTTCTACTTCGTCATTATCGAGCCATCTATTATTCTTGAAATTATTTTTAAATTGTTCCCATTCGAGTTCAGGGTCGTACATTTTAGCTATTCTAAATGCTTGAGAAAGTCCAGTTACGTAGCTAATTATCATATTCTCTGAATCTTTATAATGCGGATCTCTGGTATTTGGGTCTGGATAGAAATCTCTAAACGACAGGTATTTCATATCGACGAAGAACTCATTATCTTTAAATTTCGGCACGATATACATCAAGCCTCTACCGACGTTATTATAATCTTGGATAACCTTATCGTAGTTATAGCCACCCAGAGAGTTATACCAAGTTGATTTAAGAGCCGCCTCATATTTATAAGCTACTGCTTGGGCTATTTTCCTATTTTCCTCTGTAATAAATCTTGCGGGCATAACAGATATTACGGGGTCAGATGAAGTTAGCAGAGATTCTGCGGTTTCGCAGATAGCGGTAGTTACGTTTATTGGTATAGGTGCCTGTCTTTGTTTTAATATATCTTTAATTTCTTCTGCAGAGAAGTGGAAACCTTTTCTAAAATTATTATATTTAATAGCGTCTTTAAACCATTTAAGCCTTTGGTCTCTATATTCTTTAAATATCTCGTAATTTTCTTTAGCTATTTCTTTTTTCCAATTTAGCATATTGCCTCACATTTATTGTACAATCCAAGCCTCTTCTGAATTATATTCTGGAACGTCGACTATTTCCTCTGCGACTTGCAGGTTTATCGGGTCGTATTCGATTTTATTAGGTGGAATAAGCATTCTATCTGCGAGGAATTGTGCGTCGAGTATATCCAATTTATTATCAGGGAAAGTTTCGACGACGTTTTTCAGTTCAGGTCTTGGGTTAATTACTGTTATTATACCAGCCTCATAGTCTCTCATAATACTTGCGGAAAGTTTTTGGACTTTATCTATATGTGGAGTATAGCCACTACCGACGGTTGTTCTCAAGCTTCTACCTGTATATCCTTTACTTGCGAGGAAGTCTGGGGTAACTGCGTCGAGTCTTGTTCGTATATCATCGAATATACCGCCTTGTTGGGACGCTATTTCCACGCAATAGGCGTCTGCATTATATTTTACGATAAATCTGCACACTTCTTCTATTCCGCCCCGTTTCCACACATATTCCAAGTCGTTATTAGATAGTGCGAATGGGTATACGGGAGTAATTTTTTCTTCGTATTTATCGTGCAGATCAAGTTTACCCACGAACCAGTCGAGTACATATTTATTGCCTTCGCTATCCATAGCGCAAACGACGATAGCGGAATCAGAGCTTCTGGTTTTCTCTGATTGTGCTGGGTCATAGCCAACGGTTACGTATACGTTAATATACTTGCCATTTTTAACAAGGAAGTTAACTCCGTTTTTATGTACATATCTATATTCAAAATCAGTTTTATACACAGGGTTAGAGTCTGACACGATTTTATTATAGTATTCCATATAGAAAGCTTTAAGTCCACCTTTTTTTGGTTGGGCTTTATAAAATTCTCTCATTCTATTTACGGTTTCCATTGGGAATCGTTTTTCCCAAGTAGCTTTTTCCACGCCGTTTTTATCTCTATAGCTTAAGGAATACTTGCGTCTAATCCACTGTGGATTTTTCATAAGGTGTGAACCGATACAATCTTGGTGTACGAGGTTACATATATACACCAATCTACCTGTTTTAGTATCCATAGCTGGTATAGTTTCATTAAACAGGTCTTCGATATTACTATTTCTACGTTCTTCGGTTTTAGTATTAGATTTATCTTCGGGGTCATCGAAGCAGATATACTGAGGTCTCATATCTTTGATATTAGTTCCTCTGGTTTGTCTACCTATAGAAAGTGCTTCGATAATAAATCCGTCATTTAGTATCATAAGTTTAGAGGTAACCTTACCTTGTTTATCTCTAACCTGTGCTACGGATGGTATTTTATT
>DAOOVO010000080.1:16592-18613 GCA_035370245.1 Pseudobacteroides sp.
CCATATTTCTTTACGAATGGAGTTAATACAGGCATATTACCTCTTTTTCATATACACACCAAATCGCATTGTTCCGTTTTTAGCCGCATTACCCACGCTTTTAAATCTCAATCTATACATATTATTCCATATAGGTATAGCTTTCCAAGTAGATGACGAAACGAGATTACCTGTACCAAAACCAGTACCATTGTTCACAAATCCACTCAAAGAATCAACGGTTGTCCAAGAACCATAGGCAAGCTTTTGAGCCCCAAGATACGGGTCCACATCGCACCTATCGATAAATAGAGACACGCTATCATTACTAACCACAAAAAACTTAATGCTATCGAATTGTGTATGATTATAAACAGTAGTAATTACGATAGTATCGGAATTCTTATAATTCCCTGTATAAAGAATATCTCTTTGTGCATAAGCATTCACACCCAACAAAATAGCAAATAAAACAAATATTTTCTTCATTTTTTAACCCCTTAAAATTATAAATATAGTTAATTAAGACTCTTCGTCAACTTCCATATTTTGATTTACGTAGTCATCGCCACCTTCTTCCAGTTCCTCTGCGGCTTCCATAATAAACTTATCTGGATTAAATGGTTCAACAGTTCCGCCGTTAAGCATTTTAGCCTCTTCGGTAGCCCCTAAATTCCTAATAGTTTCCGCTTTCAACCTCTTTATTTCCTCTTCTTCACTCTTCTCTATCATTCTCTCTAATTCCTTATTAGCCAAAAGAGCCGCCTTCTTATCGTCATCTTGCTCTGCAATCCTGATATAATTACCTATAATCCTATTGTAATCTACTTCCATCTCATCTAATGATTTTTTTAAACTTGACATAACCAAATCCTTAAATGGTGATAAATTTAATTTCTTTACCCATTCTTGACTCAATATCAACCTAACCAGCTTATTATGTATATCGTATTTACTGATTATACCCTTTTCTATCTCTTCCCGAAATAACTCCAGCAAGCATTTCTTCCCATCCATAAAAAATGGACTATCAGAATTATAATATAACCAATAAAATGCCAATTTCGTGTTATTCAACCCGTGTCCAAATAACACCTTAAACTTATTTATCCTCTTATCTTTATCGCTTGCATAATAAGCCCTACTTGGCTTCTTAACCCTAATATCAACCGTAAACTGCGGAAAATAAGCCCTACCATCACCAATATGCTTTAAATTACACACATAACCATTCTCGGTTCGGTAAAAATTACCTACCCTGTAATCCACATTTACTACACCATCCTCATACTCCAAACCCATCTCTTTAGCCTCTTCTTCAGGCATAACTATGTTTACAGCATATATCAACGGTTTAGTCTGCCGTGTGTAAAATAATCGCCTGCTTAACCTAAATAAGCTTATTTCCATTTATTTTCCTCAATTCCTCCAATATCTCATCAGTCAATATTATAATCTCACGTAATAAAATAAATACAAACGGGTCAAAATTGTTAACCAACTTAACAGAAAATTCCTTGAAATACTTATTTAACTCCCCCTTCTTCCCCTCATTCAACCCTAACCGCTTCTCAAAATATTCATACAATACCTGTAACGCCTTGTTAGTCTCTATAGTCCTTCGAATAGTATCATCCTTCTCAACTATCTTCGTACTCCCAAACTCTATCTTACTCCAATCCTTCTTGACTTCATCCACCTTCTTAACTCCTTCTACCACCTTTGCCCCACTTTCAATCTTTTTTTTAGCCATCTTCTTATCCCTATATTTTTCCTAATCTTACGCAAAACTAAAAATTATTTCATATATTAAAAAGAGATTTATCAATCCTTGATTTCTTTTTGCATTACTTCCTAAATAATTATTCATTTACATATACTTATATATACTAACTATATAAATAAAATTGACAAAAAACACAAAGAGAAAAATTTTTGTCTTGACATTAAAATCGACATATGTTATATTGATAGCGTTCTCTTTCTCTTTTTCTTCTTTTTTTTTTTTTTTTTTTTTTTTTTTTTTTTTTTTTTTTTTTTTT
>DAOOVO010000081.1:0-18432 GCA_035370245.1 Pseudobacteroides sp.
TCAAAGATCGATATTACCTGTTTTTAACAGGAGTTATTGCAGTGGAATCATTTATTTATGCTAATAAGTTAGTAATTTTTAATCAAGTAATAGACTAACATCGGTTTAATTATATTTGAGTATTTTTTCTTAAATATTTGTTTATATGAGATAGTTTAAGAATAGATTGATTTGGAATTTTTTCTTCTTTGACATGTTATTGAATTTATCGGCAAATTGACCTCTTAAGTTTAACTATATTTTGACAACGAAAAAATTTTATACTAAAAAAACTAATGTAAATAAGATATTAAATAACATTATTGTTTATAGTAATAATTTATTATGTTATACTAAAGTTGGCAAGGGTTTTATTTTTTTGTTTTTAAACAATTTGTGGTATGATGGAGTTATTATGTTAAGAAACAATAAGTTTGCGGTATTTATAGCAAACATATTAATTATTGCACAGCTTTTATTGTTTAATGCATTTGCATATGGGGCTGATTTGCCGATTGAAGAAGATATTACAGAAAAAGGAATTTATAAATTATCAGGCTATATTAAGCCAAGTTTTAATTGCACAAACAATATTCTTGCAGGGTTTCTTGTAGAAATTGAGAAAACACAATTATCAACTATGACAGATGAAAATGGATATTTTGAAATATGTAATTTACCGCAATCGGATGATGGACATATTGTAAATATAAGTAAAGTAGGGTATCTTAAGAGAAAAGTACATATTAATCCAAAAGAGAATACAATAATAGGTTCTTTATACAAACCGCTTGAGATGTGGGCTGGAGATATTTGCTTATGGACACACGGCAATGGCTTTAAAAGAAGATGGAACAGTTTACGAGCTTAATCCTCCTTTAAAACAAAAAATACAAAATATTGTAAAAGATTACAGCGAGACATCTCTTCATAATATACTGATAAATGGTGATCAAATTGAGGGGTTTAACGAAAATATTTTAGATTATACGGTAGTTCTTCCGGAAGGAACTGAAGAGATTCCTTTAGTGAAAGCAGTACCATTTAAAAATATTGAAAATGTTTTGGTTGAACAAGCAGAATCACTATCGGGAATAGCTCGAATACAAGTAACAGCGAGAGACGGCATAAATAAAAGGATTTATACTGTTAGGTTTAAGTGTAATTGAAATGAAGTGAAGTGATATTAGTTTAATATTACTATGATTTATTTGTTTATAGGGGGGAGTAAAATTACTATTAAAAAATATGCTTTGTGTATTATGTTATTTTTTATACTATTGATAAGCAGTGAAGTATGTTTCTCAGTAAATGATTTAAATCAATCGGAAGTTGAAATTCAATATATCAATTTCAAATAGCTATTTTTCTGAATATATTAATTATTCATTTAGTTTAAGGGGGCCTGTTATTGATGACTGGGGTAATTCATTTGACACTGCAAAGGAAATCAAATCTGGGGAAACTATTTCCGGTTCAGTGGATTATTTTTTTGATTCGAATTTCTTTAAAATTATACCTTCAGTAAGCTGCAAGTACTACTTTAAAAATTGTATAATCAAAAGAAAAATTGATAACAGTAAAATACTCACATCACCTTCTTGGCTATTTACGATATATGATGAAGAAGGAAATAAAATAGAGGTTCCTTATTATACATCGGACGGCTTTTATTCTTTAAGTGTTTATAATAACTTGCATTATATTGAATATAAGAAGATTAGAGATGATATAATAGTACTTAATCTTGCATCTAATAATGAGTACTATATTGAAATTTGTGATTCTTATGTCCAAGAAGGATCTTACAATTTTGTTGTAAGTGATAAACTTGAAAATTTAATTGAAACAGTTACAATAAGTGGGTATGTAAAGCCTGAATTACTTAATCTATCCAAATCAGGATTTTTAGTTTCAGTAAAAGGAACTGATATTTTCGCATCTACAGATGAAAATGGATATTTTCAGATTGCGAATGTGCCCGTTTACGAAAAAGGTTATGATATTGAAATATCCAAAGACGGTTATTTAAGCAGAGTGATAAACAATGTTGTTGTCAATTAGGAGATATATATGTACTTAATGATGAAATAAAAGGCATTGAATTAAAGTATAGTAGAAATATAGAACAAGAGATTGAGAAAATTATTGCAGAAATATTGTAATGAATTGAACAATTCTGTGTAAATAAGTAAAAAAAGGAGGATCAATTTTATGGAGCTAGAAAAGGGAAAAGAAGTTATTATTTATCCAAGTACCACTAAATTGGTAGTATTATTTATATTTTCACTTATGTTTGTATTAATAGGAGCATTATTTATTGTTATAGGATTTGAAATTGACATAGGAATTAATACTGCAGTGGAAAAAGAAAGTTCACGTTATGGTTTTAGAATAGTTGGTATTATTTCTTGTTTGTTTTTCGGGTTTTGCGGGTGGTATGTTGTAAAGAGATTATTGATTAGGACGCCATCTCTTATCATCAGCAAATATGGTGTTACAGATAATGCATCGGCTATTGCTGCTGGATTTTTAAAATGGAGTGAAATAAAGAATTTTCTAATATATTATTATGGGGGACAAAAATTATTGGGAATCGAACCTGTAGATGTTGAAGGAACTTTAAATAAGGTTTCTAAATTTAAAAGAGCTATTTTAAATTTGAATAAAGGACTTGGAGTAACAATAATAAATATACCGAAAAATTCATTAAATATGCCGTTGGAAGAAGTGCATGAACTAATGGTAGAATATAAGAAACAACAGGTTAGTTAAAATTCATAGAGCTGAGGGATAAGAGAAAATGAAAAGAATAGATGACAAAAAAGAAATTATGGCAAAACTTCAGGAATTATCAAATAAACCTGTACCCCCAAATTTATCTCATGGTGCAATGTGTTATAGGGTTGCTCGCCCGCCGGAAAGAGCAGAATATATCTGCCCTGTATGCCATTCAAAAACAATTTACACAAGTCAAATGTCTCTCTTTATTAGCTTTACTTTGCCTGGTATAAGAAGGATTGTTAGAGATATAAATTTGATTGTCAATTGTAATCTTGATGAATCAGAGTTTTGCAAAAAGTGCTTTACAGGTGAAAAGAAGCCGGAGTTATGCTTTATTATCAGATACAAAAATAATGATATACATAAAGTATTTACAAATGATTACTCTGACTTTTTGATTTTAAAAGAATTTCTTGAAGGTAAAGATGTTCATGATAATGGACCAGATGGTGAAACTCCGTTGAAAGATCATTAAAAACGGTTGGTATACCGGTGATACTTTAAGCGGTTTGTACAAAAACGGCTGGACAAAAGGAACTGCAGACGGTAATGGTTGGAAGCTTGAGTCTAAAGGAAAAGATTCGGCTGAATTGACTATACCCAACGGTTCAGCCATGTATTCGGGTTTTTACGGTAATTTCTCGTGGAATGCTTCATTGGCCAGCGATGGGGATATTTTCTGGTACGGACTTGAATACGTTTATCCATACTTTGAAATTTTGAGATTAAACGGTCAAAGATTTGCATATACAAATTCAAACCATAGTGTATCAGGGAGTTGGGCTAAAGGTTATACGCTTACATGGTATACATCGGGTTCCTTTTCAAAAAACTGGGATTTTAGCGATAATATTGGAAAGTTACGTCTGGGAACGGCTATTTATGATGCTCATAATGGCAGAAGTAACGCACTTGCTGCACTTACAAATGCATACTTGACACGTCGTACATTCGCCAATGATTTAGGACTTCGTATATTTACGGCAAATGATAGTGATAGCTCACCTCCCGGTGGTGCAAAGCTTACATTAGCTTCGGGAGTTTATGATTCCATTCAGCCGTCGGTAAGCATCATTAATGGGCAGGGCGGTGTTAACGGAAACGGGAAGCTCTATGTAGGCTCAAACATACAGGTTGAACTAAAAGAAACACCGGCTTATAAGCCTGCTACGGAAGATTCAAGGCTCAATTATGCAGTATACCTTACCAATTCAAAAGGGGATATTGTAGCTACAGGTACTAAAGAAGCCAACAGCAACAAATACAATATCAAAATGGTATGGAACGGATTTTCACAAGCGTCCATTACCGATACATATACAGTTAATGTTGTAATGACAAGAAAACAGGTAATAAATGTGGATTTGCGTCCGTCGGTGCAGCGGTTGAAGGATTCAAACGGCAATGTTTTGAGCAGTATTGACCCAACAAAGATAAATGAAGCATTTGAGGAATTTAAATCAAGCGGAACACAGAGCTATATAACTGTAGGATATTCAGAAACGGACAAAACATCTCCCACACTTTTTACATACAAAACTAAAAACATAAGTAAAAGCGATTTAAAAAGCAGTGATACCGAAGGTGTATTTTCATATCTTTCGGATTTGGAAAACCTGCAATGGATAAATTTCAATATGCCTGCTGATGACATTATACTTTTAAACGGTAAATCATATTATGGAAATGAAAGAATATATCTTAGTATGAATAATCTGGCTACTGCTGCTCTTGATTTCCGTTACTATGATAAAAATTACATAACTGCAATAAACAATATGACAACAAGTATAGCTCAGACTGCACTTTATCTTGATGCAAACGGCAACGGAAGAATTGACGGATATTTCAACAAAGAGACAGGATATTTTATATTGGATAAGGATAACAATGGAAACAATATTGACCAGTTTATATTCTATCTTGATCCTAATACAGATTATGACGAGGGTATATTCGCACCTATACCGTTGTTTGGTTCAAATGGCCAAATTGTGGGATACAGGCAGTACTTTTTAAAAACATTCTATTCAATGACACCGCGTTCTCTCGCTGTGCCTGCCGGTGCAAGTCAGGATGATTATGCACAGGTTATACCGGCTTTTATCGCAGATATAACGGATCCTGCTACAGCATCTACTCTTACCAGGGAACAAAAGTCTTATCGTTATATTGTTAGCGGAATGAGCAGAAGTTATGCCAATAACAGTGTTCCACAAAGTGAATCGGACTATAAGCCATCTTCTGACAACCATTTTATGTATGGTCCTGAGGCTAGCATGGTTCAAACAATTGACATACCATTAGGAGGTGACCACAATCCGCCTAAGCTGGTTAACGGTTCTTTTACATGGTCTCCTGAATATCATGGCAATCTCATTTATGATTTTGAAAATCCCAGTCCTGTTTTTATACCTCACAGTCTTGCCGGTGATAATATTCCTGTTGCTGAAATAACAAGCATTGACACCCAAACAGGTACCGTCACATATAAGGATGGCGATACCGTAGCTGCAGCTAAAATAAATAATTATCTAGGATCATTTACAGGAAATGATACATTTGCACTTACAGTACAGGAGCAGCAAGAAATAGCTCTAAAATCATCTTCATTGCCTGTACCTGAAACTATCAGCCACAGTACAAGCGGAGTGTTCCCAAACTCAGATTATTTAAAGGTTCAGCAGGGAGCGTCTACACCGGATACCGATATTGATATGTCAAAATCAGGAAGTGAATTTCCCGAATTCAATTTTGATATGGGAACAAAGCTGCCTGTTGCAGAGATATCTGCCACAGATTATATAACTGTTATTATGGATGGGTATGAAGTTGGGTTCTCAATAGGTATACCTATTGGAGGATATGAATCAAACGGTGATGACAGCTCAAGCGGTTCAGGCGGCTCCGGTAGCTCAGAGAGCAATTGGTTTGGACCTAAAAAGGCTAATGCTAAAAAAGTTGAAGAAATGAAAGCATTGAAAGATTTTATTAAAAAACCAAGCCAAGAAACTGCTAAAGGTACGGATGATTCATATAAAAATGCTAAAGATAAAGGAAAAATGAAATCCAGTTCATTTTCGGTAGATTTTTCAGTATCTCTTGCATTCATGTTTAAATATAATCCAATTGACAATGAGTTTTATTTTAATCAGTTTTCTGTTGCAGTAGCTGCGGAGCTTGAATACAAATATCAATACAGGCTTACACCATGCCCTATTGTTTATGTTTATGTAACTGTAGGAGTAAGTCTTGAAATAGGTACGGGATTGACTGTGGAAAGAGAACCTAAAGAAGAACCCGATGCCGTGTTGAAAACAGAAAAAATATTAAAGCCTGGAGAGAGCTATACATTTGAAACAGACTATAAGGCATTTAATGTTGTTTTCGAAGGTAAGCTGGGATTAAAGAGTACTGTTCCGGATTTTAAAGAAGGCTTTATAAAGTCGGAAGGAAGCGAACCTGTTACTGTCACAATGGTACAGCAGGATGATAATAAGCTAAGCAGTAAGTGCACAGTGACTTTGGTTGCCATTGAAGAGACCACCATAAAACGTGTGGCTAGAGTTGTGGATGCAAACAGCAATGTTTACTGGAACGGTATGACAATATCTCCCGAAGCTTTTGTAGAGGCAGGGGCAGGTATCGGTATTGAAATTATGAAGTTTGAAGTCTTCATTTAAGTATAGCATTACATACGAAAAGGATGAGGGGTGGAAGCACAGTTGGTCGGCCATCGGAGACAAGTTTGGCGGCGATATCGGTACTTTGTCAATGACTGACAGCAATGGAAAAACCACCAAAGCCTCTGTGAGAATCTCGCTGCCGGGAAGCACAAAGGAAAGCCAGAAAATATATCAACCGGAACGCGACGGTGAACTGTCAACCTATTCATATAATCCTTCAGATAAAGACGTTCCGTTCCAACTTTCCGGTTATGGAAGCTCAGGAGATGCATTCAAGCTTGCTGACGGACTTTTAACCGGTTATGATTACCGGGTTGTAACCGTAGGCAAGGATAATTATGTCATTTATACATACGGTCGAAAAGATGCGGCAAATGAAGTGGATAACAGCATGCTTGTTATGTCAAAGCTGCGTGTTACATCTGCAAACGGAAAAGAAAGCTATGGTCTTGTAAACCCTGTAAATGAATTAAGTTCAACGCCTTATATCCTTGTGGATACAACCGACGGTACTACCGATGACGGTACAGGTGACCTTGGATTTAAAGCGTGGACGGACGGTAATAAGATACATGTGGCATGGATAAGCTATGCTACCAAATCTCCTGCCGCACCTACTGTGTTGGAAAAGCCGAAATCTCAGGTTCCTAAGCTTAATGACGGCACAAACATGGATTTTACAAACTACAAGAATGATGGGTTTAAACCTTCGGAACCTGTTGTTGTGGAAGACCCCGGTTCAGGACCTCAAGAGCCTGTTCAAACGGATTATTATGTATCTGAATCGAGCTACTCATCAAACTATGCTTCATATGAAGAAGCAAAGAGTGCTTATGAAGATGCATTATTTCAATACAACGAGCACATTGGTAAAAAGCAAGCGCACGAAGAATACATTATAGCTAAAGATGCTTATGATACTGCATTGGAGATATATAACGATTGGTATGATTACTATGAATCCTTAGACGATTATAATAAATATATACAAAGCAGAGCTACAAAAGCTGCTAAAAATACAGTTATAAAGAAGGCTTCCTTTGATGTAAAGACATCTTATGAAGGAACGGAGGGATTTACTGCAGCTCAAACAATAAGCGGTCCTACAGGTTCTACTGTTTATGTTCCTGATGGTTCAGGAGACGGTTCTGTGGTATTTTATGCAAAAAGCATTTTGGATGACAGTTGGAAGGAAAAGCAGATTAGTGATTATACTGCTTACCTCAATGCGGCATATCCAGGAGATGACGCCTCAGAGGCCATACGAGAATATCGTCTGCTTTATCAGACAGGACTTTGGGAGACTTATGGCAAAGGCACCAAACTTAGTGTCAATGTAGACGGAGTTATTACAGAAATTGATTTGCCTTCAGGCCAGGTGCTGGATAATATTGAAACAATGAAAATGAAAAACGGTGAATACTGCATAGTATATACAACCGGTCAGCAGAATTACCAGTCGGAAGACTTTGTAACAATCCGCAGGCTTTATATAAGAAGTGTTAAAGTCAATGGAGATAAAACAGTTAATTTCAAAACACCTTATCTTATCCGTACACTTGTAGATTATGACCGTAATTTGGGTGGAAAAGACGGGGTGTACACAAACACAAGTCTGTCTAAAGCATATAACGACCCTTATTTTGCAAACCTACAATTTTTAAACGGCAAGTTGGGTCAGCTTGTAGAAGGTGAGAGCATCAGTCAGCTTTCCGATTTAGCAGAAGATTTCCTTCTTTTTGAAATGAATGGCTCAACATATATAATTACAGAAGAACAAATTGCAAGTATTCTTGCAACCGGAAGCGGGACGCTCTATCCGTTTTTTACACCTGAAAACATGACGGATGAAAACGGAGAACTAAAGCAGCAGACAACTTCAGGTCGTAGTGAGGTTACAATCGGTGCTGACGGTGCAGGTAATATCTCTGCCGTTTATACCGCTACTGTCGCTAATACCGGAAATAATGCCATATATCTGTCCAAGTATGACCCCAATACAAACACATGGGGAGCCGGTATTATGCTGGCCATGCATAATATGCAGGTTTATGAAGACGGAATTACAAAAGGTTGGACCAATGATGAATACGAGAAAGCTTATTTAGGGCAGCTTAGCGGGTATAGCGGCGGTTCCATGGATACGCTTAAATTCTCAAATATTCAAATTGCTTTAGGACTCACATCAGAAGATGTTTCGACAGAATCTATTTCAACGTTATCGTTGGATGGAACATCATCTCAGTCGTCATCGTCCCAATATGAAGAATTGGTTCAAAAATATGGTAAACTAAAGGGGGACTCCGAGTTAGCCCTTTTAAGCTTAAATGATGCTGAAGAACTAGCAGCATTTGATGTTCCATCACCCACTAAAGACACACTCCTTGTACTGACTCAGGCAAACCTGACAAAACTTAAGGAAGTTGAAATCAACGGAGAAAAAGTGCTTGGACCTGACGGTACTTCAACGATAGGGGTTTATGCCATCAGTTATGGTGTAGGTGGGCAATCCATAGGCGAGGACAGCGTTAGCTTCCCGATCTATAACTTTACTGCAGGTTCAGTGCTTAGGCCGGTAGTGAATTTTACAAATAATGGTGATGTATCAATTAGAGGAAGTGATTCTAACCCTATTACTGTCAGATTGAACATAAAGACGCCTGATGGAGAATCCGGTGTTCTAAACACATGGCAGATTAAGCAAAATATTGTATCGGGACAGAAGGTTGAACTTAGCGGAAGTTCTGAACCTCTTACCAAAGATTTGCCTGCAGGAAGTGTTTTCTATATCACAGTAGAAGAGGATAAAACATATTCAAGCAGTGCATTTAATGCTACAACACTTTCATCCGACGGTAAAAGCGGTACTTTGGTTGTGGAAGAAAAGCCTGAGCTTGGATATGAAAGCTTTTCAATTAAAAATGTAAGCATTGATTCATACGGAAATGCCGTACTTAAGGTGGATTTCCAGGTAGGAAACCGCGGAAGCAAAGCTGCAAATAATGCTTATGTGCAATTCAGCTATGAAGCTGGAAAGGATATAAACGGCAATCTTATATACAAGACTGTTGATTTAACTCTTCCGGGAACTGACCTTTCTGTTTCGAAGGAGCAGGATCTTACACTTTTAGCAGCTTCTACCGATGCGGACAGGAAAAATGGTATTCTTTATCTGTATAACTCAGAAGACGGAGGCAATATCAGTGTTGGAAAAGGTAGAACTGTTTCGGGTACTTTGGTGGTTCCTACCGATTATTATAAAGGAAATGCAACGGGAAGTCTTAACATTAATGTTGAGATCTTCAGTGATGCGGATACTGTTATATCATTACAGGAAGGTGTTATTAATGCCGAGCATGGTGAATATAACAGTGTGAACAATGTAGAGATGGAGCAAATCGAACATGCATCGTTCTTCAAAGCTGCGGACAGACTGACTCTTGCTTTAGGTAACACAATGCATCTGCCTGTGAGCATAGATACAACAAGAGATGTTGCTCCGGTTGTTCTTGTTGAAGAAATTTCAGATGCGGATGACGGCAACCCCAATCTTGGAATACTTTATTACAGGGAAAATGATGATTTCTCAAAAGGGCATTCAACGGGAATGCTGGTTATTACTCCTTCAAGAGAGGGAACAGGTATTATTCATATCAAGGATATAGGAACAAACACAACACGAGCTATAACATATACTGTAACAGCATTTGGAGAAGGCATCAACATATATAATGACAATAATATTTTCAGCTTTAAAAATGCAGACGGAAAACAATACAATAAGGATTCCGCAGAACCCCAGAGCTGGAGTTTCAAGGATAATATTCCGACCTGGGGCCATGGTCAGGCAGAAAGTATGCCATATCTTGCGAATCTTGCGTATGGTGAAAACAATGCTTCCTTTAGCTTTACCAGCGTGGCGGAGTCAATCGACTTGTATTTTAACGGTGAAGTAACAGTGGAAAGTACATTTCCGGGATTTAAAACTGTCAATTTGAGTGCTTCTGGAGGAAATAGCAGTGCTTCGGTAAGATTTGGTGCCAATCCTTCCAATTTTGCTCATACGGTGACAGTAACGGTTAAATCGGAAAATGCCCAGTTTGACAAGCTTGTAGAGCATTATACATTTGATCGTGTACCGATACCTGCTAAGGACAAAAATTCGCCACAGATATTCTGGAGCAGAAGCTTCCCGCAGACTGCTTCAATAATCAGCAGTTCCGGTACTGTAAGTCTTACATGTTATTTGGTCGATGAATCAGGGCTTTCTTCAGTTACTGTAAACGATTCAACGCCATCCGGCATTGTTAAAAAAGACGCCAGCTTCTGGCAGTTTACATTGCCTGTAAATGAAAATGGAGTAATTGTTGTTGCGGCCACAGACAGTGCAGGTAACCGTACCGTACAGAGGGTGATAGTTGATTGGTTCAACAGTACAATAAGCAGTGGTGCAATTGCAGGTGCACCGTCATTGACGGCGAAATTCCAGGTTGGAAATCAGGATATGTCTGAGAATCAGTATGTTAAAAATGGTGAAACGGCTTATATAAAAGCTACTGCAGAGCCAGCTTCATCCATTGATGTAAAAGCTATTGTAAAAAAATCTACTGAATCAAATGAAGCTGCCCTGGAAATTTACAATCTTACTGCGGAAGACGATGGAAGATTTGTGATTTCAAATAACGGATATTATATTGTAAATGCTACAGCACAAGACGGTACATGGAGTACGGCAATCCTTTTAATGAACCGCATGGATAATGCAAAGCCATTAGCCCAGATTAATGACAGCACAGAGGGAACCGAAATTAGAACACTTTCATGGAGTGTTTCAAAAGGTGACGAAGGTCTTTCAACCATCGAAACTGCAACTATCAATGATTTTCCTCTGGAATTTCAAAAAGGGCTTACACGAATAGCAGGTGTTTTCCCCATTTCATTTGGCGGCAAGTATACCCTTTATGCAGAGGATGAAAACGGAAACAATAATACTGCGACTGTGAATGTTAACGGCTTAAAGATAGATGTTTCCGATAGTAATGCATTTGAAATCGGTAACTCTTGGAACAAAAATAAAAACAATGGCCGCATAAGTATTAACAGCAGCAGTATAAAAGGAGGGATTTATGATGATTCCAAATCCCAGCCTTCAAAAAATATTTATCACGGTACATATGAGTATGCAGTAGTTTCTTCAAGCAAGGATTTGAAGTATGACGCATCAACAGCTACTTCGGAGGAAAGGGTAAAATTTAATCAATGGATTAATGAGCTAAATTGGCAGGACAATTCCATAATATCGGATCTAGCACCGGGAAATTATACCGTTTATGTACGTGATGCACAGGATAAGGCTAATGTTGATATAATTGCTAAAAAGCAGATTAGTGTTGGAGATGACTACATTACTTTTGAAGCTGTGTCAACACCAGCTTCCGGTTATTTATCAGAAAATGGATCTATCAAAGTGACTGCTGCAGGAGGAAAGGGTGGCAGAGGATTATACCAGTTTGCACTTTTGAAAATAACCGATGCTAAAAAGCCCCTTACTGCTCCTGAAGATATTGCAGATGAAGGCGGTGTATGGCAAATTGCTGATGTTCCTTTAAATGCAATGAATATAAAGACATTTGATAAGTTGAAGCAAGGTGATTATCAGATAGCTGTAAGAAGTATGGAAGGAGTAACTACAGGGGAAATTGATGCTCTTCGTTTACTTTATGATGATGTTGTTTCTGGAGAAACACGTGTTATGAATGCAGAAGAAGCAAAATCTGCAAAACGTTTGAATGAGATTGCCGGCACATATATAAGCAGCATTGACGATGCCCTACAAAACTGGAATGAAGCAACGGATGATAAAGAGGCAAAAGAAGATGCATATAAAGCTGCTATTGATAATAATGCAAGTATTTTAGACAAATTACAGCTCTGGATTGATGCCAAAACTGCAGCTGAAAACGGAACAGGCACACAGGAAGATGTAAAAAAAGCCAAGGATGACTATAACGAGGCAGTTAAGGCATTTGCATTATCTAAGGCAGTTCAAGCAGCCGACAATGAGATTGCAGCTGCAAAAGAAGCTCTTGCACTTTCAAAACAGGCATACAATGATACTTTAACCCAATTGAATGAAAAAGTGGATGCGGCTTATGCTGCTGACCCAACCTTATGGGAAGGAGCTGCAACAGCTAAACAGAAGGTCGATTATAAAAGGAATATCATAACTTCTCCTGAAGATGATAAAGAAGCTACTCCTACTCCTGATGATAATTTATCTCCGGTTGTAACGCCTTTCCCGGCAATAAATTACAATCAAAATGCATCTAAAAATAAGGTAATTGTTACGATACCTGAAGGCATTACAACTATAGACGATGAAACAACGGCAAGGATTATCTCCGATAATGCAACAAAGGACATAGTTATCAAAGGAAAAGGTATTTTAGTGGAAATCCCTAAAGGTACATTAGATAATGGAAGTGATCTTGGTTCAATGATACTTCTTAATCAACCGATACCTGTCGATATTAGAGATTATGTAGTTGTATTTACAGGAGAGGACGGCAAGACTACGGTATTACCATGGAGCTCGGTTACTTCGGATAGGATAGCATATGTTGCTCCGGTTGTAGGTAAATATTCCCTTGTAAAAAGTGAAACGGTTTTCAAAGATGTACCTTCGGATGATTTGATAACAAGAGAGCAGATTTGTGCAATATTCAGCCGTTATATGAAATTCAAGGGGATTAATGTTGAAGGTAAATCTGCTCCTCAAAAATTTGATGACAGTGACAAAATCAGTCCATGGTCAAGGGAAGCTGTTGAATTTTGCCGACAAGTTGGTCTTATTCAAGGCAAAGGAAACAATATTTTTGATCCGCTCGGAATTTCAAACAGAGCAGAGGTTGCTACAACGTTTATGAACCTGGTAAATATTAAATTAAACAATATGGGATAAAAATGATATACTTATGATTGAATGAAATACTTATTATTGAAAATGAAAAAGGAATTCCATAAGCAATACGGCTATATGGGAGGAAGTGTAGTATATGTTAAAACATTCCAATACTTCAAAAATCACAACTATTGTGGCTATATTGATGGCCGTACTTTTAATAAGTACGGCTGTCACTCCCATAGTATATGCGGGTGGCGGCAATATTGGCCCAAATAGTGATAATGAAAATGGTTACATAGTAAAACTAAAAAAAGGAAAAGCAAGAGTACTTATAGATAAAGCTGTATCCGAGCTTAAGCATATTCCATATACAGATGGGCTTTTTACGGCAGACAGCCTTGAGGACATTAAAGATGCAGTGGATGCCGGATTGGTTGAATACATAGAGCGAGATGATGAAATCTCACTCTTAGATCTGCCCGAGCCTCTGACATCTGACCCTATGATTATAAATCAATGGTATATTGATGCCCTTGAAATAGCAGATGCATGGAATAAAGGTCTTGACGGAAATGGTGTGACAGTTGCTGTTATTGACTCGGGAGTTAATGGAGCTCATGAAGATCTTGAAGGTGTTTCTATAAGCGGTTACAATTTTCTAAATCATAATACTGCTGCTTACAATATAGATAATACGGGGCATGGAACATTTGTAAGCGGAGTAATAGCAGCCGTAAGAAATAATGGAAAGGGATTGGCGGGTCTGACAGACAAGGTAAATCTCCTTGAACTTCGCTGTTTTGATTCAAGTACTACAAAAACTTCCAATGTTGTTAGTGCCATTGCTTATGCAATTGAGCAAAAGGCAGATGTAATAAACATGAGCTTTGGAGGTTCAAAACAGAGTCTTGCGGAATCTTTGAAGGAGCAGATAGAAAAGGCTGCAGAACAGGGAATTATTATGGTAGGTGCAGCAGGTAACGGAGAAAACGGAGATACCGCATCCCTTAATTATCCTGCAGCTTTTGACTGTGTTGTAGGTGTAGGTATGACGGACAAAAACGGGATAGTGGGTTCTTCTTCTCAAAAGAATTCAAGTGTATATGTGGTCGCACCAGGTATAGCTATTCCCGGATTGGGAAATACTGCACCTGATGCATATGTAAGCTCAGGAACGGGAACCTCATATGCAGCACCAATTGTCTCTTCCTTAGCGGCAATGGTAAAGCAAACAAATAAAGCTATTAATGTAGAAGGTTTTAAAAAATTACTTAGGGACTGTGCAGTGGATGACCCATCTTTAAATGGATATGATACGTCTTACGGCTATGGTATTGTAAATGCCAGGTTAATGGCGGAAGCTCTGACGAAAGATTATAAAATTGTATATAATTGCAATGGAGGAATTTTAAACGGTACAGAAGGCATAGACTATCCAGTTGAATTCAAGCTCAATCGTAGAGAAGAAATCTATCTTCCTATTCCTGTGAAGCCGGGTTTTATATTTGAGGGCTGGTACGATAATGAAGAACTAACAGGTGATAGCATTTCAAAGGTTCCCGACGGTTGTGCAGGTGATGTTGAATATTATGCAAAGTGGTATTCCGAGCCTGTGAGTGATCCGGTTATAGATCCTTCTGAAGTGAGTTTCGACAAGAATCTTAGTAATGACGATGTATTTGTTAGAATAAACCTCTATGATAATTCTCTCGTGTCGGTTACAAATGATGTTTATGCACTTGAAGAAGGTGTTGATTACAGTGTGGATCTCGAGCAGCTGCTGGATGGAAGCAAGGATGCTGTGGTCACAATCAAAGAGGATTATTTAAAGGGTTTGTCCTTGGGAAATCATAAACTGACCTTTCTTTTTAAAAATGACAAATCGGATGCTGATTTAATGGGTTATATTGAATTTTATATCAGTGCTGCTACATATACGGTAACATTTATAAGCGATGGAGTCATTTATTCTCAAGTATCTGATGTAATTCCCGGTACAAGTGTAATAATGCCTGATGTTCCTCAAAAAAGCGGATACATATTTAAAGGTTGGTCAACCCAGGCAGATGGCAGTGGGGCTGACTTTACTGCGTCAACTAAAGTCAACGACAACATTACAGTTTATGCTAAGTGGGAATTGAAAAGCCCTGATGTAATCTACAATAATGGAACCGGTACTGGAGATAATACGGGAAATAGTACGGGAATCAGTACAGGAGGCAGTACAGGAAATAGTACAGTAATTAGTACAGGGGATAAAGCAACCGATGTAGGAGACAATAAAGACAATGATACGGAAGTTAATGTGGGAATAGATGCAGGCAATACGGGTAGTGATGAAGATAGTACAGAAATAGATGCAGGCAATACGGGTAGTGATGCAGATAATACAGGAATTGATGAAGATAATGAAGCGACCGAAGAAGAAGGTAACACAGGAACCGGTATTGGAAGTGACATCAATGGGGATGAGATTTCCGATACACATGATATGACTGAAGATACGGAATGGAGCAACCCTTTTTCGGATGTGGATAAAAAAGACCGGTATTATGATGCTGTAGCCTTTGCTTTAAGGAAAGGGATTTTCAGTGGCATGTCTAAAAATAAATTTGTACCTGATGCTGTAATGACCCGTGGAATGTTGGTTACTGTGCTTTATAGGATGGCAGGTGAACCACAGGTAAATGCAAATAAGCATTTTATTGATGTAGCTAAAGGCAGTTGGTACGAAAATGCTGTTAACTGGGCAGCGGCCAATAAAATCATTTCAGGTGTGGGTGGAGGAATGTTTATGCCCGACGCACCTGTTACGCGAGAACAAATAGCTGTAATACTTTATAACTATAATGTTAAGATTAATAAAAATGATACTGCAACTGCTTCCCAAAGTGTATTGGATAAATTTTTAGACAAGGGTAATGTATCCAAATGGGCTGTTGAAGCAATGAGCTGGGCAGTAGCAGCTAAGATTGTCAACGGAAAGTCGGGAAGCATACTTGATGCTGCAAGTAATGCTACCAGAGCTGAAGTGGCAGCTATTCTTCAGCGGTTCATCAAGGGGAAGTTGTAGAAATTATAAAATAGGGTTTATCACCTTTTAAATCAACATATAAATTTCCCTTGGTATCTAGCTGAGCTAGAGATATTTCAGAAGCATCCTGTATGTTTTGCTTTTTTAATTGATGAAACAGCCATGCTTTCGAAAGGTTTAACGATTTTAATGCTTCTTTTTGAATTGAACCGTCTATAATAAGATTTGTGGGCAAGCCGTCATATTGTGTAGGAATATTCAAATCACTTGGGGTTAGAGGCTGTTTTTGAGAACGCTTTTGAACACTTATTCTTCCTCCCGGTTCTAATATAGCAAATTCCACATCGGCTATATTGAATACACCTTGTATTCTAAGTTCTGAAATCAGTTCACTAATTGGAATACGTGTGCGTTTTAAATTTTTCATATCTATTTTTCCGTTTTTAACTAGAACTGTTTCTTCTCCATCCACCACTTTATATATCCATTTGCTTTTAAGGCCTAGGATTGCTGTTAAAATAGCCAGTATTGCCCATGTACACATCCCTGCCAAAGTAGAAATAGTGTTTTCGTTTACCTGTACCGAAAGAGTACCTGCTATAGAACCTATAGTAATTCCTACCGTATAATCAAATAAGGTTAACTGTGAAACCTGTTGTTTACCTATTAAACGGACAAAAAACAATAGTGCAATAAAAGCAATAATGGACCGTATAATTGCAACTAAAGTGATTGGCAAAAGATACCCTCCTAACTTTCGAAAATTAAAATATATAATATATAATATTTCCTTTATGGATTAGATTTATTGGGATTTCCATATGTAAAAATGAGTAAATTATATTGTAGTCGATAATTGCAGTTTCTATTAATATTAAAAGAAATTGTATTTATGGATGAATAATGATATTATTTAAATTGAAATTGAAAATAATGTTATTGCAAAAAAAGTTATGTTAATGTATGGAGCGATATGAATATTAGTTATATAATTTCCAGTATATTTAAATATATTGTACCGGCAACAGTTGTAATGTGCCTTTTATCTGCTATAGCAGGTGCAGGTTATTTTTTTGTTTATAAAAAACTGCTTAAAGGAAAAAAGACCATCAATATAACTAAAGTTGTTTTATGTATTTTACTTACAATTTACTTGTTGGTTGTATTTGGATTAACTTGCAGAGACAGAGGTTCAGGAATAGAAAGATATGCGAATCTAAAATTGTTCAGCAGCTACATAGATGCATGGTATACATTTTCGGTAAGAGCATGGCAGTTTATTATTTTTAATATTGTTATGTTCATACCCTTAGGGATTTTGTTACCGTTGATAAATGGGGTTTTCAAAAAAGTTGCATGGATTTTTACTGCGGCATTTTTGACAACTCTTTTTATTGAAGGGTTTCAATATTTGGCTAAATTGGGCATATTTGAATTGGATGATTTGTTTCATAACACATTAGGCGGGATGATCGGATATTCGTTGTTTATGTTTGGGTATACCATTATTAAAGGATATAAAAAAGATGGAGCAAATAATGGAACCAATATAGATAATGGAATCAATAATAATAATAAAGTGGGAAGGGCATCTGCAGTTAAATATATCATATTACCGCTAGCGGTTATAATGGCGTTTGGCGGCATATTTATTAAGTACAACATTCAGGAGTTCGGGAACATGCCTATAAATAATGTTACGGGTGCTGATATGTCAAAATATACAATAGAATCATCGATTGACATTAGCGATAAAGAGGCAGTTGCACCTGTATATAAGTATGTTCACAGTTGGGACGAGGATTTTGCCGTATCACAGGCTCAAAAAGTAATGAAGGATTTGGATTTGCCCGCTTTCAAAAGCTATTTAATCCAAGGAGAAGATATCATTTTTAGATTTGAAAGCGAATCTCATGGCGGTTTTTGGTGGGATAGATCAAATGGTTCATGGCGTTATTATAACCATGCTGTGAAGAAAAATATTAAAGACGTAATTTTGATTCCACTGCATAAACTCTTTTTTTACAATAGATGTACCTTGACAA
>DAOOVO010000082.1:0-18404 GCA_035370245.1 Pseudobacteroides sp.
GTTGTCAAGGTACATCTATTGTAAAAAAAGAGTTTATGCAGTGGAATCAATTATTAATGCAAAACATATAAAACAAAAGTTATTGTTATTTATGTTTTGTGTGGTATAATAGCCTAGTGATTGCATACTTCATAATAAGAGGTAAAAGTATGGAAGATCAATTGATATATTGGGTTTGGTTAAATTCAATACCGGGTTTCGGTTCTACCAAATGCGGACAGCTTTTAAACCTATTTGAGCATCCGAAGAATATATGGTATGCGACCGAGGCAGAGTTGAGTAAAGTACCTTTCTTAAATAGCAAAGGTATAAAATTGCTAAGGGATGGAAAGTTCAGGGAAGATGCTGCTAGGTATTTAAAAGTAGCAAAAGAACAAAAAATAAATATAATTACTATTAGGGATGAAAACTATCCGTATTACTTAAAAAATATTTATGATCCTCCTATAATTTTATATGTAAGAGGGAATATACTAAAAAATGAGAAATGTATTGCTGTAGTTGGTGCAAGAAGAGCAACATACTATGGATTAAAAATGGCCGAATCCCTGTCATATGCATTAGCAGGAGTTGGACTGACTGTTGTTAGCGGTATGGCAAGAGGCATAGATACCTATGCTCATAAGGGAGCAAAAGAAGCAGGCAGGACAATAGGAGTTTTAGGCTGCGGTACCGGTATAGCATATCCTCCCGAGAACAAGGGACTTATTACAGAGGTAACCAAAAAAGGTGCTATTATATCGGAGTATCCTCCCGAAACCCCGCCTGTATCTTCCAACTTTCCGGCCAGAAATAGGATTATTAGCGGAATGTCAATTGGAGTGGTGGTTATAGAGGCCGGTGAAAGAAGCGGTTCATTAATAACTGCCGAGTTTGCACTAGAGCAGGGTAGAGAGGTGTTTGCAGTTCCTGGAAATATAAATAGTTTGAATAGTAAAGGTACAAATAAATTGATTAAGGATGGAGCAAAAATTGTAACAAGTGTTGAAGATATATTGGAGGAATTGATTAATTATGGTATAACTGATACTGTTACAAAAAGCAGTGAAAAGACATATGATGAGTCTTTGTTTAAAGGTTTGAGCAGCGAAGAGAGAAGATTGGTTGAATGTCTTAAGCTTGAGCCATTACATATAGATGAGCTTGCAAAAAAGAGTGGTTTTAATGTAAATGTTGTAGGTTCGCTACTTGTAATGCTTGAATTAAAAGGGGTAGTCGATCAAATACCCGGTAAAATTTTTAGGATTAAAGATTAAAAAGCAGATTACGGAGGATTATGATGGCTGGTAATTTGGTAATTGTTGAGTCACCTGCTAAAGCTAAAACTATTGGAAAGTTTTTGGGAAAAGGGTATAAGATAACAGCTTCCATGGGACATGTAAGGGATTTGCCTAAAAGCCAAATGGGAGTGGATATTGAAAACAATTTTGAGCCTAAATATATAACTATTAGAGGCAAAGGCGACCTTATAGCAAAATTAAAGAAAGAAGCTAAAAATGCTGATAAGATATACCTTGCAACAGACCCTGACCGTGAGGGTGAGGCTATATCGTGGCATTTGGCTAATATTTTAAATATAGATGAAAATGATAAATGCAGAATAACATTTAATGAAATTACAAAAAATGCCGTTAAAAATGCAATAAAATCACCTAGAAAAATTGACTTAAACCTCGTTGATGCACAGCAGGCGAGAAGGGTTTTAGATAGAATAGTGGGCTATAAAATCAGTCCTCTTCTGTGGAAAAAGGTTAAAAAAGGCTTAAGTGCCGGCAGGGTTCAGTCTGTTGCCACAAGACTTATAAGTGATAGGGAAGAGGAAATAGAAAACTTTGTTCCAGAAGAGTACTGGACTATTGAGGCAAAACTTAGTCAAATTAAAGGGAAAGCAGCATTTAATGCAAAGTTTTACGGAAATGCCCAGGGAAAAATTGAATTAAGTGATGAATCTACAGTAAATGGAATAATTAGTGAGATTGAAGGTAAAAAGTTTGTTGTAACAAAGGTAAAGAAAAGTGAAAAGAAAAGGACACCTGCACCTCCTTTTATAACCAGTACAATGCAGCAAGAAGCAGCAAGAAAGCTGGGATTTACAACCAAGAAGACAATGATGGTAGCACAGCAGCTTTATGAGGGCGTTGAGATTAAAGGACATGGTGCAATGGGTCTTGTAACATATATCAGAACTGACTCTACCAGAGTATCCGCAGAGGCACAGAATGAAGCAAGAGAGTATATAAAGGAAAAGTATGGAGATAGTTTTGTACCTCCCGAAGTTAGGGTATATAAAAATAAGTCTGCCTCACAGGATGCACATGAATCCATAAGACCGACTTATGTAAAATTTAATCCCGATGAAATCAAGGACTCATTGACAAATGAGCAGTATAAACTTTATAAATTGATTTGGGAAAGGTTTGTTGCAAGCCAGATGTCTTCGGCAGTATACGATACACTAAATGTGGATATTGCAGTTGGAGATTATGTGTTTAAAGCAGCAGGTTCGAAGGTTAAATTTCCCGGATTTATGTCTGTATATATTGAAGGTAGGGATGACGATGGAGAAAGTGACGATGTTAATATTCCCGCTTTGGAAGAAGGAGAAGCACTTGATCTGAAAAAACTTGACCCCAAACAACATTTTACCCAGCCACCGCCAAGGTATACCGAGGCTACACTGGTCAAAACATTGGAAGAAAAGGGTATAGGAAGACCAAGTACTTATGCTCCTACCATTACAACCATACTTGCAAGGGGATATGTTGAAAAGGAAAAGAAGTTTCTATATCCCACCGAGTTAGGTAAAATCGTAACCGATATTATGAAAAATAACTTCAAGGATATAGTGGATATACAATTTACCGCTCAACTGGAAAACATGCTTGATGAGGTAGAGGTTGGCGGCAAAAAATGGGTTGAAATAATGAAGGAATTCTACAAGGATTTTTCTGTTGTATTGTCAGAGGCTGAAGAGAGTATCGGCCAGGTTGAAATACCTGTAGAGGTTTCCGATGTTATATGTGAAAAATGCGGTAAAAACATGGTTGTAAAGATGGGTAAGTTCGGTAAGTTCTTAGCTTGCCCCGGTTTTCCCGAATGCTGGAACTCAAAGCCTATTGTGGAAGAAGCAGGAGTAAATTGTCCTAAATGCGGAGGCAAGATTGTTATTAGAAAAACAAAAAAAGGGAGAAAGTATTTTAACTGTGAGAATAGAGAAGAATGCGGATTTATGACATGGGATAAACCTCTTGACGAGAAATGCCCGAAATGCGATAGCTTCTTGGTTTCGCATATGTCTGGAAAGAAGGAAACAATCAAATGCAGCAAGGAAGACTGTGATTATGTAAAGCCTAAGGAATGATGTTCAGATTACTGATATTGCAATTACCAAAAAATAAAATTATCAAAGAATAAACTCAATAAAAAAGTAGTTAAAAAGAAATTAAAAGGAAAAGTGACATTAATGGTTGATTATATAAATGTAATCGGTGCCGGGCTTGCAGGCAGTGAAGCAGCATGGCAAATTGCCAAAAGAGGTATAAAAGTGAGATTGTTTGAAATGAAACCACATAAGTTTTCTCCGGCTCATCATTTGGAAACTTTTGCGGAGCTCGTGTGCAGCAATTCTCTGCGTTCGGCACAGCTTGAAAATGCAGTAGGCCTTTTAAAGGAAGAAATGAGAATATTTGATTCTATAATAATGAGATGTGCAGATGCTACCTCTGTGCCGGCAGGTGGGGCGTTAGCAGTTGACAGAACAGCGTTTTCACAAATGATTACCGATATTTTAAAGAAAACCGAAAACATTGAAATTATTAATCAGGAAATAAAGAGTTTGCCTGATGAGGGTATAACTGTTATTGCCACAGGACCTTTGACATCGGACGATTTTTCGAGTTATATTGGGAATTTGATAGGAAAAGAGTATCTGCATTTTTTTGATGCTGCAGCACCCATAGTTGAATATAATTCAATTGATATGACCAAAGCATTTAGAGCAGCCAGATACGGAAGAGGAACAGACGACTATATAAATTGTCCGATGGACAGAGAGCAGTATGAACACTTTGTAAATGAGCTTATTAATGCACAAACAGCTGAGATAAAGGATTTTGAAAAGGATGCCGTATTTGAAGGATGTATGCCGGTGGAAATAATGGCTCAAAGAGGCAAGGACACATTAAGGTTCGGTCCTTTAAAGCCTGTAGGGCTTATAGACCCAAATACCGGCAAAGAGCCGTATGCAGTTGTCCAACTTAGACAGGATAATGCAGAAGGAACGCTGTACAATATAGTAGGGTTTCAGACGAGGCTTAAATGGCCTGAGCAAAGAAGGGTTTTCGGACTTATTCCCGGCCTGGAAAATGCTCAGTATGTGCGGTATGGAGTAATGCATCGAAACACTTTTATTAATTCACCGGGAAAGCTTGATGGAGCTTATAGGTTAAAGGATAAGCCAAATCTGTTTTTTGCAGGTCAAATGACAGGGGTAGAAGGTTATATTGAATCGGCTTCATCGGGAATGGTTGCCGGTATTAATGCCGCATTAAGCTATTTCGGAAAGGATGTGGTGTTTTTCCCAAAAACCACGGCATTAGGTGCATTAAGCAGCTACATTTCAAATCCTGCAGTAAATGATTTTCAGCCAATGAATATTAATTTTGGGTTGATGGATCCATTGGATATAAGAATAAGGGACAAAAGAAAGAAAAATTTTGAAATATCCCAGAGAGCTTTAGGTAAAGTAAGGCAGATTAAAGATGAAATAGAGAAGCTGTTTCTTTGACATATCTGAGGCAGTCATTTATTTCAATGGTATCCAGTAAATATTTAACGAAATTATTTCAAATGCATTTTTTTGTTGAATTTCATAGAAAAATATGATATTATGTAGCTGAATTATCTTCTTAGTGCTTTAACACATCAAAAATAGACTTTTTTAGAGAAATAAAAGTTTTGTCGAATTAAATTGTCAATTGTTCAATTTTTTCAATTTTATCTATTTTGTCTTAGGGTGTAATAGGTGGATTTATTTATAATATGGTGCATTTTAATGTCCTGGAAATTATGGTGCATTCTATACCACAATTTATCATGACAATATTTAGTATTAAAGTATATTGAGTTTTGTAATATCATTCTATAAACTCCATTAGGAGGGAGGATAACCAATGATTGGATGGTTATTTAATAATACCAGGATATTGGAAAAAGCAATAGATGGTACTGTATTACGAAATGAAGCAATTACACAAAACATTTCCAATATTGATACACCAAATTATAAAAGAAAGACAGTTGCTTTTGAAAAGGTTCTCAGCGATGCAATGGACAGCAGCAATTTTAGAGGTATACGCACTGATAAAAGGCATATTCAAATTGGAGGAACAGACATTGAAAATGCCAATATTACCGTTACAGAGGACAACACTGAGTTGGAAATGAGACTTGACGGGAATAATGTGGATATTGATGCAGAAATGGCGTTGATGGCTAAGAACAACATTGTCTATAATGCTTTGATACAAAAACTGTCCGGAGATTTTAAAAATCTTAAATCAGTAATAAGTGAAGGGAGAAGATAATAGATGGGATACTTCAGTTCTCTTGATATAAGTGCTACAGGTCTTACCGCTCAACGACTCAGAATGGACATAATATCCCAGAATATCGCTAATGCTGAAACAACCAGAAATGAAAATGGACAGCCCTATAGAAGGAAACTTGTTGTTTTTGAAGAAAAGTCTGCAAATACATCTTTTTCAGATTATTTAAATGCCAGCAGTAAAGAAAAAATAGCCGGTAATGGTGTTAGAGTAAGCAATATTGTCGAGGATCCGTCACCTTTTAAAAGGATTTACAATCCGGGGCATCCTGATGCCGATCCTGACGGGTATGTAAGCATGCCCAATGTTGATGTCCTCACGGAAATGATAAATATGATTTCCGCTACAAGGTCGTATGAAGCTAATGTCACTGCTATAGATACAACTAAAAGTATGGCTATGAAGGCACTTGAAATCGGACGATAATTACATAACTAATTATTATGTAAATAAATTAAATTCTTTATTAACTATTCTATATTAATTTATGGAGGAAGCCATGGCTGTTAATTCTGTAAATGGTTTTAATGCAATTTCTCCCATTGTTTTAAATAAAAATATCCCTAATACTGAGAGTAAGGGATTAAATTTTGCTGAAATATTTAATAATGCATTGAATTCTGTGAATGATTTACAGATACAATCCAGAGATCTTGCCAATGAATTGGCTGCAGGCAGGACCGACAATATTCACGAGGTAATGATTGTTGGAGAAAAGGCAGAAATAGCATTGCAGCTAGCTATGCAAATCAGAAACAAAATTCTCGATGCTTACAGCGAGATAATGAGAATGCAAATTTAGAAAATTTTGCAATACCTGAACGGAGATTTTTTAAGAAAAGTATTGAACATTAAATACTCTAGGATTGGAAATTTTTCACGTAATAAAAGGCTCTGTAAAAGGTGGTGTAATTATGCCGGAATTTATTTCTAAGTTAAAGCAAAAAGTTGCTGATTTTTGGAAAGATCTTGATAAATCTCAAAAAAAACGCATATATATAATTTCCGCTATTCTGGTGGTTGTTCTTACGGTGAGCATAGTTTTGGCAACTAGAACCAACTATGTGCCGCTTATTAAAAGCTCCAATCAAAAAGATATCAGTGAGATGACTAAAATTTTGCAGGAGCAGAATATAGGTTTCAAACTTGACCAGAATTCCGGAACCATTCTTATTGATTCAAAGGATAATAACAAGGCACAGGTAGCCTTGATACAGGGGGGCTATCCAAGAAGCGGTATGACCTTCGAGGATGCTTTCAGTTCAATAAAAATTAACACTACTGAAAGTGACAAACAGAAGCTTTGGCAGCACTATGACGAGTCAACTTTAAGTACAAAACTGAAAATGTTGGCTGATAATATTGAGGATGCAAGCGTCACAATATCCAAACCTGAAGATACTCCTTTTGTAATTGACGATAACGATAATGAGAAGCCTTCGGCAAATGTTATCGTCAAACCAATGGGTGAACTTACGGAGAAACAGGTACAGGGTATTGTTATGATGGTTGCATCTAGCGTTGTAGGGCTTGATCCTAAGGATGTTACTGTTCTTGATAACAACCTTAATATATTGAATAATCAGACTATAGACAGTTCAATTAATGAAGCAAACAGCCAATATGATATGAAGCAAAGAATGAAAAGAGCACTTGAGAACAGCGTATATAATCTTTACAACAAAGTGCCCCTTGACAGTTTTGAAAGCATAAGAGCTGTTGTAAATCCTGTACTTGATTTTGACAAGATGAAGAAGCAGACCAGTGACATTTCCAATGGAACCGGTTTAGACGGTCCTGCCATAATAAGCTCGGAAACAATAAAGGAAAAACTTGTTAACGATAATGCCGGAGGAGTTCCCGGAATAGATTCCAATCCGGGGGATACAACTACATACCCTTTAAACTCTGAGGGTAATTCTTCATATAACAAGTCATCCGAGAAAGTTAATAATGAATACAAAAGAACAATTACTGATGAGGAAAAAGCATTAGGTGCCTTAGACGCGGAGAAGTCCACCATGACAGTTGCACTGTATTATGGAAGAAGGGTTAAGGATGATACCAATATAACACCTGCCTTTATTGAGTCTATTAAAAGTGATGTGAGCAGGGCTACCGGAATACCCGTAGCAAATATATCTGTTAACAAATATAAAATGGCACCCGAAACTATAGAAGCCAAAACATTGGCTGAAACAATAAAAGAGCTTGTCAATAACTATGGTTTCTTTGTACTTCTTCTCCTGCTTACTATAGGGCTTATAATAGCACTTATACCCAGGAAGAAAAAAGAAGATCAGGAGTCTGTTGGTGAGCCTGCTTTGGCTGCAGCAGGAGGTTTTGACGTAACAGTAGGTGACGACTTTGATGATGTTCCGGAAATTGACTTAGAAGAAAAATCAGAAATCAAGAAGCAGATTGAAAAGTTTGTCAAGCAAAAACCGGAATCTGTTGCACAGCTTTTAAGAACCTGGCTCTCAGATGATTGGGAGTAACTTGATATATAGTAGATAAATACCCGTATACGGGAATCATTAAACTTGCTGGGGGGATCAGAGGTGAGTCGTAACAGTAGCGTTAAAAGTGATTTAAGTGGAAAGACCAAGGCAGCCATGCTATTAATTACTCTTGGGCCTGAGAGATCTGCAGAAATATTCAAACACCTTAAGGAAGAAGAAATTGAACAGCTTACACTGGAGATTGCAAATATCAGGACCGTTACACCCGAAGATAAAGAAAAAATATTAGAAGAATTCTACCAGATATGCCTTGCACAGGAATATATAGCAGAAGGCGGTATTAACTATGCCAAGGATATACTTGAAAAGGCATTAGGTACTCAAAAGGCCTTAGAGGTAATTAATAAGCTCACTGTATCACTGCAGGTAAGACCCTTTGATTTTGTGAGAAAAGCTGATGCGACTCAGCTCCTTAACTTTATTCAAAATGAGCATCCACAAACAATTGCTTTGATACTTGCTTATTTAAAGCCTCAACAGTCATCGGTGGTTTTATCGGCATTACCCCAGGACAAGCAGGCAGATGTAGCTAGAAGAATAGCGACTATGGACAGAACTTCTCCTGAAGTTATAAAAGAAGTTGAAAGGATACTTGAAAAGAAGCTTTCATCCCTTGTTACGGAAGATTTTACTGCAGCAGGCGGAGTTCAATCAATTGTTGACATTCTCAATAATGTCGATAGAGGAACAGAAAAATATATTATGGAAACATTAGAAGTTGAAGATACTGACTTAGCTGAAGAGATTAAGAAGAGAATGTTTGTATTTGAAGATGTATTGACACTTGATAGCAGATCAATACAGAGATTCTTGAGAGAAGTAGACAACAATCAGCTTGCTATAGCATTGAAGGGATCTACCGAAGAGGTTCAGAAGGTTATTTATGGCAACATGTCAAAACGTCTTGCAGAGATGATAAAAGAGGATATAGAATTTATGGGACCTGTAAGGCTTAAAGATGTTGAAGAAGCACAGCAAAAGATTGTCAATATAATAAGGAAACTTGAAGATGCAGGAGAAATTGTTATTTCCAGAGGCGGAGGAGATGAAATAATTGTATAACAAGGTATACAAAAATTATCAAATAAGTTTGGGAGTTCCATTTCAAGTTAACCAGTCTTTGAACTTTAAAACAATAAAGCGTGTAGATATTGGAAATGAAGAGGATAGCGAAATTTATATAACTCCTCAGGAGGAATCCAAAATAAGAGAGCAAATTTTGCAAAGTGCCAGGGATGAAGCGGACTTGATAATAAAAGAAGCCAATTATGAGGCTGAAAGAATAATTAACGAAATTCAGAATGAGGCTATAGAGAATGCTAATGCCATAATTCAAGAGGCTAGGCAAAAAGGATTTGAGGAAGGATATAACGAGGTAAAAAAACAATATGAGGATTTACTTGTAGAAGCCGAATCCATTAAGGAACATGCAAGAGTAGAGTATAAAGAAGTTCTCGAAAGTATCGAATCGGACGCTGTAAATATTGTCCTTGATATAACCAGGAAGGTTTTGGGAATGGAAATAAGTACAAACAAAGAAGTAATTTTGAGCCTTATTAAGCAAGCCTTTGAAAAATGCTCAAGCAAGGAGAATGTTGTTTTGAAGGTTTCTAATGAGGATTATGAATATGTATGTGCCAATAAGGACGTTATTATGGGACAAGTCGAGGGTATAGGAGAGCTTGATATAAAAAAGGATTCATCATTAAAAGCCGGAGGGTGTATAGTTGAAACTCCTTACGGTACTATTGATGCAGGTATGGAAACAAAGTTCAAAAAAATTGAGAATGCATTTAGAGATGTGATTTTTAACGAAAAGTGATTAGGGGTGCTAAAATGCCTATAATTGATCTTGAAAAATATTTGAATATACTTGATACATCAGATTTTATTGAATATTCAGGCAGGGTATCAAAGGTAGTTGGATTGACAATTGAATCCATAGGCCCTGAGGTCAACATAGGTGAGATTTGCAATATATATGCTTCAAAGGGCAAAAAGGCCATTAACGCGGAGGTTGTAGGATTTAAGGATAATAAGGTCCTTTTGATGCCCCTTGGTGAAATGAGTGGAATAGGTCCCGGAAATAAGGTGGTAGCTAAAGGAGAGCATCTGCGTGTTGCAGTTGGAGATATGCTTAAAGGCAGGATATTGGATGGTATGGGTAATCCTATTGACAGCGGAGGCCCTGTTGATGTAAAACGCTACTACCCGGTTGAAAATACTACCCCCCATCCGTTGCAAAGAAATAGGATATCGGAACCACTGCCATTGGGGGTTAAAACAATTGACGGGCTATTAACCATAGGAAAAGGCCAAAGGGTGGGTATATTTGCAGGAAGCGGTGTCGGAAAGAGTACACTTATAGGTATGATAGCAAGGAATACCAAGGCTGACATAAATGTTATTGCATTAATCGGAGAAAGAGGAAGAGAAGTAAAAGAGTTTATAGAAAAGGATTTGGGAGAAGAAGGACTTAAAAGATCAATTCTTGTAGTTGCCACATCTGACCAACCTGCTCTTGTAAGGCTAAAAGGAGCTCTTGTTGCAACTGCTATAGCGGAGTACTTCAGGGATCAGGGAAGAGATGTTCTATTGCTTATGGATTCATTAACTCGTTTTGCTATGGCACAAAGAGAGATTGGACTTGCAGTGGGAGAACCGCCTGTTTCAAGGGGATATACCCCATCTGTATTTGCAGCCATGCCAAAGCTTTTAGAGAGGTCGGGTTGTTCCGATAAAGGTTCCATTACAGGCCTTTATACAGTTCTTGTAGATGGTGATGATTTAATGGAGCCTGTAACAGACACAGCCAGAGGAATTTTAGATGGACATATAGTGTTGTCAAGAGCCCTGGCCAATAAAAATCAATATCCTGCAATTGATGTTTTAGCCAGTATAAGCAGGGTTATGTCCGACATAGTAACAGATGAGCATAAAAAGACAGCTGCTGAAATAAAAAAGGTTATGGCTGTTTACAGAGATGCTGAAGATCTTATAAATATAGGTGCTTATGTAAAAGGAAGTAATGAAAAGATTGATTATGCAATTGAAGTTTACGATAAAATTATAAGTTTTATAGAACAGGGAACTCATGAGAAGCTGACTTTTGAAGAGACTATAAATATGATGTTCGGCCTTTTGAGCTAATACAGGGGAATTTAGTATGATTTATTAGTTATTCCTAATAAAAGGAGAACATGTATGGTAAAGTTTAAATTCAGGCTTCAGCCTCTATTGAATATAAAAAAGCAGCTTGAAGACAGTGCTAAAAATGAATTGGGTAAGGCTGTTCAAAAGCTTGAGCAGGAAAAGGAAAAGGGAAGAGTGCTTTTAAGGCATAGGGAAAAATATATAAACAGTCTTAGAGAAAAGACTTCTTCCGTTGCAAGGGTTGAGGAACTCAGGAACTATACAATGTATATTTCAAGTCTTGCTAAAAAAGTTGAAGATCAAAATAAAAATATTAAGGAAGCAAACGATGTTGTCGATAAATATAGAGAAGAACTTATAAAAATAGTTAAAGAAAGGAAAATGTTGGAAAAACTTAGGGAAAAAAAGCTAAATGAGTATTTGATTGAAATGTCTAAGGATGAACAGAAGCGAATGGATGAAATTGTTAGCTATAAATATTCGGATTACGAAGTGAAATAGGGGATAAATATGGCTATGAAGGAAAAAATGAAGCAAGATGAAATGACAAATCAGCAAGTACAAAGCCCTATACCGCAAGGAAGCGATGAGGAGAGCAATAAAAAAGGATTTTTATTTGTGTTGCTCGCACTTTTTACAGCACTTGTAATAATGACAGCGGTTATCGGAGGGGCTTTATTTATTGTTATTAAAAATAATGTTGGGGGATCTGCAGAAAGATATAGAAAGGAAATACAGGGTATACCTATTTTAAGATTGGCATTGCCTGAAGCTGAGGATGTGGATGATCCTAATAAATTGACTCATGAAGATTTAAAGAAAAAATATGTGGAGCTTAAAAAGGCTAAAGAAGATCACATAAAGCAGTTGGAAGATGCAAACAAAAAAATTGCGGAACTGCAAAATGCCAATAAGCAGATTGACAAACTAAAAGAGGAAGCCGATAAGTATAAAAAGCAATACGAGGATAATGTAAAGCAATTGGAGGATGAAAAAAGCAAACTTGATGAATATAAAAAGAAGGTTGATGAAATTGTAGCTAAAGGCGATAAAACTGCATTTAAGGAATTTTATGAACAGATTAACCCTGAGACATCACAAAAAATATATGCTGAAATTATAACAGAGCAAAAAGTCAATTCAGAAATAAAAAAGTTTGCAACTTTGTATGAAACCATGGATTCTGATGCGGCTGCGGCTATTTTTGAAGAACTGGGTACAGAAAAGATAGATCTGGTAGTAGACATACTTAGATATATGAAAAAGGAGTCCTCAGCAGAAGTTCTTGCAGCTATGAAGACGGATTTTTCTGCTAAGGTATCCGAGAAACTATCGAAATTCTATATGAATACACCTGTTTCATAGAGATGGTTAAGGTAATCATAGAGGCAATAGGAAGAAATATCAAATAACTCTTTAACATAGTATAGCAACATAGCTTTGAAAGGAGGTGAGATAATGGTAATGCAGGAAATAATGATTGGATTTTTGAACAAATCACAGGCATTTTCTTCAGCAGCAAAATATAACATCGGTATTGAAAAAGCTTCACCTTCTGTTGTTAAGACTTCTAATGAAAGAGAAGCGTTTAAAAATCAACTAAAAGAAGTTCAGGACAGAAGAAATGCTAATAGGATTGAATTAAATAAATCCATCTCAAAAGACAATGGTATGGTAAATTCATACAGGGAAAGTATGAGAAGCCGCCATAATACACAGATTAAGCATACTGAAAGATTAAGTAAAACTACCGATGATTGTTATGAGAAGGACAATACAAATAAGGAAGAGAATGATGTAAAAAAGCTTAAGGGTAACCAAATCACCCAGGAGGAATTGGTAATTGCACAGGTCCTTGGTATACAGCCGGAAGCTTTTAGGGAGATCATGGATAAGCTTGGTATAGATACACAAAATATTCAATCTGAAGACAAAATATCTGCTATTGTTGATAATATTTCACAAAAGCTAGGATTGGATTCAGACAGTATTAATACATTGAAAAATATCATAAAGGATGTTTTGGAGCTTATAGATACAAAAGCAGTAAATGGCAGTTATGGTCAGTATGAAATTCACGGTTCAGATGAATATATGTCTTATATCCAGGAAGCAAAAGGTATGAAAATACCGGAGGAATCATCACAGAATATGTACCAAAACTCTTTAGATGGATTGGTGGTAAAGCTTAAGGAAAAAATTATGGAATTGACTAAAGAGGCACAGGAAAACCCAGAGGAAATGAAAATTAAGTTAGCAGAAATTGTTGAAGCTATGATGGATAAAAATGGAAGAAAACTAATTCAGGATGAAGGCTTAAAAAATAGCACAATTAGCTCCAACGAAGAGGAAACTTCCAAAATACAGCAAGTAGAAAGAAGAAAAGAAAATGAATTCTATGATTCTGAAGGTGAAGAATCATACGGTTCAGAGACTAAAGAGTCCCAATCAAGCAGCACAGAGGAAAAAATATTGGGTGATGGCAAAGGCACAAATACACAGGAGAGCTTTTACATCAAATCTTCAAAGGATGAATTAGGGCTTGATGCAGAAAACAGAATAAAAGACAGTGATTTAAGTGTTGCAGGAATAAAGGAGCAGAGTGAATTAAATAAAGCTGTAAAAGCAGAAGCATTTAAAGTACTTAAGGAACAGCCTGTCAGTAAAAGGGAAATACTTACACAAGTGATCGATAAGGCAAAGGTCGTCCTTAATGGAGACAAATCGGAAATGGTTTTATCCATGAGGCCTGAGAGCCTTGGAAAGCTTTCACTGAAAATAGTAACTGAGAATGGAATTATCACTGCAAAGTTTATAGCAGAGAGTCAGCAGGTAAAAGAAGTTTTAGAATCAAATATGCAGTTGTTGAAGGATACATTGGAAAAGCAAGGATATGTAATACAAGGGCTTTCGGTATCTGTGGACAGTAACAAATCAAGAGAATTCCACGGGCATAGGGATTATGATAAAGAACAAAAGGCAGGCAATGGTAAGGTTGGAGGAATGGGTCACAATTCTGTAACTTCAATGGAAGCTAGGTCAAATATTGAAAAGGTTAATCCGTACTTAATGGGAGAAAGCAGGATAAACCTTACTGCTTGAAGGAGGAAGTCAGATGGCTGTTAGTTCAGTGAATACACAAAAAACCATACAACAAATAATTGATGAATCGTCAAAATCCACCAGTAATAGAAAAACCGGAGGACTTGGCAAGGATGATTTCTTAAATCTTCTAGTAACACAGTTAAGGTATCAGGACCCTATGAATCCAACAGATGACAAGGAATTTATAGGACAGATGGCACAATTCAGTACATTGGAACAAATGCAGAATATGAGTGCAGCATATTCATCGGTAAAAGCTATGAATTTTGTAGGAAAATATGTGACTGCAACAATAGGAGATGCATCAAACCAGTTTAAAACTGTTGAGGGAGAAGTTACTGCTGTTAGAATAGCAAAGGATAAGACATATGTAGTTGTAGAGGATCAAGAGATTCCTGTGGATCAGGTGACTGAAGTGTCTGAGGGACAAGCAGGAAGGTACAGCAACATTTCAACCTATACTAATTTAATAGGATTTGAGTGTAAGGGTGCCATTTACAGTCCTTACACCGGAGACATTGTTCCGGTCAGCGGTAAAGTCACGGAAATTCAGAAGGGATACTATGAAGACTATGCTGTTATGGATGGCGTTAACGTTCAGATATCAGGAATTACAGGCGTATTAACCACAGATACTTCATACAAAAGGAATTATCTTGAATCCCATGTTGGAGAAACAGTAGATGTAAATGTGATAAATCCGTCAACATTAAAAGAGGTACCGGTAACTGCAGTTCTAAGAGAGTATAAGATTGCTCCCGACGGAACAACTACAGCAATACTCGATAAGCTTCATGTTCCTGTTGAAAGTATAAGCAACATCAAACCCGTGGAGCAGCAAAAGGCTGGTGAGTAAAAATGATTGTAAACAATAATTATTTAAACAATATAGGAAGAATCAATAGCGGACAAAGCCTTAGAAGAAATCCTGCAGAGGAGAAAACAGGAGCTGTAAATGACTTTGGTGCAATATTAAAAGATAAGATTGCTCAAAAAGAAGGACTTAAATTCTCGAAGCATGCTGAACAGAGGCTACAGTCAAGAAATATCAAGCTCACTGAAGTTCAAAAGGAAAAGATGAATGAAGCAGTGAATAAGGCCAGTTTGAAAGGTGTAAAAGACTCATTGATAATAGTGGACAATATGGCATTTGTAGTAAATGTTAAAAGCAGAACAGTTATTACGGCAGTAAACAATAATGAACTTAAGGACAATGTATTTACAAATATTGATGGTGCTGTGTTTGCATAAAATTCTCAGATGATTCTATATTATTATAATAATTACATTGCGGCTGGACCCCTCGGGGAGGCTGCCTATTCCGGATTGACTGAAGGAATAGTCCACTGAAGGAGGAATATTAATATGATGAGATCTATGTTCTCCGGTGTATCGGGGTTAAGGGCTCACCAAACAAGAATGGACGTTATTGGTAATAACGTAGCTAATGTGAATACTGTTGGTTTTAAATCTGGAAGGGTGACATTCCAGGAAATATTTAGTCAGACTTTGAAAGGTGCGTCATCAGCGGATTCTGCTACCGGCAGAGGAGGAACAAATCCAATGCAGATTGGCTTGGGCTTGGCAGTAGGATCTGTTGACACCATAACAACAAGAGGAAGTGTGCAGAGAACTGATAACCCAACAGATTTAGCGATAGAAGGAGAAGGCTTTTTTATACTGAAAGGCGGAGACGGAGACTTGTTTAAATTTACAAGAGCCGGTAACTTCGGGGTAGATAAATTGGGGAATCTGGTATCCCCTGGAGGCCTAAATGTATATGGATGGCAGGATTATGGAGGAGCGGCACAACCTGACGGTACATATAAGTTTGATACCGAAAAGCCTGTAGAACCGATAAATCTATATTCAGACATATATAATAAAAATAAAATGATTATTGCTGCAAAGGCAACTACTCGAGCAACTTTTGCAGGTAATTTGGATGCATCGAAAGCACCTCTTGGAGGCGATATAGCTACATCGCCACCTCAGTTTACAGCACCTGTGACAGTTTACGATACATTAGGAAATAGTTATAAAATAAACATAAATTTCTGGAAGGAATCAGCAAACGGTGTAACAGCTAGTGGTGGTACGGGGCAAACCGTTTGGTACTGGTCCGCATCTGCAGGTTCAGGGTCTGCTGCATTTGATGCATCTACTGCCAACGGTTATATAATGTTTGATACAAAAGGTCAGATAGTTACAACAGAAGCGGGCTATCCTACAAATCCTACAATACAATTGATACCTGATGCTAGTGTAGGAACTGAGCCAATTGATATAGCCATTGATTTCGGAAAATTGACGATGTTTGATGCGGATAGTTCCGTTAAAGCATCTGATGTTGACGGTTATCCTACAGGTAATCTTGTTACATTCAATATTGGACCGGACGGAATAATAACAGGCGTATACAGCAACGGTCAGCAGCAGCCATTAGGAATGATTGCATTGGCGTCATTCGAAAACCCTGCCGGTCTCCAGAAGGTAGGAGACAATATGTTTATTGTGACAACCAACTCCGGAGATTTTAAAAAAGCTGTTAGGCCTGGCGGTGAAGGAGTAGGAAGCTTAAGTCCGGGAACATTGGAAATGTCAAACGTAGATTTGTCCAGAGAGTTTACCGATATGATTGTTACACAGAGAGGCTTCCAGGCAAACAGTAGAATAATAACCACTTCTGATGAAATGCTTCAGGAATTGGTTAATCTAAAAAGGTAATTTTTAAGTAAATAAAAAAATAATAAATAAATAGACTGCTTGTAAAAATTACAAGCAGTCTATAGTAATAATGAACCGCTAAAAAATATTTGTTAGAATGGGCAATAATCAGGGAAAGTTAATATATGACCCTGTTATAATAAATTCTTAACATAAAAAAGTAACATAAAAAACACTTGAGTTTTTGAGGTAAAACTATTATGATTAAATTAACTCGATTGAATGGGTCGACTATTGTACTAAACTGTGATTTGATTGAGTCGGTTGAGGAAACTCCCGATACGGTAGTTACTACAACAAGTGGAAAAAAATTTGTTGTAGAAGAAACTATTGAACAAATAGTAGATAAAGTGGTACAATATAAAGGGAAAATTTTGTTTGTCAGCAAAGACAAACCGGTCTAGTCTTGATTACATTTTTATTTAAGCAATCAGAAGGTTTTTATAATCTTTAGTTTAGCTGTCTTTAATAAGCAATCCAGTAAGTTTTAGCAATTTAGCAGTATAGAAGTATGGAAGTAAATTCAAGGTAACATATGTTATTTTTAGATTTACTTATTGTTTAAGTTTTTTGGGAATTATGCTTTATTTTAGTGTTTGGCAAGTACCTTGAGGATAATTTCCTTTAATGCGGTTTTGAATATGTAAAACACTTTTGGGACTTTGGATTATTAATCCTTATAGGGACCAAAAGGATTTTTAGGATCAAAAGGGGGCATTAGGATTGAATGGTAAAGGTAGCTTTTTTATACTGCTTATGGTAATTGCATTCCTATCGCTAAGTTTGACAGTTTTGGCTCTTTATGTTTTTGTTTTCGGCGGCAATGGTTCCGGTAAAGGAGTTGACGCCGGTCAAGCAACGGTGCAATATGTGCCTAAGGATAGTGAATTGGCTGAAATATCTTTATTTGAAGGTGAAAAAGTTTTTAATTTAAAATCAGGTGATAAAGATGGAAAATATATTTCAGCTATTAGAGTTAGTATAAAACTTAAATATTTTATTAAGGTTGACGGTATTAAAGATGTTGCCGGGAAGCTCGAAGCACGTCAAAGTGAAATGAGAGAGCTGGTTGGAAACTATTTTTTAAATATGACTTTGGATGAAGTATCCAAGCCTGAAACTAAGGAAAAGGCAAAAAAAGAGTTAAAGGAGCAGATTAATAAACTGCTTCTGGCAAGTGAAAAAATAAAGACGGATTTGGTATATTCTGTTGTACTTGAAGACTGGTTCTACCAGTAAGGAGTCCAGTGGTAAAAAGTCAAGAGGTGATTGGAAAAAATTTTTGAAAATT
>DAOOVO010000083.1:0-18182 GCA_035370245.1 Pseudobacteroides sp.
TGTCAAGGTACATCTATTGTAAAAAAAGAGTTTATGCAGTGGAATCAATCTTATTTTATAATAAGTAAAACGACACCAAATGCTTTGTTCAATTGGCCTGCAACTTATGGGACGTTGGCTTATGCCTTGCTGCTGGGTGTATTGACCATAGGGAGTGTTGTTGGGGGAAGAATTCAGGATAAGTTAAAACCGGGACCTGTTATTATCGGAGCAGGTGTTGTTTTGGGATTGGGTTTCTTCCTTGTTAGATTTACTACCGAATCAACGCCCTGGCTGCTTTGGCTCTCCTACGGTTTCTTAGGCGGTTTCGGAATGGGTATGGCTTACACAACTACAATTGCATGTTGTCAGAAATGGTTCCCCGATAAAAGAGGTTTAATAACAGGAATTATCGTATCTGCACTTGGATTTGGAGGACTTGTATTTACTCCTGTTGCAGAAGCATTGATTGGAAAATTTGGAGTTTTGGATACATTCGCTATTTTTGGAGTTTTATTCTTTATTGTAAATTTTATAGGTTCGTTTTTTATAAAAAATCCTCCGGAAGGTTTTAAACCTGACGGTTGGACTCCTCCAGTCAGGAAAGACGGGACGGCTGTTCCAAGTGCTACTCCTATGGAAGCTTTAAAAACACCTCAGTTTTTCATGATAATATTCGCATTTATGTGTGCAACAGCAGCGGGGTCTATGATGATTCCCATGGCTAAAATATTAGGACTTCAGCCCGACAGCGGTCTAACTACAAGTGAAGCTGTTGCAGGTGTTATGATAATTTCAGCATTTAATTCTTTCGGACGCGTTTTCTGGGGATGGTTTTCAGATAAGATTGGAAGAAAGAAAACATTATTGATATTGCTCGTTATTGCAGCTTTTTCAATTATTGGTGTATCCTTTGCCAAAGCTTATTTAATGCTTGCATTTATAGCTGTTATCGGTTTCTCTTATGGCGGATTCCTTGGAGTATTTCCGGCGATGACAGCCGATTTCTGGGGCACCAAAAATGTAGCAACCATATACGGTATGATTCTTTTAGGATTTGGAGTTGGAGCAGTTGCATCTTCATATATAGTAGCTTACTTCAGTGCAACAAAAGAATTCTCAACTGCATTTACAATTGCAGGTGTTGCAGCAGTTGTAGGGTTTATAATTATATGCTTCTTGAAAGCACCAAAGCAGAAAGCTTCACATTAACGGCTTGAAAAACTGCAGAAATTTTATTTAAGAAAACAAAGGCTGTACAAAAGGATAGAACCTTTTGTGCGGCCTTTATTTATGTTACTGCCTAAATATATATAAAGATTTTTTGTTAATTATTTCTTAACCAATATGTAACTTTTTATTCATCCAAATTTAATATAATAGATATGGGATAAAAAATTTCATATTGTGTTTGAAACTTTACTTTTCTTATACCTATCTTAGGGAAATTTAAGTTTTGCAAGATGGAGGAAATTACCATGGTAATTCAGTGGAAAAGCACTTTGTCCAAATTTATTATTATTGCCACACTATCCCTTTCTTTGCTTACATCATGCGGTAAAATAGAGGAGGAGCCTTATAACAGTCCTCCAGTGGAGGCAGGTTCTATATCGAAAAACACTACCTCCGGAGATAATTCTTCCGGAACCAATTCTCCCAGGGAGTTGATTTATAATACATTTGAAGAGCTTGCATCAACCAATGATGAATACTCATTGGAGATAAGAAAAAAAGGTGATGCAAAGACTTATAAGGCATCGGATATGTTGAGATATACTGTTTTGGACATGCTGCAAAAATCCGAGACACTGGATATGTCAGTTATTAATGATTCGGATTTTGACTACAACAAGTATGACTATATTCTGCAATTTGACGGTGCAAATGAAATTCTTCTTTCTATTGAGTATAATACTTTTTATATGAAAGAGGATGAAAATATATACAAGCTTTGGGGAGACAGCAGTAATTTCTGGAGAAGTTTATTAATCGATGATCAAAAATCCACAATGGATTTACCCGACGGACAGCAGGAAATTATGAGAAAGGTCTACGAACATGATGCTGATGGCGACGGCATAGCAGAGGACATAGAGCTGGCATTTTACAAGGCACGTACAATGGATTCTAACGGTCAGCTCAAGTTAAAGGTAGGTTTAAGCGAAGTGAGCGTCGAGGACGATATTGGGTGGGTAACAGAACCTTTTCATATAATGAATGATGCACCGACTATAGAGTTTATCCCTGTAAATAAGGGAGCCGTTATCGCCGTATCATATTCATGGATGACCAATGGAGAGGGAAGCACCGGAGAGATTAAAGCTTATGAATACAAGGACAAAAGATTAAATGAGCTAAAGGTTGATTTGCCTCAAATGGATTTTAGTTATGTAAAGGGCGAAAAGGTAAAAATCAGCTTTCCTCAGATTAACAAGCAGTTGACGGCTGCACCCTCTAAAGAGGAGATAAAGTCCCTAGAAGAAAACAGCGGGCAGAAGATAGAGAATATTTTAAATGAAAAGGCGGGATTTTCTCCGCATATTTACAGGTATATTTATAAGGATTATGACGGGGACGGAAAAACGGAGCTGTGCTCTCAAAGTCTTTTAAGGTTTCAATTGCTTGAGGAAATGAACTTAGGATACCTTTATATCATATACAAGTATGATGACGGAAGAATAGTACCTGAAAGCGTTATTCTTCTGCCTCCATACGATGAAAAAGACAAAATGAGAATGATAAAAAATGATGTTGTTGAAAACTTGTTTAGTTTAGGGTTTTTGGATTTATCAATAGCCGAGGATAAGGAGCTGTGGAGCGATTTAGAGTTCCAATATGGAAAAACTGATTTCGAAAATGCTGTAGCTCAGCTTGTGGAGGAAGGTTATATAAAGAAAGATGACCAAAAAGTATTTTTAAATATGTAACCTTATCCCGCTATTGCGATGGCTCTATATCTTAGGGCCTTTTTTTATTAAGCTGTGAAATTTCACAAAAAGCTGATAAAATATATCAGTTATGGATTAAGTTCATGGTTTAAAGCAATTTTATGAGTTTATCAAAAATTGGGGCGTAATGTTCATCTGTAATTCCAAAATCCATTTTTTTATATGTCCATGCAGCTCTTCCGATTCCAAATTTTTCAAATGTGCTGTTTATATCGGAATACCATCTAAGTGTTGATTCAACATCTGCTCTATCGATTACACCATATTCACCGCAGTAAAGTGAAGTGTTTCTTTCTTCTGCAATTTGAACAGCTTCAGAAAACAACTTTTCAAAGAAACTCTTATCCATCTTGTCAAGAGAAACACCTTTAAATATATCACTATGCATTGGAGGAAAATACTCTTTTGTTTTTGAGATGACCTCAGCAAATTCGTTTGGATATGTCATTGTAAAGTCTAAAGGCATGTCCTTGACCCAGTATGCTGATTGATGTGTGAATACTGTTGGTTCGTAAAAGTGGAAATTATAAATTACGTGTTCATCATATGGTATATCAAGGCCCTTAAGAGTGCTAATGCTGTTATTATTTACTCCGCCTATAAGAATATTTATATCAGGTGAATATTGTCTTATTGTCTTTATGGCCCGTTCGGCAATTCTGTTCCATATTTCGGAAACGTTTTTGTCAACAATTTCATTTAACAGTTCAAATGTAAGACGATCTGAGTATTTTACATAACGTTTGGAAAATTCATGCCACAGAGCGATGAATCTGTTTTGGAGCTCTTCGCTTTTGAAAAAACCTATGGATTCTTCAAATTCATCAAAAGAGTAACCGGCTGTTTTATGTAAATCAAGTATCATGTTAAGCCCATATTTTTTGCACCATTCAAGGCAATTGTCAATATACTTGAAACCCTCTTCAATATATTCTCCGCTAGCAGTTTCAATAAGCTCATAATCCACAGGCAGCCTAATATGATCAAGCCCCCATGTTGAAATTCGTTCGATATCCTTTTCAGTGATAAATGTATCGTAATGCTGTTTGCTGTGTTTGCACTGGGACAACCATCCACCTAAATTAATACCCTTCATGTACCCTGTAAATTGTTTCATTAAAGCATATCCTCCTTTTTATTGGTGATTGTGGGGTCATATTGTTATGGATATATTATATAAAATGTTGTGCTTTAATTCTACATCAAAAGTATTTTATCCGATATGGAACATTTTGGCACCGGATTATGCAGGTGTAATTGTTTACAAAATATTTTTTTGAGCAAACTATATTAAATACCATTAATATACCATTAATCTTTTGTAAACAATGGGAAAGGAGTGCGGGATATTTCCTAATGAGTGATATGAGTGCTATGGATGATCAAAATATTAAAATATTGGTGATAGTGCCTGCATTTAATGAAGAGAAAAGTATTTCAAAGGTAATAAGAAGCTTGTATGAATCGGGCCATAATGTTGACATGGTGGTGGTAGATGACGGCTCTTATGATAATACATCTAAAGTTGCCGAGAAAAACGGTGTGAAAGTACTGAAGCTTCCTTATAACCTCGGTATAGGTGGGGCGGTTCAGACAGGATATCTTTATGCTAAGGAAAATAATTATGATATTGCAATTCAATTAGATGGGGACGGACAGCATGACCCTGCCTATATAGGCGATCTTATAGCCCCATTGCTAAGTGGCCGTGCCGATATGGTTATAGGCTCTAGATATGTTAAGAAAACCGGATATACCTCCAAATTATCAAGACGTATTGGAATGCTGTTTTTTTCCGGACTTATAACGCTTTTAACAGGAAACCCCATAAAAGATACTACATCAGGCTTCAGGGCGGTCAACCGCAATATTTTAGAGTATTTTGCCGACAATTATCCTTCCGATTATCCTGAGGTAGATGTATTGGTAAGGCTGCATAAAAAGAAGTTTAAGGTTATGGAAATACCTGTGGAGATGAAGGAACGACAAGGAGGGACTTCTTCCATAACTCCCCTTAGATCCGTATATTATATGATTAAAGTGAGCATTGTTTTATTAATTAATTCTATCAGGTCGGGTGCTTTATCATGATAATAAATATTTATTTGCTTTCTATTGCCTTTAGTGTCATATTTTTGTTAATTGTTGTTGAACTCGTGAGGAAAAACAAGCTGTCGGAAAAATACTCGTTGCTCTGGATTTTGTTTGGATTTGCAATTTTGATATTATCCATATCGCCAGTATTTATTGAGAAGATATCGGCTCTAATCGATATAAAATACGCTCCTTCGGTATTGTTTGTGTTTGGATTGCTTTTCTTAATTGTATATTCACTTCAAATCACAATAGTACTGTCGAAGCAATCAAAAAGAATAATTCGCCTGACACAGGAAATAACATTGATTAAGGGAAAAATTGAGGAGGACAGGCTTCGGAGTTCTGAAAATAAAGTCATTTCAAAAGAAGAGCAGGCTGATAACGAGGCGGTATAGTATTAATTACATAAAGAAAATGATGCATATAATTATTATGATATATATCCCGGTTGTTGATTATATTGACAGCCGGGATTATTGTTGATTATGTAAAATTAATATAGAGTTTATTGATATAGCAAATATTTATAAAATACTTGAGATTGACAAAATAAAATGAGATAATTATGGAGTTAATTGTGTTCATTACAATTATTTGAAATTTATGCGAAACAAGTACATTTTTTTAATTAGGAGATATTATGGACACTAACAGCTATATCAATAAATTAAATAAGAAGTTCAATTCAATAGTCCAGAAACCTTATAGTCAATATATTCCGTTTATCCTGTTGTTTTTAGTAATGCTTTTTGTACATAGATTTATTGTTCTTTATTCGGATGATAGTTGGTTTTATAACGAATCCAAAAGTAAAGGATATTGGGAATACATAACATATAGATTTAATAATTGGACTGGCAGAATGAGTGTAGAAACTACTGTTTATTTTATATTTAAAGCAGGTCTAATGCTGTGGAAAATTATAAACCCGATAATGATATCTTTATTTGCCTATTTTTTTTCTAGAATTCTTTTAGGTAAAGATAATAAATTGGATAAAAAAGTGCTGTTCTTATTTAATTGCCTTTGCTGTTTTTTAATTGGATATATCAATATTTCTGTTACTTCATCCTCAATGTTTTGGGCTACAGGTTCCATGTATTATTTATGGGTATGGGTTGCAACTCTAGTAGCACTTATACCATATAGGGACTCTTTTGATAAAAAGTACGATTTTAAGTTATTGCACTTTTTAGGCTTTTTATTTTGTGCTGCGTTTGGGGGCATGGGGTCAAGAGCAGAGTGCATTGATTATGTTAATAATATCTGTGGCTGTTTTATTATATGATTTAATTATTAACAAAAGGGTTCAAGTGCCTCTTATTATTGAAACAATAGTAATAATAACATTTAGCATCATACTTTTTACGGCACCCGGAAACAATGCGAGATTTCAAGCAGAGATGGAAAGGTGGTATCCCGATTTTGCTGACCTTTCATTAACACAACATTTACTCACCGGTATACAATGGTTATTAAACTTTGTTGTTAATGAGGGAAAAATTGTTATTATTTTTATATGGATATTATTAAGTAAAGGCTTATTTGATAAATACAGACAATCAAATAAAAGATGGATTGCTATTATTCCGATACTAGGAGTAATTTTAATCTCATCATCCCTTATATCAATAAATAATTTGATACAAATTCCAAGTTCAGTCGATCTTGACGCTATTTTAAAAAGAACTTTACTGACTTTTAATGAAATAAACCTCCAGAATCTTCATTTGGCTACATTACTATCGTATTCCATCTGGGGGGTATTATTAATGTTAACTCCGGTTATGATTGTGTTGCTATACGGTAAGAGTAGAAAAAGCAGTATTTGCGTTTTACTTTTGGTACTTGCATTTTGTTCAGCAGCAATGATATTCTTTTCACCTACAATTTTTGCTTCCGGACACAGAGTATTTTTTGCAATGAGCATATTGTTGTTGCTTCTTTTAGGAATATTAATATTAGACAATCTATGGGTAATTAAAACACGGAATATAATTCTATTAAGTTTTTTCCCTTTATTTCAATTATTGCTTGTTATAGTTATGTGGATTAAAGAACATCGTACATTTAATTAAGTTTATGCAATAAATAAATATTATAGATTATATTGCTTAATAAATTTTATTTAGCGAAAGTTTTGGCTCAATATCAATTGTCTATGATAATTAAAATTGGCATAATTGTAATAAACTCTCACCTTTTAACATATTGAATAATGAGGTGAGATATTATGGTCATTATTAAGGTCAAAACGAGGCATATAGGAATTCTCTTTGCTTTTTTATTGGTGTGTGCTATTGGACTCAGCTTTTATAGAAGCAAAATGAACACTGCTGCAAACAACAGATTTGAAGCTATAGGCTCAAGCATTGGTGAATTTGGAAGTGACAATCTTGTAGCATTTTTGGCAGACTCAGACCCGGAAGGTGTAAATAGAAATGTTGAAATATTTGATATTTCCAAAGGAGAAGTAATCAGGGAGATGGAAACAAGCTCTGTCATTCAGAAGGAGGCAGAGAATTATTTGAAAAATATTGACGGTATGTTTGTTAAAGCTAATGCCATTCCTGAAAAGGGGTACATTATCAAAGTAGCTTTCGAACCTCCAGCAAAAGTAGATAACAAATGGCTTGACAGCTATGGCATAAATTCAGTAGATCAGGTATTTGTAATATTCCCTGAGAACGCAATACCTTATTTGCTGGTTTTGGACAAAAAGAGCAGGCCGTTGTTTTACAATTTTGAGGGAAGAACAAATGATTTGCTGCAAATATTGAATTTTCAAATTTAATATTTTCATTGACTTTTGCCATGACATTTTAATATAATTAAATTCAAACAAAATATTAGTATGATAAAAGCCTGGGAGATATTATATAATATCAACCATGGCTTTTTAATTGTTAAGTAATTTATATTTATTTATATTGTGACATGGCGAAAGGAGAACATAGTTTATGAATTGGATAACATTGATTATTGCAGGCCTGTTTGAAGTAGGGTGGGCAGTGGGGTTAAAGTATTCCCAAGGGTTTACAAAAATTATACCAAGCATTTTTACAGTAATGGGAATGGTAGCAAGCTTCTATTTTTTGGCATTAGCGTTGAAGAGCATTCCATTAGGTACGGCATATGCCATCTGGACCGGAATCGGTACGGTTGGGACTGTGATTTTAGGAATAGTGCTTTTTAAAGAGCCTGCTGATATAATAAGGATAGTATGCATAGGACTTATAGTGGTCGGAATAGTAGGGTTGAAGCTTGTATCTTCCCAATAATCTTATGCTGTTAAAGGAAGGTCTTATATAAGGGGGAAAATGTTGAAATGAGTGAAAGAGTAAAATGTGCTGAAGATATGTTTAATAAGGGATATGTCTGTTCGCAGGCAGTTTTCGCTGCATTTTCAGATATGTTCGGTCTTGACAAAGAAATGGCATTAAGAATCGGAAACGGTTTTGGAGGAGGTATTGCAACAAGAACATATTTGAATGGCCATCCTGAAGTAAATGTAATTATTTGGGCCTGGTGCGGACAGATGAGCACGGCAACCGAGGCTGATATAAATACCTATCTCAATCTAATGTCCGCTTTGGAAAAAGATTTTCCGAATGTGAAATTTGTCTATATGACAGGTCATACTGATGGTACCGGCCTCACGGGAACTTTGCATTTGAGAAATAATATGATAAGAGAATACTGTCAAAGAACTAATAAAATTCTCTTTGATTATACTTTTAAAAAATAATGGGGGAACCCAATATGGATAAAATTAAGCAGATAGTTAAAGTTGCTGGGTTTATCAGTGATGTTCATGCTGAGGATGCTGTATTTAAAACTTCAATAATGTTTATAAAAAGCCTGGGAATAAAGGATATTTATTGTCTTGGAGATTTTTGTGACGGATATGGTAATGTTGATGAAATCATTTCAACTATTCCGTAATGAAGGAATAATATCGGTTAAAGGAAATCATGATAATCCTTGCTTTGCAATTGTTGATTTTGTGAGTAAAAATGTACATTTTTATGATATTATTAATGATGTGGTAAAAAATGAGCCTTGTGTAATAAGTTTTAAGAATTTATGAAATGTAGGTAAAGACAATGCTTTTATTTATGGGGGATATTATGAATGACTAGAACTATTCACAATAAACTTGTAAGAGATAAAATAGTAGATATAATTGAACAATCAGGTAAAAAAGCATATTCAAGAATTCTGAGCCCAGATGAGTTCTTTAATGAGTTGATGAAGAAGCTTCACGAGGAAGTTAGTGAATTTCAGGAGTCTAATGATGTTGAAGAACTTGCTGATATTCTCGAAGTGGTAGAGTACTTAGCGATTGCAAAAGGTGCTTCAATGGATGAACTGCTTAAGATAAAGGAGAAGAAGAGTTTAGAAAGAGGCGGATTTAACAAAAGGATTTTCTTAGAATCTGTAGAATGCGAGGGTTCGCATGGGAATAAAAAAGATTACTAGATTAATATAATTGGTTTAAGGAATATGCAGAATATGTAAAAGAGCAAAATAATATAGTTATCATAGTGAGGAGGGTTATATTGAAAAAAATTATTATATTATCAATGTCTTTGATTATGATTTTAATTTTACAGGGTTTTTTATATTCGAAGTTAATGCAAAAGTCTGTACATCTAAATATTTCCAAAGAAGATATTGCAGATATTCAGGTTTATGGGAGTGCAGGAACAAAAAAGATAGAAGATGTAGCAATGATAGACAATATAATTAAGTGGTTTAATCAGGTGGGTGATATAAGAGTTAACAAAGATTTTGCAGGAACAACGCCTGAGTCGGGCATAGAAATTAATCTTAAATCCGGCAAAAGAATTTTGATTTTGAATTCGGGCAGTGATTTTGAGATTCAGAGAAATGATGTAATACCTGAAAATGTTTCTTATTGGGCTAGACAACAGGATATTAAGGACTATCTTCAAGGGTTGATTGAAGGTGGTAATTAATTAAGCTCTATATGCTCGTATATGTCAGATGCAGTAATAAATAAAAAAAGAATTGATAAGTGGTCGAATTGAGGATAATACTAAATCACACTCTTGATAACAAAATATACAATTAATTGAGAAAGTAACTCAATTGTTTATGATGCATTTAAATTCATGAGTTATTATGTAAGTGAATCGTTTAAATTTGGAGGAGAAAGCAACAGTAAGCAAAAGAATGATAACCAATATGCAAGAGTAACACCATTCTTGTTTGACAAGCAGAGTCGTGAAAATGAGTCAACTTTTGAAGTGTTTTTTATAGATTCCAACGATCATCATCAGAAATCCTATCAATATGGTTTTTCTGTTAATCAACATGAAGTTTTAGAAGAATGGCTTTATGTAAAAGCAAAAACTGCACGAGAATATAAGACAGTGTTTTATAGAAAAAAAGGTCAAGAACTTGAGTTGCCAGGAATTCCAAAAAGCAGTGCGGAAAATATTCGTGTTGCTTTAGAGAAAGAGGTTCTTATTGTTTCATTGGGTGCTAAATTAAAGATTGCAAAGTTAAAAATGATCAGAGATTGGTTTATAGATAACGAGATAGTGGACTTCGGTGGTCCAACTGAAAACTTTTTTAGATCAAGAATGATACCGGAAGGTTTTGTAGATGATAAAAATGTCCAAAAAAAGGTAGTTGATTTCTTTTCATCATTTGATGAGTCGATTCAAGGATTTAGTATTGAAGAAGTCAAAACCGAGAATGATAAAGATGATGAAAAAGTTTATGTTATAGAATCATTACATAAAATGGTTGATTCGAATGAAATGACGTCAATACCTTTAAAAAATGAGTCAAATGGAACACTTAAGATGTTTGCACTTTTTCCTTCCTTGCAGGAAGTTATGGAGAAAGGCAGTGTACTTTGCATTGATGAATTAAATGCAAGGCTGCATCCATTACTTGTTAGAAATATAATTTTGACATTTTTAAATCCGGAAATAAATAAAAAAAATGCACAGCTAATTTTTACTACTCATGATATATGGCAGTTGTCTAATGATTTGCTGAGAAGAGATGAAATTTGGTTTGTTGAAAAGGATAAAAATGGCATATCATCATTATATTCATTAGCAGACTTTGTAGATGAAAGTGGAACCAAAATAAGAAAGGATGAAAGCTTTGCAAAAAACTATCTGTTAGGTAAATATGGTGCTATTCCATCGCTAAAAGCACTGGATATGCTGAAGGGGGAATAGTAATATGAGTGGTAAGGAACGTAGAGGTAAAAGAATGGATAGAAATAGAACACTATCTACTAGAATACCTACACTTGGATATTATTTAATAGTAACAGATACGCAGGAAACAGAAAAGAACTACTTCGAAGGCTTAAGAAAAATAATTCCTGAGAACTTAAAAGATAGGTTGGTAATCAAAGTTGAGAAAGCTCGAACTGTAGATTTAGTAGCAAGATGCAAAGACCTCGTCTCAAAGGATCAGCAGTATCGTATTCCATGGATTGTTCTTGACCGAGACCAAGTAGAAGGGTTTGATTCAATTATTGAAAAAGCTGCGAGAAATGATATCAGTGTAGGATGGTCAAATCCTTGTATTGAAATATGGTTTTTTGCGTATTTTGGAATAGGGGAAACCTTGAAACGTCTTTATAATTATAGCTACCAGATATGTGGAGAAAATATTAGTGCAAATTATAGAGTCAATGTTGTAGAATCTCACCATATAAAACCTTTTGTTGAGACCCTCAATAATGATGCTAACAATCTGATTGTTATTTGCCCAAATCATCATAGGATTATTCACAAAGCGAAACCTGTTTTTTTACAAGAGAAAATTATTTTTTGTTTATCATAATGGATTGGAAGAAAGGATAGTATTGAATCAGCATTTTTAATTTCAATGATAAAAGAAAAAGTATTATAATGATTTTAAATAAAAACTTAAAACTGATTATAGAAGCAGATAGGTTTAGAAGAATATTGTGAATTGAAGGGTGGCTAAAATGGATCAAATAAATATTAGGGAAGTAAAGGTAACAGATTATAATGAAATATACTTATTAAATCAAGAGTTAGGATATTTATACCCAATTGAAAAGGTTAAAGAGAGAATTGCATATATAACCCAAAACACAAAGGATATAATTTTAGTTGCTGAGCATGATAATGAGGTAATTGGTTATATTCACGGAAGCCCATATGAATTGCTTTATTCTGATTCTTTAATAAATATTTTGGGTTTTGTAGTAAAAGAAAAATATAGAAATGCTGGTGTTGGTAATTTATTGATAAGTAACCTCGAATGTTGGGCAAAAGAAAACGGGTATAGTGGAGTAAGATTAGTATCTGGATATGATAGGTTGAATGCTCACAGATTTTATCAAAAACATGGCTATGTTTATAGGAAAGACCAAAAGAATTTTATAAAAATATTTGATTAGGTTAAAGAAAGTTTGCGTTAAGATAAGAGTATAGATTCTAGTTTGCCTTATCTAACTGAATGATCATTATGAGCATAATGTTTAGTTGTTTTGCAACATTTGTAAAATGTGAATCGGGGGAGTTGATTTGCTGTGAATATTGAATTTCGTGGAAATCTCGATGGTATTGGAAGTCCTTGTGTTATTGTAGATGGTCAGTATTATTTAGTTAAAAAAGCAACATTTGAAAAGTTTAGTCATTGTAGTAATGCAAAATGCCTAGTTGAGTCAATTGAGTGTTTTGCATATGAAGAGATTGTTAAAAATGGGTTAGCTAACAACGAATATTTTGAAAAAGCAACCAAATGAAATATTAAGTATTTCACTTTAAAGTGAGTTGCATGGATTTCAATGATATAAAATTGGATGAAGAACTACAAGAGTATTATGAAACAGACAGCGTGGATGAGTTGGCTGACTTGTTGGAAGTTATTGTGGAATAGGGGTGTGTGGTGTGGAAAATGAGATAAGATATACTTCTAGCTTGGCAAGTGGAGCTGAAGATTTGTTTGTGGAAATATTCAGTGAGGTTTACGGTCCGGAAAAAACACAATATTTTTCTGTACAGCATCCTTTTGTGGATATATACGGCAAAAGTAGATTCATTGATTTTGCCTTCGAAAGTGATAACTTGAAAATAGCAATAGAGATTGACGGAGAAGGATTTCACGCTCCCCATAGGGTTTCCAAAAATAAATATTATGACGACCTGCTGAAACAGAACAGTTTGATATATAACAATTGGAAAGTATATAGATGGACAGACGGCCAGTTAAAGAATCAGAAGGAAAAGGTTAAGGACGAGTTAGTGATTTTTATGGGCGAAATGCCCCAGTTTAAGATGCTGGAGGATTACTTGCCAAAGCAGAAGGGCGAGGTAATTGAGCTGAAAGATCACCAACAGTCTGCAGTTGAAAACCTTCAGAAGATGAGGGACAGGGGAGAGAGTATCGCACTTTTGTATCATGCTACAGGAACGGGAAAAACAGTGACAGCAGTCAGTGATGCAAGGAACTTTGGTGAAAGAACCCTTTTTCTGGCTCATACCCGTGAGCTTGTGATCCAGGCTAAAAAAACATTTAATAATATCTGGTCTGATAAAAAAAGCGGCTTGTATGTGGCTGAACAAAAGGACAATGATGCTTACATAGTATGTGCAAGTATTCAGAGCGTTGTACAGAATCTTGACCAATTTAGACCGGAAGATTTTGGCTATATAATTATTGATGAATGCCATCACAGTGTTGCAGATTCATATAGGAAAATACTGGGATATTTTAAGCCTAAATTTACTCTTGGACTCACAGCAACACCCGAGAGGACCGACGGAGAAGATTTGCTGAAGCTGTTCAAGAATGTTGCACACAAACTGGACCTTAAGACGGCAGTTGAAATAGGTGAACTGACTCCAATCCGTTGTATACGTGTCAAAACAAATATAGACCTTTCTACTGTAAGAATCAATGGTATCAAATATTATTCCCAGGATATTGAAAGCAAATTGTTTGTACCGGAAAGAAACAAAATTATTGTTGAGACATATTTGCAATATGTGAAGAATAAGAAAACCGTTGTGTTTTGTGCATCAGTAAAACATGCGGAGGAAATCGCCGGACTTTTTAGGGACAATGGAGTAAAATGCGAAGCTGTTTCGGGAACAATGAACAGGAACAAAAGAGATGATTTATTGGATAACTACGAAAACAGAGATATCAACGTGCTTTGTGCTTGCGACCTTCTCAATGAAGGATGGGACAGTCCGAAGATAGAAGTGCTTTTCATGGCAAGACCGACAATGTCAAAAACTCTTTATATGCAGCAGTTAGGCAGGGGAATGAGGAAATGTGAAGGAAAGGAATACCTTATGGTATTTGATTTTATAGATAATGCAAATATGTTTAACATGCCGTATTCCATTCACAGGCTGTTAAATATAAAAGAATACCGTCCCGGGCAACTGGTGCTTGCTCCGAAGAAACAGATGGAGTTTGACCGGGATTTATTGATGAGAGGAGAGAAACCGGAGGTATTGCTGGATTTTCCTGTGAATGTGACGGATTATGAATTGATTGACTTGTTTAATTGGCATGAAGAAGTCAAAAATATGATATCGCAGCTTGAGTTTGTCAGAATGGTGGATGTCCAAAGTGAAACCATTGAAAAATACATTCGAGAAGGAAAGATAAAACCTGATTTGGAGGTTCCGATAGGCGATAAACGCAGCTTTAAATATTTCAGGGAGGAAACGGTTAGGAAGTATGCTTCTCAATATGGTTGGGACTTGATTACGCCTGCAAATATGAAGGATAAGTTTATGGAAATGGTAAACACAATGGATATGAGTTTTTCCTACAAACCTGTTCTTCTCAAGGCTATGTTTGACCATGTTGATGAAAATGGAAGAGTTAGGGTGGAGGACATTGTGGATTACTTTATTGAATTCTACAGTGATCGAAAGAATAGAGGACTGGTTGTAGAGAAAAAGACCAGCATATACTGCAAAGAAAACTATACAAGGAAGGATGTCGAAAAGAATATCTTTGCCAATCCGTTTAAGAGGTTTGAAGACATGCGTTTTATGAAAAGATGCAAGGCAGGCTATAAGAAGATACTTCCTCAAGGATTTCTATAAGGACCATGTACAGATATACCAGAAAAAATCAATCTATTGGCTTTTTGATTCTGGCAAGCAGGATGGCTTTAAAGCCCTCATCTATATGCACCGATATGATGAGTTTACGGTGGCAAGGGTGAGAACCGACTATCTGCATAAGTTACAAAAATCCTATGAAGCGGAGATTAAGAGGCTGGATATTATTATTGATTCCAATGTATCTCAAAGAGAGAAAACCAATGCAAGAAAGAAAAAAGAAAAGATACTAAAACAGATGGAAGAATGTTTGCAGTATGACCAGGTAATCGCTCATGTTGCAAACCAGAGGATAAAGATAGACTTGGACGATGGTGTAAGTGTAAATTATTCTAAATTCCAGGGTATTGAGGTACCTCAGGGCGAAGGCAGGAAGCCGTTGAAAGCGGATTTGCTGGCGAAAATTTAGAGGAAAGAGTAGATGTGATATGGATTTAAAACAAATAAAAACATTGCTTGAAGACACGTTTAATAAGGAATTAAGTGAAGGCAAGAAACGCCACATCGTTTTTTGGTATGATGACGAAGAAGAATTTAAGGAAGATATAGACGCACTAGACATTGAAAATGCAAAGATACTTAAATTAACTAAAAATGATTATTTTTTTGTAAAGTACCAGTTGGAAAAGGCAGACACTGAATCCAATTATCTTATTTATGTACCTTTTGGAAAACCAAATCCAAGAGAGAATTACTTACTGGATATATTAAAATACAGTATGGAATTTTCTACTGACAAGGCTACTGTCATCATGAGGGACTTAAATATTTCAGATGATAGTTTAAAAAGTACATTCAGAAAGTATATAAAATTCTTTAACAATAAGGACAGATGTAGAATTTTCAAAGGGTATGAAATAGAAAGATACACGGAAGAAATAGTAGATGTGGCTGTGCTATCGGCATTATGCAGACTGCCTTATCCGGATTTTGATGAAGTTTTAAGGGTACTTCTGATGGAAGAAAATTTGGAGAACAACAAGTACCTGGAGGCTGTCGAGAAGTTTGGAAGATTAGACGTACTGTGGAAACTTGCTGATAAATATTATGGGTATAGTGATAAGGAGCCTACTCTTGAGAAACTGGCTATATTCATGCTGGTTACAAATGTAGCGTATTGCCTTAGCGGTGAATTACCTGATACATGGAGAAAATATGTTTCTTCAAGGAAGGCTGACTGTGTAGTATTCTTGAGCAACTTCATGAACCACTCCTTTTACTTTGCTGCTTATGACAGGTTGGCAAACAGCATGGAAGGGAAACTAAAAGTGCAAGAATATATTAATAAATGGGAAATAGAGGACTACATCAACTGTGACACTTTCAAAGCCTTTGACGAAGCAATTATTAGGAAACTCACAGAACAACTTCTTTCTGATATCGGAGAGTTTGAAAGATATAAGGATATTATTCAAGCCAGGAGGACAAAGCACTGGTACAATTTGTTTAAATCAGAATATGAGTGTATCTACTGGGCTATAGAGTTATTTGACTGCTGGAAGGACGTTAGCCAGAATATACGACAGTATACCCCTTTGGAGTTTGCTAAAAGATATGCGGAGCAGTATTATGAACTGGATACTGCCTACAGAAAATTCTATACTTCTTTCGACAGACTGCAAAACAAGGAACTGCTGATGGAATTAAGGGATAAGGTTGAAAATACCTATGTTAACGGTTATCTCAATACACTCTCTATTAAGTGGTCCGATAGTTTGGAAACTTTAAATGGAAATTGGACAATTCCCGGTATGATTATGCAGAAGGACTTTTACAATACGTACATAAAACCATTTAAAAATCGTAGAGAAAGGGTATTTGTTATTATTTCAGATGCGCTTAGATATGATGTTGCCAGGGAGTTTTGTGATATGCTCAACAAAGAAAGGAAAGGGTCTACAGAGATTGTATATATGCAAGGCTGTATACCATCCAGCACCCGCCTTGGCATGGCATCCCTTTTACCCCATAAGGCTATTACATTAGATGGGGATTATAAGGCATATGTAGACGGCATATCTTCAGAGGGAACGGATAACAGGAATAGAATTCTAAATAATTACAGTCAGGAATCAATAGCAGTACAGTTTATGGATGTTATTGATATGAAGCGGGATGATATGCGTAAAACTTTCGGCGGGAAAGAATTGATTTATATATATCATAATACTATTGATGCAAGAGGGGACAATAGCAAAACCGAGAGAGAAGTTTTTGATGCTGTGGAAGAAGCATTTAAAGAATTAATGCTGTTAATAAATAATCTTGTAAATAATGTTACAGCAACAAATATCATTATAACTGCCGACCACGGATTTATATATAAACGTGGAAACATTATTGAAAGCGAGAAAGTGGTAAAAGGTTCTATCGAAGATGCCTATGAAAACAGACGGTTTATATTGAGTACGAATACTTTAGAGTTGGATGGCACCTTAACCTTTGATATGGAGTATTTACTTGGACCTGGTACCAACCTTAAATATATTTCTCCAAGGGGAGTAAACAGGTTTAAGGTGCAGGGTACAGGAGCCAACTATGTACATGGTGGCACATCTTTGCAGGAGATTCTTATTCCTATTATTAAGTTTAAGAATGATAGGAGTAAGGATAGTAAAAATGAAGTGACAAAAGTAGATGTGAAACTTACAAGCATAACAAGAAAAATAACTAACACCATATCTTATCTGGAATTCTTCCAGACTGAGAAGATAGAGGATAAGCGTGTTCCATTGAGGCTTAAAGTATATTTTGTAGATGAAGATAATAATCGGATATCAAATGAGAATATAATTATTGCTGACAGCAAGTCGGAAACTTATGAGGACAGAAGTTTCAGGGAAAAGTTTGTATTGAAGAACAGAAAATATGATAAAACGAAGAAATATTATCTTATTATGGAAGATGAAGAGGAAACAGTGGAAAGGATATATGATAAAATACCGTTTATTATTGATATAGCCATAAGTGATGATTTTGGGTTTTAATAAATGGTTGAAAGGAGGCCAATATGAAGAAGTATATTAAGAGGTTATTGGGAATA
>DAOOVO010000084.1:0-18043 GCA_035370245.1 Pseudobacteroides sp.
TGCTAAAGAAGGATTTACATAAAATCCCAATACACAAAATTATTTACACTCCCAAATATTAATGTTAATTTAATTTACAGTTCATTATGTTCCAAAAAACTATAATATCCCTTCTGATTAAATATAATATGATCAGCTAAACGTATTCCAAGTATTTCTCCGGCATCCTTCAAACGTTTTGTAACTGCATAATCTTCCTTGCTTGGGTATAAACTTTCAACTGTGTGATTATGAGCTACAATTATCGCCGATGCCCTGTCTACAATAGGTTCTGCAAAAACTTCACGTGGGTGAACATGGGTTTTATCCACCAGTCCAACTGAAACAACGCGAGTAGCAATAACTTCATTTGCACCATTTAATGAAATACAGATAAAGTGTTCCTGCTTGCTGGTAGCTTTCCTTCTTTATTTATTTCAGTAATTTTTAATTTTTTTATTGAAAGATTGTCTTTCTCAATGCTATCTTCAAATGGTAAGACCAACCATTTTTTTGACAAAGGTGGCATTATTTGGTCAACTCGCAAGTCACCTGTACTTTTCATTCCATACCCTCCTCGCCTGATTCAATCAATCTGAGGATTTCTTTCAAATCATCAACCGCAGCTTCCAATTCTGCCACTGCTTCGCTCACCAAATCCTGAGGTTCAGGCATTTCATCTGCATCTTCCAGACTCTCGTCCTTCAGCCAGGTTATATCAAGCTTATAATTTCTCTCTTTAATTTCACTGATATGAAATTTCCTAAATCTCCCTTCCAGTCCTAAATCTTTTCTTTCACTTCTGCCATTAGGATCATTTCTATAACACTTCTCAAACTCTTCAAAATGTTGAGCCGTCAATGGTCTGTCTTTCTTAGTTATTCCCGGAACATTTGAGCGGGTATCATAAATCCATACATTTTCAGTAGGCAATCCTTTTTGGAAAAATACAACATTAGCTTTTACTCCTTGACTGTATGGAGTAAAAGTTCCTCTAGGAAGCCTCAGAATAGTATGCAAATTACAATCATGCATAAGTATTTCAAAAACTTCTCCAGCCTTATCTTCAAACAAGCAATTATCAGGTAATACAACCGTTGCTCTTCCACCCGGCTTTAATATAGTTAAAATATGCTGTACGAAATTTAGCTGTTTACTGCTTGTTTCTATAGTGAAATCCTCCCTGTCAGGAACCTGGTTTGCACCTTTTGTTCCAAATGGGGGATTGGTCAATATACAGTTATACCTTTCGCCTCTGTCTGCTTCGTAAATCGAATCCCCCAAATATATTTTGGGTTCAAGCCCATGTAAATATAAATTCATCAATGCAAGCCTTCTTGGTCTTGGAACTAAATCCTGTCCATAATATGTTGCAGTCTTAATTCTCTTTATATCTTTTCTATCCAGAACACCTTTTGTTTCCTTCATTAACCATTCATAGGCACAAACTAAAAAGCCCCCTGAGCCACATGCTGGGTCACAAATGGTAAAATCGTTAATTTGTCTTGGGTCGGGCTTCATTAATCTTACTATAGACTGAATGAGCACTCTGAGTGTAAAGTACTGTCCGGCACCTTTTTTGCCCTCACTGGCAGCCTTTTCAAGGAGTCCTTCAAAGGCTTCGCCTTTAACATCCACATCTAATGCGGTCCATTCTTCTTCATCAATCATATTGATAACCTTTCTAAGGTTTACAGGGTTGTTGAATCTTGGCATTGACTGAGCAAAAATATTCCCTAAAATGCCTTTTTCACTACGAAGTGTCCTTAATGCATCAGAATAATGATCAAAATCAGAAAAAATATTTCTTTATAAATGGGAAAAAGAGAGTACCAACTCTCTTTTCTTCCCCCGGATAATTCTTCATTTGTTATTTTTAACAACTTTTTCATTTGTAGTTCCAAAATATTATCTTTTGTGCTAAATTTATAAAATTAAATATAAACCTGGAATAATGGGTAATGTTTTGAAAAAAATAAACATTACACAATATATTGTATCATTAGATTTTAACTTGTCAATATATATATGAAAAATAAATGATGAAATTTTTGGTTTTTTGTCTTTTATTTATTTTCCATGTTTATACGTGAGCTTTTGTTGTTGGATTTTGCCATTTTTAGATGGCAAATATCGCAATCACTACATATTGAAACTTTTCCATAAAAAACATTTTTTATTGTTTCTAAAAGTTCTTTGTTTTTAAAATACCTTGTGCCATGAAGTACTATTTTCCTTGGTGCTAACGTTATTAGTGAGCTTACAAGCAGATCATCATAGTTTATTTCGCCCATAGATATCTCATTTACAAACTCACGTATGCATTCATTAGTTATTTCCCTTTTGGTCTCATCAAGCAGGATATATTTGTTATCAAAGCTTGTAACTACATGAATCAAATTAAACTTTGGATTCTGATTATCAACGAAATATCTTAAAAGCCTTATAAATTCGTTGTATTCACGAACCATAAGATAGTCATCTACAGCCTTATCAACAACTTCTTCCAAATCTTTTACATAATCTTTAAGCCTAAAATTAACAAAACCGTCAAGTATAATACTGTTGGAGTTGTCAAAGTAGTCTAAAAGCTTTTTAACTATTAAGTTATGCCTTCTTATGTGAAACAAGCTGCTTAATAAATTTTTATCATCAGATTTTATGATTTTTTTTGCTAAGGCTAATATTTCTTTCTTTTCAACAGAATTAAAATAACAATAATTGCTGCTGATGGTTCTAATTATTAATTTCTCTTCATATTTTTTTATTATATAATCTGCCAGAGCGTTTGAAATATATAAAATAAGAGTTTTCTTAATGGAATCGGGGTCATCAGCATCCTCATTATCTTCATTTCTATCGCTTTTATAACTACAAACTATATAATTTGAGCCATTGGAATTAACTTCATTTTGAATAGAGTACTGAAAATGGTTTGTTTTATTTTTTTTCAACTCGTTTTTTATTCCTTCAATTACATCATCTGTATCTTTGTTAACTCCAATACTGAGAAACTGCATCAACTTCACATCCCTTCATGTGTAGTATATGTCTAAGAAATATGTTGTATGCAGCACTAGGTACATGCAATAACTACCATATTATACCTGTTAAATAATCATTCTCACATTATTATATGAAATATGATTGATTGAGTTACAAAAAAATGATGGCTATAACAGCAATATTTGCCTTTATGAAATGTTTAATTACACTATATTAAGTCAATATTTATATATGTAGTTTTTTATATGGGAGGAAACAAATTGCGAAACAAGACCATTACATATTCACTTTTTGGACTAATTCTTTTATTGTTTATAGCATATTTTACTGTTCAAAATGCCATTTTACCTTCAGGAAAGTCTATAGTAAATGAGTTAAACAACCTAATTCAGTATGCTCAACAGGATAAATGGGAAGATGCTGAAGACTCAGTAAATAAACTTTTTAAGGCCTGGGACATGGTAAAGCATCTGCTTGCAATTAACTATGCTGAAGCTGATTATTCCATCTTTTTAGATAATCTCTCGAGAATCAAAGGTGCTATAAAGACAAAAGATACTACAGAAACAGTGAGTCTATCTTTATCAACATTAGAACTTTGGAATAACTTTACCAAGGTTGTGCCCCAACCATAAGGAGGTTAAAATGGAAGCTCTTGTTTATATAGCTCGTTGTGTTATCGTATTGCTTTTTTCGTGGTTTTGCATAAGGCTTATCGGTAAGAAATCCATATCCCAATTGACCTCTTATGATTTTACTGCATTAATGATATTGGCAAATGTGGCGGCAGAGCCACTGGTATATAAAATCAGCTCAAAAGCATTCTTGGGCTCATTAACAATAGCACTTGTTACTATTATTATTGGCTACTTATCATTACGGAAAAAATTCTATAACATTGATACAAAACCGGACATTATTATTGTGAATGGCAAAGTTGATAAGGAAGCTTTGAAAAGAAACAGGATGAACCTGCCTTTTTTGCTATCCTTATTAAGATTACAGGGATATACAAAGGTCTCAGATGTGGAATTTGCAATACTAGAGCCTGATGGCAATCTTTCGGTAATCCCTACATCCCAGAGCCGTCCTGTTACACCTAACGACTTGAAGCTCGATACACAGTACGAAGGAATAACCTTACCCCTTATCATTGATGGTGAAATACAACACAACAATCTAAAATTTGCCAAGCTTGATAACGCATGGCTGGACAAGGAGATTAAAAAATTAGGTGCTTCAAGAGCAGAAGATGTTTTTTTAGCCGAGCTTGATTCCACAGGCAAACTCAATATAGATCTTTTTAAGACCCCAATGAATCGTAAACCCGGGATGATTTAATTGACATTATCAAAAAGCTGTAAATTTTCGCGGTATGATTTGGGGGTCATTTTGAAGTGTTTCCTAAATAATCTGTAAAAATATGTAACATCACTAAATCCACAGGAAGACGATATTTCCTTTATGCTCATATTGGTTGTAGATAGGAGCATTTTTGCTATGCTCAACTTTTGATTAATAATATATTCAAAAGGCGGCTGACCGATGATTTCTCCAAATATCCTGCAAAAAAATGTTCGGCTTAGTCCGCACATATCGGCAAGGCTGTCAAGTGAAAAAGAACTATATAAATTATTGTCAATATAGTTTTTGCAGAGCATTATTTTTTTATAATTGTTCTTTACCGATTGGTTTTTAAAAGCAATTGATTGAGTATTCAACTCTTTGTTTAGCATAGCAAATATTTTTAATAAATCAATCTTCATAGATAACTGATTTTTAATATTTTTTTGGGACCAGATATTGAATATGTTTAAAAAAAGCTGTAGATATTCATTGAAGTTTGGGGTACTGAATTTAGGGGGAATGTTATCGAAAAAATCCACATCAGGAAGCCTTTCTTTTTCGCCTGTCAGCCAATACGGCACTTTGGAATTGTAAATATCTTTACGGGATTTACTATAGACAGGATCAAATATAATAGTACAAAAATAGTAACCTGAGATTCCCTGAACGTCCATACCCGGCTTTCTGAAGAAAATGTCTCCTTTAGAAGCTTCAAGCCATTTTCCATCGGTAAATATTTTGCCGGATCCTCCTGTGATCAGTTCAAGTTCATAAAGCATTACTATCCTTCGGTTATAAAGTATCCCTACAGGCCACGAATGGGTTTCCTCATTAATGTTATTGCAGTTAATAATATATGGATTTATGAGGTTTTGACTTTCTTCTTTCATCATATACCCTCTCTCAATATTCTTCTTATAATTTATTATAAAATATAACAATCGAAAATAATATAGTGCAATAAAAAATAATATATGCAATTGTTTTGAATATTTGAGAAAAAGTATAATTATATTGAGAAAGTCTGAATGAAATTAGGATTAATAAGGTTTGTACAGGAGGTGAAGAAATAAAATACAGTTATTGCAAATTTAAGTTTTAGATGGGAGGTAATGTAGGATACGATAAATTCTGAATAATAGAGTCCAATAAATCAAAGTTAAAAGGAGGATTAACATACATGAAAAGATATTTGAAATACATAATTACAGGCATTTTAATTGTATGTCTGATACAAGCCAATATATATTCAGCTGAGGCAGCGTCTTTACCTTCTGCCAATCCATATCCTTATGGCATTAGTTCTTTGGCGTCTGATCAGGCAAGTACCAATGCCATGCTATTAAGGGATTGGGAAGAATGGAAAAGCAAACGTATAACATCAAGTGGAGCGGGCGGTTACAAAAGAGTACAGACCTCCGGAAATCAGGAGTTTACAACATGCTCTGAAGGTATGGGCTATGGTATGCTTCTTGCCGTATATTTTAATGAGAGGGATTTGTTTGATGACCTTTATCGATATGCCAAGAAATATTTTAATGGACATGGTCTTATGCATTGGTCAATAGATAAAGACGGGGTTGTTGCAGGAAGTGGGCCCGCAACAGATGGCGATGAAGATATGGCAACAGCTCTCGTATTTGCCCATAAAAGATGGGGATCAAACGGTGCAATTAACTACGAACAGGAAGCAAAAACATATATAAATAATCTATATAAATACTGTGTAGAGCCAGGAACTTATGTCTTGAAGCCCGGGGAGTGGGGAGGCTCTGACGCTTTGAATCCGTGCTATTTTGTTCCCGCCTGGTATAGAATTTATGCGGATTTTACAGGTAATCAAGATTGGCTAAAAGTAGTGGACAAGTGTTATGATATAATACTTAACCAAATTGGAAAATACAACAATGGGACAGGATTGGTTCCGGACTGGTGTAAGGCTGACGGAACTGCTCAAAAACTTAATGTTTGGAATGGCAGTGCGAAGTATGAATATAGCTATGATGCAGCAAGAATGCCTTGGAGAATTGCATTGGATTATTCATGGTACGGTACTGAAAAGGCTAAGGAATACTGCGAAATGACAAATGCATTTTTTAAAACAGTTGGTGCCGAAAATATTGTAGACGGTTATTCATTGACAGGAGAAAAAATTGGATTATACCATAATCCTACTTTTGTAGCTACAGCTGCAACAGGATACTTAACCGGCTCTGATCCGGATTTCGGGAGGATTATGTTTAATGAGGCTGTAAAACTTAAGGATGAAGAGCCATACGATTACTATGGAAACACTTTGAGAATGCTTACATTGTTGTATATGTCAGGTAATTTCCCCAACTTGTACTCACCGAACACGGCACCTTCAAATACACCTACTCCAACAAATAATGTTAAGCAGGTACCTGAAGATATTAATGGAGACAGAGCTGTAAATATGGCTGATGTTGTATTAATAGCTTCCCGTTTCAATGCTACTGCTTCAGATAGTAATTATAACAAGGACTGTGACTTAAATAATGATGGTGTTATTAATATGCTTGATATTGTTATGATTGCTACAAAGTTTAACTATACATACTAACAAGCTCAAAAAGTTAGCTTGTTACTTACTGAAAAAGGCTGTTGCACTAAGAAATTGGTGTAACGGCTATTTTTGTTGACATTATTAAAAAGCTGTAAATTTTCACGGTATGATTTTGGGGTCATGTTGAAGTGACTTTATTTTATTATAAAATATAACAAGCGAAAATAATAAAATACAATAAAAATTAATATATGCAATTGTTTTGAATATTTGAGAAAAAGTATAATTATATTGAGAAAGTCTGAATGAAAATAGGCGAAGAAATAAAATACAGTTATTTCAAATTTAAGTTTTAGATGAGAAGTAAATGTAGGATACGATGAATTCTGAATAATAGAGTCCAATTAAATCATTGTTTAGGGGGATTAACATATATGAAAAAATACAATAAAAATTCAGCTGAAGCAGCGTCTTTACCTTCTGCCAATCCATATCCTTATGGCATTAGTTCTTTGGCGTCTGATCAGGCAAGTACCAATGCCATGCTATTAAGGGATTGGGAAGAATGGAAAAGCAAATGTATAACCTCAAGTGGAGCAGGCGGTTACAAAAGAGTACAGACCTCTGAAAGTCAGGAGTTCACAACATGCTCTGAAGGTATGGGCTATGGTATGCTTCTTTCTGTATATTTTAATGAGAGAGATTTGTTTGATGACCTTTATCGATATGCCAAGAAATATTTTAATGAACATGGTCTTATGCATTGGTCAATTGATAAAGATGGAGATGTTGCAGGAAGTGGGGCTGCAACAGATGGCGATGAAGATATGGCAACAGCTCTCGTATTTGCCCATAAAAGATGGGGATCAAACGGTGTAATTAACTACGAACAGGAAGCAAAAACATATATAAACAATCTATATAAATACTGTGTAGAACCAGGAACTTATGTTTTGAAGCCCGGAGAGTGGGGAGGTTCTGAGGCTTTGAATCCATGCTATTTTGTTCCTGCCTGGTATAGAATTTATGCAGATTTTACAGGTAATCAAGATTGGCTAAAAGTTTTGGACAAGTGTTATGATATAATACTTAACCAAATTGAAAAATACAACAATGGAACAGGATTGGTTCCGGACTGGTGTAAGTATGACGGAACGGCTCAAAAACTTAATGTTTGGAATGGCAATGCAAAGTATGAATATAGCTATGATGCAGCAAGAACACCTTGGAGAATTGCATTGGATTATTCATGGTACGGTACTGAAGAGGCTAAGGAATACTGCGAAAAGACAAATGCATTTTTCAAAACAGTTGGTGCCGAAAATATTGTAGACGGTTATTCATTGACAGGAGAAAAAACCGGATTATACCATAATACTACTTTTGTAGCTACAGCGGCAACAGGATACTTAACCGGTTCGGATTTGGATTTCGGAAGGATTATGTTTAATGAGGCTGTAAAGCTTAAGAATGACCCATACGATTACTATGGAAACACTTTGAGAATGATTACATTGTTGTATATGTCAGGCAATTTCCCCAACTTATACTAACCGAACACTGTGCCTTCAAATACACCTACTCCAACCAGTAATGTTAGGTGGAATCAAGAAAGGAGTGATACCGATGAAACCTAGTATTCTAATTCAGTCGTTTAAACAGATGTGGGGAATTATAAAGTTAGAGCAAAAATATAAAGGAAAACTGCCCGATAAAGACAGCTATTCGTGTTCGTTTAAATACTCTTTACCTTTTCAGGGAATATGGACAGTTGTTAATGGTGGAGAGATGCAGATTGATTCACATTCTTGGGATATTCCAACACAGAGATATGCATATGACTTTATTATTTTAGATAAAAATGGAAAAAGTTTTAACGGTGATGAAACGAAACCTGAATCTTTTTACTGTTATGGCAAAGAAATATTTGCACCTGCAGATGGAGTTGTAATAGAAGTTAGCGATTGGAACCCGGACAGCAAGATTACTGTGGATAGAAGAGCTGCTTGTGCTGCTCGTGATATCCGTGGAAACTATATACTTATTCACCATGCCAAAGATGAGTACTCTCTTTTGGCACACTTGAAACCCAACAGTATTAATGTTTCTGTCGGTCAGCGAGTAAATCGCGGAGAGAAAATAGCACTGTGCGGGAACTCCGGAAATAGCTCGGTAAATCAAACACCGAATTATGAATTGTTTGATAATAGAAAAATTCAAAAAGAAGATATAAATACATACCCGCCTTATATATCAAGAGGACAAAGTGTTAGTAATATCTGAGTGTAGAAAACAAGAAAAGGAATACAATAATAGCAATGGTGTATTCCTTTTCTGTTATAAATCGGATTGACTCAATGCGAATCATTTATATTTACTTTTTCGGTTTCAAGTATTTAATAACTGTACCTGCACCAATAAACATGATCATTAGTGTCGCAGTAGATGCTTTTGCAATTGGAACATTTGTATCTTTAACAACAGTATTGAATTTACCTGCAATAATTATTACATCGGACATATTGATTGCACCGTCACTGTTCAAGTCACATGCCTCATCATATTTTGGGTCTCCAACAACAGTATTGAATTTACCAGCAATAATTATTACATCAGCCATATTTATAATGCCGTCTTTATTAATATCAATACTTTTTACCGGTGAAGATGTTGGTGTAGGTGCAGTCTCAGAGGCTTTGAACTTCCACCAGTTTATATTAAACAGGTAACTTTCTCCTCCTTTGAATACTAAATAAAGATCATGAACTCCGCTTGCTCCGCTGATATCACATGTCACTGTAGCCCAGGTCTGCCAACCTCCGGTTCCTTCAACTTTACAGGTTCCTACCAAAGGACCTGTTGTGCCATCAAGCCTTATCTCAATAGTACCTCCACTGGTGGCACTGGCTACTCTAGCCTCAAAACTTTCTGCACCGTTTTTAAAATTAATATTTTTATATACAACATAATCTCCATTTTCGATATATCCTACATCTTGTCCGCCCTCGCTGCATTCTTCAACCTCAATACCTGACATTTCGCTGAAATCTTCGGCTTCAGTCTGATTAAAAGCTGAATTTGGTTCTGGAGTCGGTGTAGGAAGGGGCGTAGGAGTTGGTGTAGCATCAGGATCTATACCGGTGAATTTCCACCAGTTAAAATTGAACAAGTTTCCACTTCCACCTGTAAATTTAAAGTATAGATCATGCTTCCCTGTTGCACCGCTTATAGTACAGGATTTGGTGACCCAGGTCTGCCAGCCGCCTGTACCCGATATGACACAGGTTCCAACCAATTTTCCGGTTGGGCTGTCAAGACGGATCTCAATGCTTCCGCCGCTGGTTGCTGAAGCTACTCTTGCTTCAAAGGATTCTGCTCCGGAACCGAAATCAACACCCTTTACTTTTATGTAATCACCATTTTCAATAAAGCAAACATTCATTCCGCCCTCGCTGCACACTTCGGTTTTAACACCTGAACTCCAACAAATTGTTTCTGCTTCGGTTTGAATATATGGATTAAGACTTCCTATCTGTTCAGGACCATCCTTTGTCATAGAAATGCTTGGGATCGATCCATCAGATTTGTAGCTGAATTGTTCCACACATACGGAACGTTTATAACTGCCTCCTCCGGGCAGATTGCCTGTATGATAAAAGAAATATGAGTTTCCTTTAAAATCAATTACTCCGGGATGGTTTGTAAAGCTGTTTTGACTACCCATAATAGTGCCCCTGTGTGTCCATGGTCCGGTAGGACTGTTGCTTGTTGCATATTGTATATTTTCATTTCCGTTACCCATTCCTGCGTATACCATGTAGTACAAATTATTACGTTTGTAAAACCAAGGTCCTTCTATAAAACCATTTGGCTTTGACTGGAAAATGCTTCCTGAGTAGGATATCATATCCTTGTTCAATTTAACACCGTAAAGAGTTCCGTTTCCCCAATATAAATATGCTTGTCCATCATCATCAATAAATACGGAAGGATCTATATCCGAAGCACCGTTGTTTGTTATTAAAGGCTTACCGAGAGCATCCTTAAACGGTCCAGTAGGACTGTCGGATACCGCTACACCGATAACCCTTGCTCCCCCGGCATTTGCTCTGGTCATAGGAACATACATATAAAACTTGCCGTTGGCGTAGATAGTCTGAGGAGCCCAGGCATCGCCTTGTGCCCAACTGAATGTTTTGTAAGACAATGGTGATCCGTGATCCGTCCAATTCACCATATCTTTTGACGAATAGCATCTCCAATCATTCATGGTATAAAAGTTGTTTACTGTTACATCTTCATCATGGGTTGTATACAGGTAGCAAGTATCGTCAAAAATCATGGGAGCAGGATCTGCTGTATAAATGGTTTGCACGATTGGATTGTCCCCAAAGCACAACGTGAAACTAAGGGACATAACAACAATAATCAAGACTAATCCTAAGAGAAATTTTTTAAACATTTTTTACCCTCCTATTGTAAATGTTTGGATAATAGTAATAAATTTACAGTGTTAACCTGATGACTTAGGACTTATATATATCTATCTATTAGATTTATTCGAAATCAAATCTATTTTTGAGTCCTATAATTATATAGAAATGAAAACAATTTTGGTGCATAATCAACATTTTTTTTCTGTTGACATTAATGGTTTAATGCGTTAAACTATAACTAGGTTTAACGCATTAGACTACAGGAGTGTTGCATATGGAGAGAATCAAAATATTTGATGCAGAATACAAGTTTATGAATATTATATGGGAACATTCACCAATACCGAGTACAGAGTTGGTTAAACTGGCAAACCAGGAGCTTGGTTGGAAAAAGTCTACGACATATACTGTTATTCGCAGGTTGTGTGAACGCGGTGCTATAAAGAATGTAGATTCCATAGTCTATTCATTGATAAGCAGGGAACAGGTTATGCGGTCGGAGACAGAAGAGCATTTGGATAAGGTTTATAACGGATCCTTAAAGCTTTTCTTTACAGCATTCCTTCAGAAGGAAAAATTGAGCAAGGATGAGGTTGATGAATTGAAGAAGATAATTGAAGAATATGGCAAGAAGGAGAAATAAGCATGCTTGAATATATTTTTAATTCGTTGATTAATATGAGTATTACAGCTTCAATCGTAGCTTTATTGATAGTATTGTTGAGATGGGTGCTCGGCAGATATTTCAATAAAACATTTTTCTATGCCTTGTGGGCAATAGTGCTTATAAGACTACTTGTTCCTTTTTCACTTCCATCCATGTTCAGCATATTCAACGTAATACCGTTACATACGGAAATAGATTCTCAAAGTTATATATATAATGAATACCATAGCAATTCATCAAATATGGCCCAACAAGACAATGTGTCATGGGACATGTCCGGTAATTCTTTAATGAATGGCATAAATAGCTCTGTACTTTTGCCAAATCCTCAAGCATCGGCTGATCCGATACAGGTGCTTACATTTGTTTTTTCATGGATATGGCTTATAGGAGCAGCGGGTTTATTCATATTTAGTATATATGCATATTTGCGTACATCACATAGGCTTAATGAGGCAGTTCTTTATAATAATGACGATATGGTTTTACAATGCAGCAAGAAGTTAAAATTAACTCGAAAGATACGAATCTTTACATCGGACAGAATACATACCCCTGTTGTGTTTGGCCTCATAAAACCACGCATTATTTTGCCGCTGGAAATTGCAGAGGGCTGTACTGAGTCTGAGCTGGCGTATATTATTACTCATGAGCTTGTTCATATTAAAAGATTTGATTATATTTTCAAACCGTTGTTTGTTTTGGCTTTATGCCTGCACTGGTTTAATCCCGTTATGTGGCTTAGTTTTATATTGTTTCAAAAGGATTTGGAAATGGCATGTGATGAGAAGGTTCTTTCATTATTCGATACTGATATAAGGAGTGAATATGCATCGTCATTAATCAAACTTGCAGCTAAGAAAAATATAATTTTAAACGGAGGATTACTGGCTTTTGGAGAAAGCAACATAAGGAGCAGGATCAAAGGAATTATGCGGTTTAAAAAAACCGGAGTTCTTATCGGTATTGCAAGCATTATAATTCTCATTGTTATTGGTGCAATTCTGTTGACTAACGGTCAAAACAATGCTGACGGCAGTATAGGTGAAAATATAAAATCTGAGAGTAATGACGGTACAGAGAAAGAAAGAATATATAAAGTGCTTGAGGAAACTGACAAATCACTTAAATCATATGAAACCGAGACAGATACACAAAATGATGGTTCTCCTTCTTCAATAGATAACAGGTTATGGGAAAAGGATGGATGGACCTATTATATTGAACAAATTCCACGTGGAGGTGTAATTCCACTGGATAATTATGTCGGAAGGCTTTGTCGTAAGAATGGTCAAGGGAGTACGGAAATACTCGATGAACTGGTGGCTTATCGCAATAATAGTGCAGTAATTTTCCCGGCTGGTGATAGAATAGTTTTTATGGGATATGCAGGAACAGATGTAATGGACTTTAAGAGAAATGTTATTGTCAGCATCAGGGAGGATGGAAGTGATAGGAGGACCTTTAATACACAGTATAGCGGTGGAAGGCATTTATGCTATGATAATGGATATCTGTATTTTGAGGGATGGACAAATGACGGAGCATTCCCACGCCCTGTATGCAGACTGGATACCGAACTTACGAAAAACATAAAAATGGCTGATATAGACGGCTCGTTTATTACTGTTTATGACGGTTATGCATATTATCTTAACGGCAGCGTTTATCGATTGAAGCTTGATTGGGTTTCAAAACCTGAAATTTGGGATAAAGCAGCTTTAGGAAAGAAAATAGTTTCTATTGAGAAAACTTCTGATAATGACTACAATGTTTTTTATGATGAGAACAGCAAGCCATATATTTTAAGGTTGCCTGATGAGAAGCGTACGGCATTAAGTGTTATTGAGAAGTATTTTATATCTTTTGAGAAATCCGATTATGAGACGATGATGGCCCTTTCAACAGAATACCATAATAAAAATCTGGTTCATGATAATGATGTGTGGGGAATGAAATGGGCAAAGGCAAAAGAAATAAAACTTGTTGAAAACACTGAGTACCTTAGAATTGAAAACGCTGAACCAACATTGGTATATGGGGTATCGGTTGATATGGAGACAGTAAAAACTTCGTCACAGTATCCATCTACCAGTACATTCTTTTATGTCATACTTGTTAAAGATAATAATGGAACTTGGCGTGTAGACAGGTATACGACAGGATAGAATGAAGCCTATATTGTACCGTCAATGGACACAAGCCTTTTAGTTTGGTCCCAGGACACGTCTAAGCCAATGTTTTCGGCAATGAACCTTAAAGGAACAACGGTCCGGCCTAATATTATTGTTGCGGGAACGTCAAGGGGTAACTGGTTCATACCGATATATGCAACGCTACTTCCGACAGTTAATTCTATTGTGGTGGAATTTTTTGAGATAGTGATTTTGCCTGTGGATTGTTCCCAGGATACTTTAGCACCTAATTTTTCAAAAACAGACCTTACCGGTATAAGAACCCTTCCGTTAATAATCCTTGGAGGAACATTCAAAGGTACTTCATTATTATTGACTTTTATTTTTATGGGATATAAAGCTTTATTTCCTGCATCCTTCATCATATTTGAAAGCATTGCTTTGGTTCCCTGTATAATTAAAGGATTTTTGTCAGGGTTTAACCAGCCCAGGAGCTTTAATATATTGGACTCGGATACTGCTGTGCACCCGCTTGTGCTGATATCTGAGCCTTTCCATATATGAAAGAAAATGGCACTGCCATTGCCTTTTATTATCGGGTCCATATTGTATTCAATTACAAATGCATATTTATACCGTGTTATCCTAAGCTTTTCAAAGGATTTCCATCTGGTGTACGGGTCGCCGCTATATTTTACCCACTTGTTGTAATCGGCAGATGTGACATCATCTATCCAATAATCGCTTGTGGTTGTACTTATATATGGAAGCTTTGTAATGGAAGGTGTGTCGGGCATTCCAAATGCTGTTCCGATACGGAATATTCCGGCAGGTGCCTTAAGGTCTCCTTCCTTCTTAGCCATGGAAAAGCCGTTTTTACCAATTACAGCATTCATTGAAGGCAAACTTTTTATCCACCCAGCATTTGTCTTTTCATAAGCCTCGACAGTAGCTTTAAATTGGCTCTCTTTTTCATTGGTTACTAATATTATCTGACTTGAACCGTTTATGGAATATAACTCGTTAAAGAGAGAAGTAAGGCCGGTATCTGTCCCTACTTCGCTCTGGGGAATTATTGTTACTGTTAATAAAATGCAAGCAGTTAATAGAAAGGCAAATAACTTTTTCATTGATTGTTCCTCTATTTTGAAATCCGCTTATTTTGATTTGCTGTTGCAAAAATTCATTAGTTTTTCTCCCGTATTTTATCTATAGCATATGCAAGTATCTTTGCATGGTCAAAGGAGATAACGTTTGACTCAATAATATTGCATTCCACATTTTTGCCAAGCAGTGAGACACAAGTCACCGTTTCTATCTTTGCAGTAAGTGTTATGGCTTCATTTGACAACACCAGGTCGTATATATCCTTAAGTTTACTATTTTCTGTGATGGAATCCAGCTTATTATACTGAATGTCAAACCACTGTGCATCTATTGCATCCTCTCCGAATTTCAATGAAGAGTTTTCCTTATCCGCTAACGCAATGAAAGAGCAGGATACAATCCATCCTCTCGGGTCGCGTTTGGGATCGCTGAATAGATGGAGCTGCGACAGGGATATTTCGGATAGTCCTGTTTCTTCCGTAAGCTCACGATATGCAGCCTGTTCTGCCGATTCGCCAGGTTTTACAAACCCACCGGGTAAAGCCCATTGGCTCATATATGGATGTTCACCGCGTCTTATCATAAGGATGGAGAGCTGCTTGAGAGAAGACTTGCCTGATTCTTTTTCCTCACCATTTAATGAAAATACAACCATATCCACAGCAAGTGAAGGCCTTTCATAATTTTCTATCTTATATGCTTTTAAAAACTCCTCTTCACCGTCTGAGCGTTTGGAGGATTTGTTGAAAAGCTCAGAAAGCTCTGTTTTGGATCTGTCTGAATAGAAAAGCGGGATTACACCATTGATATAATCTGCACCCCGATCTGTCAGGTAAAGCCTGTTTCCCTTAATCTCCATTAATCCTTTTTGGGTAACGAATTCAACTTCATTCTTAACAATTTTACCATACAGGGGCATGGATTAACAAACACAAAGATGAGGAATTAAAATAGTTTTATAATTAATGTAATAACTGCACCGATTGTAGCAGTAACGGGTATGGTCAGCACCCACGCTCCGACAATGTTGCGTGCAAGCGTCCATCTCACCGCCGATAAACGTTTTGCAGAGCCTACACCCATGATGGAAGATGAAATAACATGTGTTGTACTGACAGGAGCACCTATAAAAGAAGCGGTTTCAATAACCAGGGCAGCTGAAGTTTCTGCTGCAAATCCGCCTATAGGTTGAAGGCGTATCATATTAACCCCCATTGTTTTGATGATTTTCCATCCGCCAAAGGATGTTCCTATAGCCATTGCAAATGCACATGCAAGCATTACCACATATGGAACGTCTGCACCTTTGTTAAGTAAGCCTTCGCTGATTAATGCTAACGTTATTATACCCATTGATTTCTGAGCATCATTTTTTCCATGTGAGAAAGCCATCCAGGCTGCTGAAAGTATCTGAAATTTTGAAAACCACTTGTTGACAAAACTGTTGGAGAATGGTCTTAAAATTTTAAACAAAAACTTCATAAAAATTAAACCAAGTACAAAACCGAGAATCGGTGAAGTAAACAGCGGAATTACAACCTTTTGCATGACTCCTGACCAAATAATTGTATCTGTACTTGATGCGAAAGCGATTGTTGCTCCAATCAGCCCACCTATCAAAGCGTGGGACGAACTACTGGGAATTCCAAAATACCATGTAATGAGATTCCAAATAATTGCTGCCGATAGAGCTGAAATTATTACATATTGCGGCAGGGATATGTTTACCAAACCGCTTGATATGGTATGAGCCACTTTACTGCTTACAATAGCACCTAAGAAATTTAGTACTGCAGCCATTGTAATTGCTTGCCTTGGTGAGAGAACTCTGGTAGATACTGATGTTGCGATTGAATTTGCAGTATCATGAAAACCGTTTATAAAGTCAAAACCCAGTGCCAGAATTATAACTGTTACCAAACTGACGCTAAACATGTTTCATCACAACTCCCTCCACTATGTTAGCCACATCTTCGCAGGCATCGAGAGTGTTTTCCAGATATTCATAAATTTCCTTCCATTTAGTAATTTCAATTGGATCGGTTCCAACCACAAACAGCTTTGTTATTGCATTTCTAAATATTGTATCGCCTTCATCTTCAATCCTGTTTACTTCTATTATTTTGTTTTGAAGTGTCTTGCTGGACTTCATATTTTTAAACTCAACCATAACACTTTTAAGCTCCAAAGTACAATCAACAATGAGTTTTACCAGTTTTATGGCGTCTTCTTTGATGCTCTTAATGTTGAACATCTTAAAACGATGAGCAGTGGATTCTATAGAGTCAGTTATATTATCCATCTCCTTTGCTATTGCACAAATATCTTCCCTGTCAATAGGTGTGATGAAGGATTTGTTAATCTCTTGCATAATTTTATGTATATGATTATCACATTCATGCTCAATTTCCTCAATAATACTAATTTTTTTATCAATATTTACATAATTTTTCACCAATTCATCCAAAGCCTGTGCAGCTTTCAAAGTAGTTTCGGCGGTTTCTAAAAACATATCAAAGAAAATATCTTCACTTTTCGATGATTTAAACATAAAGTATCCCCCTTTTAAAATTTAATTAATAGTTTTTTTTAGTATTTCCTCTTTTATTAAATATAATGTCATTATAATAGCCCCACAGGATTTGCTACAATCAAATTAACATGGAATTAACATTATTAACATAGAATTAACATAATAAAAACATACAATCAAAATTTGATAAGGGTCTTTAAATATTAACATCCAATTAACAATCACTTAATCTCCTCTTAAATAAAGACTTATAATATTGATTCCACTGCAATAACTCCTGTTAAAAACAGGTAATATCGATCTTTG
>DAOOVO010000085.1:0-17980 GCA_035370245.1 Pseudobacteroides sp.
TCTGCCTGAAATAATTTGACGATTTAACCTATTTTAATTTGACGATTTACAATAATGGAGTAAAAATTGTTAATAGAAGAGATGAAATTCTTCAATTGTTAAGAGATGGCCAAATTGGACCAAATACGCAAATTCTTGATATTGAATTGAATCTGGAACTTATGGTGTCGGATGTTCTTTCACCAAGGGAATTGGAAGGTTATTATGGAGCAGCAAATAGTTCTTTTCCGAATTCACGCCCTTTTGAAAACGCTAACTTATACAACCAAATGGAACAAAATGATAAATTAACTATTGGTAAATCAAAATCCGGAAAATTAAAGAGAGTTGGTTTTATAACGCTTAGTATTCTTTTGCTCTTAACCGGATTAATTATATCAATTCCTAGATTGGCAGAAACAATGAAAATTAACAACCAGAAAAATGCTGCAAAGGAATTGGTAAAACACCATTTTGATAATTTATTGGGACATAGAGAGCCTAAAATACTAGAAATAAGTTACGAAGAGTATGGAAAGGATTACAAATTGCTGCAAAAATTAAATGACTCCTATAACGACTTCTATAAAACGTTTGAAAAGTACTTGGATTTATCAAAGGGTATCGATGAAAAAGACTATGAAAAGTCTCAAAAAAATATCAATGATATTTTACCTGTAATCAGTGATTGCAGTAAGAAATATATAATATTTGTATCGAGATTGGAAACCGCTGCTGATAAATATAATGTAGAAATTATGAAAGTCGGAAAAAATGTTGATAATTATACCGAAAGAGCTAGAAGTCTTACATTAGAATACTATAACTCCAGCCAAAAACTCTATGAGACTATTATTAGATTGAGAGAACTGCTAGAGGGAAAAAAAGGAACCTATAGGAAAGTGGGTACTGTTTATTTTTTCGAAAATGAAGCCGACAAAAATGAATTTAACGCTTTGGTTGCCCAATACAATGATTATATACAGAAAAAAGCTGATAGCTCTACAAAAATGAAGTTTCTTAAAGAAGGAGTAGATGTAAATATAGTACGAAAATAAATGTGATCTTCATATCTCAAAATGTATGTTGAAAACCGGCGATTACCCAAAAATAATTGTGGGAAGGAATGATTAATAATCAGTTTAATCATTCCTTAATTTATAATTTAAAATTAATCATTAATAATATGATAGTAATAATATAACTACTCAAATATTAACAAATCATATGAGTAAAATTAAGAGTTATAGTAATTTTTCTTTAATTCTTCGGCAATGCTATCCAATCTGTTTGTGATATGAGAAATGGAATAGCCTATTAGAAAAGGTGAAGTTATATATCTTGATGCAATTTTACATATGATTGAATTTTTCCATTGATAGAAGAATAAGTTAAAACTGCTGCAATTTGTATGATTAAGAATATACTTCACTACAACTTGTATATTATCTGCCATGAAATTATCATTGCGAGTATCTGTGATGATATTGAATTCTAATGCAGAAGCGTTGGGTTTTGTGGAAATGTTGAGGTAACAGTTTCCTTCTCTGTAAATCTCTATACCCTCGAAAATTTCGTCTTTTATGTTTTGTCTATAATCTATATCTCTTAATCCTATTATTTGCATATGTGCATGCTTGATACTGGCACCCGATAAAGGACCATGATTTTTGTAAAAAATTACTGACTTGAAATCTCCGCTTTGTTCCATTTTTAGCCAGTGATTTGTTCCGAAGCTTATTATCTTTCTCATATGGGATTTGTCATAGGTGGATATATTGGCAGAGCAATCGTTACTTTCAATGAGTACTGTTTGATAGGTATCGGCTAAAGTAGCGAATTTATTTTTTACCAATAGTATTGAACCTTCTTCATCCAATATTTCTGCGAGTTCATCTCGATTGCAAAACGGACATAGTTTTTGATTGTGTTGATAGGTATGTTTTTCTTCAACAATGTCGGAAATAAAACAAAGATGATTGTTAGTAGTCATATTCTCACCTGCCAGCATGTAATTTTCTATATATATAATAACACACTCTGCTCTTATAAATATAGAAAAAATAAAATGCATTGAGCAAAAATAGTTGGTATAATAATACACGATTAATACATTACTTCTAAATATAATATTGCATCACATGATTTCAAAAAAGGTCAACAGGAGAGATTTACGATATGAATAAAAGTTTTGAGAAAGTTATTTTAAATGCGACGAAAGCGAAAGAATTATATAAAATTGAAGAAATACAGGACCTTTGGGGAGGATATGGTAAAATACTGCGGTATGGACTTAAGGGCTCGGACTTAAACAGTGTAGTGGTTAAAAATGTGTGCTTGCCTAAAAATCCCGGGAAGTTAAGAGGCGGGAATATATCCTATGAGAGAAAGCTCAAGTCATATAAGGTTGAAATGGCTTTTTATAAAAATTGGAGCGGCAAATGCGGAAATGATTGCAGAGTTCCAAAGTGGTACGCTTTTGAGTGGCAGAAAGATGAGTTTTTGATGGTGTTTGAGGATCTTGACGAAGCAGGATTCGGAAGAAGAAAAGGGTCTGTTGCATGGAGCGATATGCAGCTATGCTTAAAATGGCTTGCTCATTTTCACGCTACATTCATGGGAGAGAAGCCGGAAAATATATGGACACAGGGTACTTACTGGCATTTGGAAACACGTCTTGATGAATTAAATGCAATAAAAGATACGATATTAAAGAATGCAGCTAAGGCTATAGACAGAAAGCTTAATGCCTGTAAGTACAAAACATTTGTGCATGGCGATGCAAAGCTTCAAAACTTCTGTTTTTCCGATGACGGAAAAGGTGTTGCAGCAGTTGATTTTCAGTATGTTGGAGGCGGCTGTGGAATGAAGGATGTTGCATATTTTGTTGACAGCTGTCTTTATGATGATGAATGCGAAAGCTGGGAAAAGGATGTTTTGGATTTTTATTTTAAAGAGCTTAAAATGGCATTGGAATCTATGGAAAAGGACATTGATTTTGATGCTTTGGAAAAAGAATGGCGTCAATTGTATCATGTAGCCTGGGCTGACTTTTACCGTTTTCTTAAAGGCTGGGCACCAGGGCATTATGAAACGGGATATAGCGAAAGAATTACACATAAAGTTATTAGCAGCCTTTAACATAATCCATATGGTTGGGTATATAAAAAAATTAAAACAAGTGATACATATAAATTCAAACAAGTAAAAAAAGTACTGGAAACCAAACTACCAAAACTTAAATGTAAGTGATAAAATTGTATTTATAAGGAATACTAAGGGGGAAGTAAAACTATGAATAAATATTTTGGTTTTATCAGAAAAGCAATTGCTATGATGATTGTGATTGTCCAGTTATCGAGTGTTGTATTGATTTCCAATGCGGAAGCCATAACTGTCATCAATCCCATAGTCAAGCAAAGAGCTGACCCCTGGGTTTACAAGCATACAGACGGTTACTATTACATGACTGCATCGGTTCCAGAGTATGACAGGATAGAATTAAGAAGGGCGACGACGATACAAGGTTTATCCACGGCTACGCCCACCGCTTCCCCTATAGCTATGTGGGCGGGAGATGTTACAAGAAACGGTGTTCAGGATAATGCCATAAATATGGCGGATATAATTGAATTTGCAGCATGTTTTAACGCTACCTCCGGCAATGCCAAATACAAGGAAGCCATAGACATAAATAAAGACGGTTCAATCAACATGAGTGATATTATCATAGTTGCAAGGAATTTTGGCAAAACATCCGCAGACTATCAGGCTATTTTTTAATGATACTTCTTTAACATGCCTGAGTGAAATAGGAGGCTAGTTATGAAAAAAATAGGTATATGCATTCTTATTGCTTGTTTTGTTATAAGCAGTATTCCAAAGCTGCCGGTATCGGTATCGGCAGCGGAACCGCTGTTTGCATCGGCTTTGGAGTCAACATCGGATAACGAAACTAATTTCAATTATGTCGATGCATTTGCAAAATCCATTTTGTTTTATGAAGCAAACTGGTGTGGACCTGATGCCGGAAACAACAGGATTAAGTGGCGTGGACCCTGTCATATTGAGGATGGCAAGGATGTAGGCCTTGACTTGACAGGGGGATTCCATGACTGCGGTGACCATGTCAAATTCGGCTTGCCCCAGTGTTATGCTGCTTCGGCTCTTGCATGGAATTATTATGAGTTTAAGGATGTTTTTATCGATAAGGGACAGGATAAGTATATGTTAAATATACTTAAGCACTTTACAGATTATCTTTTGAAGTGTTATCCAGACAAGAATACATTCTATTACCAGATTGGTGAAGGAAATACCGACCATGCATATTGGGGACCGCCTGAGCTTCAGACATATGACAGGCCCACTTATTTTGTTGCTACGCCTGAGCATCCGGGTTCGGACGTAGCAGGTGATACGGCAGCAGCGTTTGCCCTTATGTACTTAAATTATAAGGACATAGATTTGGAATATGCCGAAAGATGCCTGGCAGCAGCGAAGGATATATATGATTTTGGTATTACCTATAGAGGAAACAGTGAAGCTCAAGGATTTTATGTACCTTCAGGTTATTATGACGAGCTGATGTGGGGTGCAACCTGGCTGTATATTATTACCAATGACCAGAGGTATATGGATGATATCTATATGCTTATGGATGAAAAGGGAATGGGCGGAGATAATGAATATCAGGACCACTGGACCAACTGCTGGGATTATGTGTTCTCCAGCACATTTCTAAAGCTTTCGCAAATATCCGATGACCCAAAATTCAAAAGAATTGCTCTGGAACATATGGATTATTGGATGAATGTTGTAAAGACTACGCCCGGTGGCCTTAAATGGCTAACCGGCTGGGGGGTATGCAAATATCCTGCAGCTGAGAGCATGATTATGCTGGTGCATTACAAGAATACAGGAGAGAAAAAATACCTGGATTTTGCAAAACAGCAAATAGACTATATTTTAGGCAATAACCCCAAGAAAATGTCATATATGGTTGGATTTGGCGACAACTATCCAAAGTTCCCACATCATAGAGCTGCCAGCGGAATGCTTGAAGGGTGGCCGGGGGACGAAACCAAACATGCACCTGAAAGGCATATATTATATGGTGCTCTTGTGGGCGGTGCCGATGAAAATGATGAGTACATTGATGATGTAGAAAAATATGTATACACCGAGACCGGGTTGGACTATAATGCAGGCCTTGTGGGGGCTCTTGCAGGATTGAGCAAGTATTACGGTGACGGGCAGGTGCCTGAGGAAACTCCAGGCCTTGAAGGTGAGCCACCTGTATATTATGCTGAAGCAAGAGTGACAAAAGAGGACAATCAGGTATCGGAAGTTGAAATTTGGATGCATAATATAATTACTGCACCACCACAATATGAAACAGGGTTATCTGTAAGGTATTTTGTTGATTTATCGGAGTTTGGTCAGGGGGATATAGATTTAAACCAGTTTATGTCAAATGCATATTGGTCCCCTAATGGGGCTAAGATGTCACCGCTTACACCATGGGATAAATCAAAAAATATTTATTATGTTGAAATTAGTTTTCCTGACCAGAAATTGTACGGAAAATCCTATTCCCAGTTTTTTATAGCCAATTATAACGGAGCGTCATGGAATGGGTTAAATGACTACTCAAGGCAAGGACTCAATGAAGAAACATTTACAATTACCGAAAATATACCTGTTTATAAAGATGGTGTGCTGGTATTTGGAAAAGAGCCGGGAGGTACAGTTTCAACTCCTACTCCTACCCCTTCGGCATCAAAAGGATACAAGATTTCCGGATTTATCAGTCCTGATATGAATATGGGTTCAGGTAATGCCGACAAATTAAGGAGTGGATTTAAAGTTGAGGTAACAGGCACTTCATTATCTGCCATAACCGACAAAACAGGTTATTTTGAGATTGCTGATGTTCCTCAAAATGCCGCGGGCTATACATTAAAGGTGAGCAAGGCAAATTATCTTTACAGGGAAATAAAAAATGTTTCTGTAACTAAAGACACCCAAATAAGCTCTCAAAGTTCACCCATTGTTATGTGGGCAGGAGATATAATTATAAACGGCAAACAGGATAATGCCATAAACATGTCGGATATAATCGAACTGGCAAAGCATTTCAACAGCGTTTCAGGAGGCGAAAAATATGTTGAAAATGCCGATTTGAACCTTGACGGCAGCATAAATATGAGCGATGTTATAATCGTTGCAAAACATTTTAACAGTGTTCCTGATGATTATAACAAAATCTGAGGATTTAACAGGTAAATACTGCATGCAAAAAGGGGTACGGAGTTGATGGCTCTATACCCCTTTTTAAGTTGCTTTTTAAGACAGTAAATACATTATCTGTTGTTTTCAATTTCGGTTATTATCTCTTTTATTGCAGGATTTGAAGCTAGGGGCTTAAGTACCTCCAGATAATCGGTATCACATACTATTCCCTGTAATAATACTGCCGTCTATATCTTTGATGAACGGCTCATAGAACTTGTATATGTCAATATCCATAATTCTGTTGAAAGCATTTCGAATATTTTGGATGGATCGCTTGTACCTAAGTATTTTTGAGAAACATCTTTTTTATATGCAAATGCTACTGGATATGCTTGATGTGATAATGCCCTTAAAACTCCATTTTCATCAGTTCCAACATCAATTGTATAGGGAACCATATTTTTTACATATTTTTTGCTGAGCTCAGTTAAATCGGCAAAGGCACCGGGCATGTTTATAAATGTTTTTGCAAAGGCTAAACCGACTAAATCGGAAATAGCTCTTAATGGTAAATAAGTCCTTCCGTTAATTATCAGAGGCTTTAGAAAGCTTTTTCATCTTTGCATCTCCTTTTGATTTTATGATATTATTGAATATGGTTATTTCAAAAATATCAAAGTATTTTAAATTTTGAACTCTGAATTCTATAGTTCTGAATTTTCACAATTTTACTGTGTATGATAATTTATTATAACATCTTTATCCAGTGATAGGAAAGATTACATTAAAGAGGTAAAAATAATGGCTACTTTTTTTCTAATAATCATATATATGGCTTTCATCAGTTTGGGGTTGCCCGATTCTTTGCTTGGAACGGCTTGGCCTCTTATGCAGCCGGAATATGGAGTTTCATTTGATGCTGCAGGTATGGTTTCCATGTTTGCTGCGGGAGGAACAATTGTATCAAGCCTTGTAAGCGGATTTGTCATTAAAAAATTGGGTACGGGTAAGGTAACATTTATAAGCTGTTTAATTACAGCTTCCTCATTACTGGGAGTTTCATTTTCAAATTCATTTATATGGTTGCTGTTTTTGGCCATTCCTCTTGGATTGGGAGGAGGTTCGGTTGATGCAGCATTAAATAACTATGTTGCAATGCACTACAAGGCACATCATATGAGTTGGTTGCATTGCTTTTGGGGTGTCGGTGCTACATTAGGACCTATCATTATGTCACAGTTCATTATAATGCAAAATTCCTGGAGAAGCGGATATCTTGCAGTATCTGTAATCCAGTTTTCATTGACTGTTCTGCTTTTTTTCACATTGCCGTTATGGAAGAGTGAGGCAAAAAAAAATCATCATAGCCATGAAAATGGTGATGATTTGATAAATACAGATGATTCAGATAATATATTTATTTCAGGAGATGAGGTTAGCATTGGAAATAAAGATAATAAAAATAATTTAAGTAAAAGAGACAAAGCTATTAAACCAATAAATATAAAAGGTGTTAAACACGCACTTGCGACATTTTTGTTTTACTGCGGTGTGGAATCAACTATGGGGTTGTGGGGAAGCAGCTTTCTTGTAGGTGTTAGAGAATTGTCACCTGCTGCTGCAGCAAAAGCTGTATCGCTTTTTTACGCAGGTATTACAATTGGAAGGTTTGTTACTGGATTTATTACAATGAAGGTGAATAACACTGCTTTAATACGTGCAGGTCAGGTAATAGCATTAACTGGTTCCGTACTGTTGCTTTTACCTCTGCCAAATGTTTTTACAATTTCAAGCTTTATTATTATTGGTACGGGATGTGCACCCATTTTTCCATGCATGATTCATGAAACGCCTATAAGATTTGGGAAAGAGAACTCCCAGTCAATAATAGGCTATCAGATGGCTTTTGCTTATACGGGAGCCACATTTTTACCGCCAGTTCTAGGATTTATCGCAGCCAGGATGACAATAAGTATATTTCCATTTTTTATTTTGACATATTTTATAATAATGATTTTATGTTCAGAAAGGATAAACCGTTTATATTAAATATAGTTAATCTTTTACAATACAGCAAGTTCTTTTGTTAGATGGTATTGGTCCCTTGCATATTCAAGCAGCATTTTGTTGTTTTTTGCTCCCGGAGAGTTAATCAACTTGTTAAACCAGAATTTGGCTTCCTGAAAGTTTCCAAGCCTGCGATTAAGTTCTCCAATCATATACATGCATGTGTATTCATCAAACTTTCCTACTGGCAAATTTTCTGTATTGTATGATTCGGTATAGTATTTCAATGCTGACTTTAGGAAGTCCATTTCTCTTTCATCCTGTTTCATTCTGTAAAGCCATGCAATTCTTATGTTAACCTTGGCAAAATCACTGGGAGCTCCGCCGATCTTTATGAGATTATATAATGCAAGCTTATATGCTTCAAGTGCATTTTCTATACTTCTTTCCCCCGTGAAATCTCTGCTTTTCCAAAAAGCAGAGATGAATTCTTTAACTTTTTGTGCATCTTTGGGACCAAGATTTTCGAATTTTTCGCTTAGTGCGGCATAGCCACAGAATTTGCATACCCATGCATCATAAAGCATAGGATTTATGCCTTTGTAAATAGTGAAAAAATCAGTATCATGAGAAGAAACGATACAAGCTTTTGACTTAGCCCTTGTAACCTCAATTGATTTTTTGCAGGCAGGGCAAGTTAACGTTTTGTTATAAAGTGAATCATTCAAAGTAATCCCTCTTTTTTATTGAATTTTTTGGAATATGAACATGGGTCTACGACTAAATATGCCTAAGTTGAATTTTTTGAAGATTACGAAATGAGAATTGCAAGTATGCATAAATGGGTTATATATTTATTATATACCATTAGATTATTACCGTCAATTTTTAGACAATCCTTATTATGAATTTTTAAAAGAATAATGCTTATGATTCATAATAATTCTCAATATTTTATAGAATTATATTACATAACCAATAATTTCCCTTTTGATTTATATTAATAAAGTATTTGATTTAATAAGAGTAAAGATATAAAACGAAGAGTCAGGTGAAAAGACACACTGACTCTTTCTTGTAACAGTGCCAAATATATATTAAAACAATGTTAATTATGTCGGGAAATTGGTTGACAATTATTGTAAACCAATTTCATATGGAATGTTGTTGTATTGTAACAAGTAGACGAAAGATATAGCTTCATAAATATTTAAGCTATTTAAGTAATTTGTGTAATATTCAGCAAATGAAGCGAAATCATTATCAAATGGTAAAGTATTCATTGTTTGGAAAATGTCTGTAATGCTAGAAGTAACGAATGGGTATTTTTCCAAGCTGTTTAATTCAAACTTAGGAATAAGCAAGTTGTTTAACTTGAGTGTTACAATTGTTTCATCATTTAATGAAGAAACAAGACTTTGAACTATTTTAATAGATTTGATTACGAATTTAACGCCACGATCATCCTTTTTATCACCTGTTATATCAGTGTTTAGCTTTTCTTTTACTTTAGGATATAAATCAGCTGGTACAACCACATCGTTTATTCCTTCACTTATTATTGTAGTAAAGCCAAGCTTTGCTTTTTGAGTAAAGAGAAGATATCTGATTAATACATTCTTTACAGCAGCTTGTCCGTCCTTTGTATTCCATGTGCCTTTTAGGGCTTTTGCTATTTTATTTGTTGTATCAACAAGGTTTTTTGTATTGACAGCAGCAATGTAGTTTGCGATTTCTTTGTTATTCTTGCTTGATATCGCATCTAACAAAAACTTCTGTATATCGTCTATCTGTACTTTCTTAGCGGTTTGCCCGGGCTTGTCATCTTTAACAGGTGGTTTAGGAGCGTCCTTTCCTGCTGCAAACACTAAACTTGTCGATGCCATAAACAAAATACTTGAGCATACTACAACTGATAAAGCTTTTACTAGTCTGTTGCTTCTTTTGTTTCTCATTAATAAAACCTCCCTATATACATTGTGGTATTTATTAACATTGTTTCCCCTAAACTTAATATAAATAATATTATATTTGGCGCATGTTACAATTTAGATAATTTTATCACATAAATGATAAAAATGGAACTGAAATACCAAAAAAGTAATTAAATTATAGAAATAAAAGTAATTAAATTATAGAATATATACTGGGAAATAATTGTATATATTTGGATTCATACCTTTTTGAATGTTAATATAAATAAAATTTTTTTTATAATATAAAAATTTTAATTTAGTAAAAAATTTCAACATTATTGAACTAAAAAAATTAAAAAATTTTGTATTATTATATTATGGTGATTATTTTTACATAAAACAGAACTCATAATTTAGGACATAAAGTATTTTTCAAATATAGACCAATTGCGACTAAAGATATTAAATTATTTTTTATAATATATTGAAAAATTTTCTAGGGAGGGTTATGTAATGAAAAGAAAGAGAAAAATAGTGGCATTATTAGTCAGTTTGATTTTAGTGACTAATTTGCTGACAGTATGTTTTTTTACTGAATTTTCCACAGCTGCAGACATGAAATCACCTGATGTTAATGGGGATAGAGTGGTGAATATGTCTGATGTTATTTTGTTGGCGACTGTTTTTGGTTCTGTTTCGGGAGACGGAAAGTACAAAGCACAATACGATATCAATAGCGATGGGGCTATAAATATGTCGGATGTAATTGTAGTTGCGTCTAGCTTTAATAAAGAAATAAATGACCCCACCCCGACAATCGATCCTTCACCGTCTCCAACAGATAAGGATACACCAAATCTGACCGGGGATATCATATTCTCTGTTCCTAGCGGTACATTCAAGAATCAAGTTACAGTCTCATTAAGCAGTAAAAACGCAAATGCTCAGATACGATACACTACCAATGGAAGTGTTCCAAACAGCAACTCAACATTGTATACCGGTCCATTAACATTTACAAAAACAACACAACTTAGAGCTCAGGCATTTGTCAATGGAGCTCCGTTTGGTGCAATGGGCACAGCAATATATGTAGCTGTTTCTATTGATACAAAGCACGATATTCCTGTAATACTTATAGACGATTATGGTGCAGGCAAACCGAACAAACAAGACTACAAAGAGTGTGCAATTATGGTTTTCGAGCCTGAAAATAATGAAGTTTCATTATTGCAAACTCCAGCAATAGCTACTCGTGGTGGATTCCATATTCGCGGACAGTCTTCATCAAATTTTGAGAAGGCCCCATATAGACTTGAATTATGGGATAATGAAAACAATGATGCCAAGTATAAAGTTCTTGGATTGGGTAAAGACGGTGACTGGTGTCTCCTTTCTCCTTACCCTGACAAATCATTGATACGTAATACTGTTGCTTATACTTTCGGTGAAGAGATAGGATTGCAAGCACCGGGTTGGAGACATGTTGAAGTCTATATTAACACTGACAATCAACCGGTGTCTGCTGATGATTACCAGGGTGTATACCTGTTGGTAGAAAAACTGGAAATACAAAAGAATCGTCTTGATATAGCCAAGCTTAAGCCGGAAGATATAACAGAGCCCAATATATCAGGGGGATACCTCATGCAGTTTAACATGATGGCAGCAGAAGAGCCATTAATTAGGGGTAACGGTTGGAGTGACCTTGAACTGACAGAGCCTGATGATGCTCTTCCTCAACAAATTCAATGGATAACCAATTACATACAGAAGACACATAATGCTATCCACAGTTCGAATCCGTCAGATCCGAATACAGGTTATCCTGCGTACATTGATGTTGACTCTTTTGTAAATTATATAATTATAAACGAGCTTGGCCGTCAACCTGACTCATACATACGCAGTACAAGAATATACAAAGACCGTGAGAAAAAGCTGATGGCAGGTCCTTTGTGGGATTATGACCTTGCATTTGACTGTACAACCATGGGAGGATTTGGTTTCCCAGGCGGATCTACATCGTCAGTAGAAGGTTGGCAGTTCCAGCCTATGATGATGGGAATGAGTGCATGTGATTGGTTCTACACATTGATGCAGGATCCAAGTTTCCAAAGCAAAATCAGTGCACGCTGGCAGGAATTGCGTCGCGGTCCGTTATCTGATGCCAATTTATCCAAGAGAGTAAGAGAGTTGTCAACACCGATAGCTAATGCTGCTAAACGTAACTTCCAGAAATGGAACATTCTAGGCACATCTCAGGTAGGAGGTTTTTCAACTCAAGTAACACAGACATGGGAAGATCAGTTAAAAATTGTTGAGAACTTCCTGATTAAAAGAGCAGCATGGTTGGATACATCTGGGTGGAAACCAACAGGATCCAATCCAGGTGGCGGTTGGCCCGGCGGAGGTTGGGGTTTCTAAATTAGGAATATGAATAATGGTATGAGTTGCATTCATTGTTTATATGATAATTTTGATAGACTCTTTGTAATGTAATTATATAAAAACTCCTGTTTGATATATGTTGAACAGGAGTTTTTATGTGATATTGACATTTTTTGATATTGAAGAAGTTGAAGAAGATATTGCAATTATTTGTGATATATGTTATCATATATATAGTTTATTTATTAATAAAAATCCATTGATTTTTATAGTAACGGATTTGATGAGAAGAGATTAGATGAGATTAGATGAGACGAGAATAGATTAGGCATTTAACATATTAAGATTGTTCTGCCAGTCATTCTTGACTGGCTTTTTTAGTATCATCATTTTGCTTATATCATCATTTTTCTTATCATTTCCCAAAACGATTATTATAGGAGCTATTTTAGAATAGACCTGTAAACTAGAAAATTTCAAATAAATTATTAAGAGGGTGTGTTATATGTTGCAAGAGGCCATTAAAAAACTCATTACTCCAGTCAATTTGACTGAGGATGAAATCGTTGAATCCATGAATTATATAATGGAGGGAAATGCTACTCCTGCACAGATCGGAAGCTTCATTACAGCCCTTCGTATAAAAGGGGAAACTGTTGAAGAAATAACCGGATGTGCGAAAGTGATGAGGGATAAAGCTGATAGATTTGTTCCCAATCTTGATTATTTTATAGATACTTGTGGAACAGGTGGTGATGGCTCAAATTCTTTTAATATATCTACAGCTGCAGCAATTGTTGCAGCAGCAGGTGGTGTTCCCGTAGCAAAGCACGGAAATAGATCTATTTCAAGTATGACAGGCTGTGCAGATGTGCTTGAAGCACTTGGTGTGAATATAAATTTAACTTCGGAACAGGCTAAAAAGTGTTTAGAGGATATAGGTATTTGTTTTATGTTTGCACCTGTATTTCATAAATCAATGAAATATGCAGCAGGTCCTAGAAAAGAGCTGGGAATAAGAACTATATTCAATGTGTTGGGACCTCTTACTAATCCGGCAGGTGCAAAGGGGCAGGTTATGGGTGTCTTTGACGGAAAATTGACGGAAACCCTTGCGAAGGTCCTATTAAAGCTAGGAGTTGAAAGAGCAATGGTGGTACACGGCATGGACGGTATGGATGAAATAACAACTACCACATCAACACGGGTATCCGAGGTAAGAGACGGACAGGTCATAAATTATGAGATAAAACCCCAGGACTTTAATATAAATGTTAGCTCGGCAAATGACTTGAAAGGTGAAGATCCAAAAGTTAATTGTGAAATAATAAAATCAATATTTAGCGGCGAAAAAGGTCCTAAAAGGGACATAGTAGTTTTAAACTCTGCAGCAGCTCTTTATGTAGGAAAGAAAGTCAACAGCTTGCGAGATGGAGTAGAATTAGCCGGTGAATTGATTGATACAGGCAAAGCAAGTGATAAACTCAAACAATTAGTGGAGTATACGTCAAATTTAAATTGAGTGGATTATAGATTGTTAGCAAATATATGAAATATTGCGGTTAAAAAATGTACCCTTTTGAAAGGAATTATTGAAATATGATTTTACAAAAAATAATTGACGCAAAAAAATTACAATTAAAAGAAGAAATGAAACATTTAGGAATAGAGGATTGGAAACAGAGGCTTTCAGCTCCTGGAATTCATAAAACTATTGATTTTTATAATGCCGTTAAAAGGGAAGGTAATGTCTCTATAATAGCTGAGGTTAAGAAGGCATCGCCATCAAAAGGAATTATAAAAGAGGATTTTGATCCCTTGAAAATTGCAAAGGAATACTATGCATCGGATGTTCAAGCATTGTCTGTTTTAACTGAGAAAAATTTTTTTCAGGGTGCTGATGAATACCTTGTTGAGATAAGACAGTCTATTCCTCTTCCGATTTTAAGGAAGGATTTCATAATTGATTCATGGCAGATTTATCAAGCCAGATTTTTAGGTGCAGATGCCATACTTCTTATTGTATCGGTTCTGACTGATGATGAACTTAAAAAATTTCAGGATGTGGCAGGTATTCTGGGAATGCAATGCATAGTTGAGGTTCACGATAAGGAAGAAACATTAAGAGCAATTGATGCGGGAGCAAGGATAATAGGAATCAATAATAGAAATTTAAAAACATTTGATGTAGATCTTAAAACAACCGAAAAGCTTATGAATTATATACCCAAAGATAAGGCTGTTGTAAGCGAAAGCGGTATAAAAAGCCGAGAAGATATGCTTTATTTAAAGGAACTTGGAGTTGATGCAGTGCTTATAGGAGAGACATTTATGAGAGCACCTTCCATTAACGACAAAATAAATGAAATAAGGGTGTGATTTGATGTCTAAAGTTAAGATATGCGGAATAAGGAGAAAGGAAGATATTTTATATGTAAATAAATATCTTCCTGAATTTGTAGGATTTGTATTTGCACAAAGCAAAAGAAGGATCAATTTTGATGCAGCAGCGGATTTGGTCAAGAATCTTGATACTTCAATCAAAAAAGTGGGCGTATTTGTAAATGAGACATATGATAACATAATTGATGCCATAAACAAATGCGATCTTGATGTTGTACAGGTTCACGGGGATGAGAGTCCACGATATTTAGGAGAGCTTAAAAATAAAATTATGGATTTTACAAAAGAAAAGAGAATAGAGGTGTGGAAGGCCTTTAGAGTTAAAGATGCAATGTCATTACATGAATTGGGTAGTTTTGATGCCGATGGCTTTGTTCTGGATGCTTTTGTTGAAGGCTTTTATGGCGGTGCAGGAAAGAAGTTTGACTGGTCGCTTGCTGTTAATGCAAAAAAATATGGCAAAATAATCCTTGCAGGAGGATTGACATCACAAAATGTTATTGAGGCAAGAAATGTAGTAAGTCCCATGGTCCTTGATGTAAGCAGCGGTGTTGAAACAGATGGATTTAAGGATGAAAAGAAAATTTCTGAATTTATCTGTATGGCAAGAAGTTATGAATAATGTTTTTTTATTTACATAATGTAAAAATGATCTATGTTATATACTCGAAAAAGAGTAAAAAATGTCAAAATAGTGGATTTTTTTATTTTTTTATGATAGAATTAAAGAACATACCATAATTAATTCATAATTGTAGTCTAATGCATGTCTTTAAGTAGTTCTTAAAATAAAAGTTTTGTTAGGTCAAAAAATTGATAAAAACCATAAGAATTAAAGAGAAATTTTACTGTACTGTAAGTGTCTATTGATATTCCAATATTGTATTGATGACTTAAAAAGCACGATAAAATGTGGAGGGCAATATGGCAAACGATAAGAATGGCATTGATTCAGAAAATAATAATATTGATTCCGGAAATAATGATATGGTAAAGCCAGCCAAGAGTAAGAACAGATTTCTGTTACGCTTTTTAAAATATAAAAATGCCAATGAATTAAGGTATTCATCATTGAAAATATCCTTAATATATTTTGCTTTTGGTTTTATATGGATACTTTATTCTGATAATGTCATTAACAAATATATTGCCAAAGATATAAAAACACTAAAGAGTTTGCAATTGTACAAAGGTATGTTTTATGTATTGCTTACTTCCGTTATTCTATACCTAATGGTTAATAATATATTGAAAGTTCTTAAGTTAAAAGAGGATTCCAGAGAAAAAAGTGATAGAATGTTGATGGAATCCGAAAAGAAACTAAAAGAAAGCATGAATGAAATTAAGAAGTTTCAATACTATGACTTCTTAACATGTTTACCCAATAGGGGATTTATGCTTAAAAAAATTGAAAATATATTAAATGAATCTGATGATAATACCAGATTCTCGTTGCTGTTTTTGGATCTTGATAATTTTAAAATGGTAAATGATATTTTAGGGCATGACTACGGAGACCAGCTTTTAAAGAATATTGCATGGGAGTTAAGAAAATGTATAGATAGTAAAGATATTGTTGCACGACTTGGCGGAGATGAGTTTCTGATACTTTTTACTGATATGTGGGATAAATATAAAATTGAGGAGAAGGCAAGAAGGATTATAAATTTGTTTTCAAGGCAGTGGAACATAAGTGGCAGGGAGTTTTTTATTACTGCAAGTGCGGGTATAGTAATATATCCTTATGACGGAACAGATTTGCAAACATTATATAAAAATGCGGACACAGCTATGTATCAGGCTAAGGAGAGTGGGAAAAATTGTTATTTATTCTTTAGCCAGTACATGAATGAGAAGGTTTCGGAAAAACTGGAACTGGAGAATAAGCTCAGGAAAGCAATAAAGAATAGAGAATTTATAGTATATTATCAGCCTCAAATAGATATTAAAACAATGCAGGTAAGAGGTGTTGAGGCACTGGTAAGATGGAACCATCCTACGGAAGGGATTATCCAACCGGCAAAATTTATTCCTGTAGCAGAGGAGTCCGGTCTTATAGTTGAAATAGATGAGTTTGTAATGCGGACTGCATGTAAGCAGCTAAAGGCCTGGATGGATTCTCAAATCAGGCCTATTACTGTTTCTATTAACCTAACAAGTAGGGAATTTCAACAGCCTAATTTTATTGAATTATTAAAAGAAATTATTAGGGATACAGGACTTAGGGCGGATTTTATTGAACTTGAAATCACCGAGAGTTTGATTATGAAGGATATTGATTTTACTTTAAATATGTTAAAGGATTTAAAGTCAATAGGTGTGAAAATATCTCTTGATGACTTTGGAACGGGATATTCTTCATTAAATTATTTAAAGAAACTGCCTATAGATACTATTAAAATTGATAAATCATTTATCGATGAGATTACTGAGGATTCAAAGGAAGAAGCCATAGCTGAGTCCATAATAACATTAGCTCACAAAATGAATCTATCTGTGATTGCTGAGGGTATTGAAACTGAAAAACAATTAGAATTTATAAAGGAGCAAAAATGTGATAAAGCACAGGGATTCTATTTTAGTAAGCCCTTGCCTGTAGAAGAAGTTGAAAAGTTGCTTTCCCTTCCTTTAATATGCACAAAATGATTATGCATATCTATCTCAATAAAATATTCCAATATTAAAGTATATAATGAATATGCCAATAGTTATGATATTAATTATTATAAATATTGGCAGAATGTTTATATGTGAGTATAAAAGGGTATAAAAGAGTATAAATGAGTATTTGAAGTATAATTTACATAAATGAGCTAATAATAATACTATATGGTGTTGAGATAAGTCATAGAAGGTGATATATTAAATAAGCTGTCGCCGAGATGCTGTTGAAAATAAGCATATAAGCACCAAATAGGAAGAAAGAAGAAATAAAAAAGGTATTGACAGCGAAAAGAGATTGTGCTAACATATAAAAGCTGCTTCAACCGCAGCAATGGACTTTGAAAAGTAAACAGTGTAAAAGACGAAAGGAACTCGTTAATTTA
>DAOOVO010000086.1:0-17865 GCA_035370245.1 Pseudobacteroides sp.
GAAGTTGTCAAGGTACATCTATTGTAAAAAAAGAGTTTATGCAGTGGAATCATTGGTTAATCTTTGAAATAACTATAGAAATTTACCATCACATAATGTTTAATAAAATAAGTGCGAACACTGACGTTACTGCCGTAAGTATTAGTGAGAATACAAATGCTACTTTAATAACACTGTTTTCTTCACCAAGTTTATCTATTGACGCTGCAGCATTTTGAAGCTTAGCCGGGGATATAACGCTGGCAAGACCTCCTCCAAATGCCAGAGCCGCTGTAATTATAACAAGACCTGTTATTCCATGGCCCAGATTTCTTGCGGTAGCCATTGTATATTTTGCAAACATTCCTATTGTAGAAGCTTCGCTTCCGGTAATAAAGCCTCCAAACAATCCAATAAAGGATACTATAGCTCCATATGCACCTTTGAACACATCGGATGAAGCATTTGCAAGTACAACAACCATACTGTCCACTACATTCTTTTGCTCTGCAATACTAAAACCGGACATATTCATAATTTCTCCGATAGCAAAAAATATTGCTGCTGAGAAAATAGGTCTTGGTGCCCTTTTTTTCCAAACTTGAAGTGTTTCTTTTATCTGTTTTCCCGTTGGTCTTATGAATATCATTGAAAGAATTGTACTCACTAAAATCCAGGTATAGGCGTTCCATAATACCCTTGTCTTGATTTCTTCATTGAAATTTGCCGACAAACCTTTAATAGGAAAAGTCGCTTCTTTGTATAGATAGTTAAACATATCCTTCGGTACGTTTAACACCAATATCAGACCTATGAGCAAAAGCCATGGCATTAAAGCTTTCCATAAAGGGAATTTCTTTTCATACTCCAATTCCTCTTTGGAAAGTTTACTTCTATCTATAACCTTCTTTCCTGTAACAAGAAGATAAATTACCATTGCAACGATTACTGCCAAACCACATATTACACCGGTTAATGTAACTAAGTTTTCAAACTTGTTTGTAAAGAATGAGACTACACCGATAACAATACCAGTTATCACGCATGGAAGCCATCCCTGCTTAATTGCATTCCACTTTCCAACTATCCAAAGCATGCAAAAGCCTATCATAGTTGAAACCACCGGCAGGAACATAAAAAATACGCTTCCTATCTCTGCAAGAGTCAACTCCGGTCCTAACTGATTTTGTTTTATGAAGCCATTGGCCATATCATAAAAAACAACAACAGGAGCACCCAATAATGCATAGGTACATAATGAGTCATAGCCTATAGCAGGAAGTGCTATTGCAACATATGTACTGTATCCCATGGCAATAAGAATCGGCGGTAATATTGATACCGGTGTTGCACCTACTGCAACCATTAGCGTACCAAATCCGATGCTTATCATCATTATCTGCACGGCTTTATTTTCACTGGCTATGGTTTTGATAAAGATTATAACCCTTTTCAATGCACCTGTCTTTTCCATGAATGCCATTTGAAGAAGAGAAGTTGCTACTATAAGAGATACCGGAAAGGATTTAATAAAACCCGCTATGGTCGATCGACCAATTACTTCTAATGAAGTACTAAAAAAAGAATTGCAACTACTGAAACTAGCAACCAACCTACAATACCGCTTACATCTGCCGGTTTTTTCCAAATAATAAGCATACCCAAAATCACCACAATTGGCAACAGGGTTAATAAGAGAGACCCCAATGTCCCAATATCCATTTTCTACCATCCTCACTCTTCTAAATTTCAATACCTACCGTACTAATCTACCTATGGATTCATACTAGGAAATTGATTTAATTGTATAGTTTATTATTAAAAGTAATTAATGCATATTAATTAATGCATAAAAACTTTTAACATAAACATTTTATAATAACATCAAAAAAAAATAAAGTGAAAATGAAAAAATACGTTGTAAATGATAAAAACAAATATAAATGTAGGGTTGTCCTATATTTATATTTGTTTTTATTCAGTTCATATTTATTCTATTTTATTCTATCAATTCATACTTTACAAAAATTCATACTTTATAAAAATAGCAAACTACAGAGATAAAATCTTGCTCATCTCTATAAGATCGTCATCTATGTCTTTCTTCATTTCCAATGCCTCATTGATATCTATGTCAATAACTTTGTTTCCCTTTAATGCTATTACACGATTATTTATACCATCCCTAAGCAATTCTACAGCCTTGACTCCCATCATACCTGCAGTAACCCTGTCACGTACGGTAGGGCTGCCGCCTCTTTGTATATGTCCCAATATGGTTGCTCTTGATTCGATTCCTGTTATTTTCTCTATTTCCTTTGCAACTTCTAAAGCACCGCCTACACCTTCGGCCACTATAACTATGTAGTGTTTCTTACCGCGGTTGCGGCCTTCAATAATAGGCTTTATAATGTCTTTGTCAAAATCGAATTTCTTTTCCGGAAGCAAAACTACTTCCGCACCACAGGCAATACCCACATTTATAGCTATATAACCTGCTTTACGTCCCATAACCTCCAAAACGCTGCAACGTTCATGGGAATATGCCGTATCACGGATCTTATCCAATGCATTCTGAACGGTATTCAAAGCAGTATCATAGCCAATGGTATATTCTGAGCATCCTATATCGTTATCAATGGTACCCGGGATTCCAATAACATTTATTCCATGGGCACTTAAGTCCCTTGCACCGCGAAAGGATCCGTCTCCTCCAATTACTACAAGAGAATCGAGTCCAAAAACTCTAGCCATTGCAGCACCTTGCTGTATACCCTCTTCTGTTTTAAAAGGCAAGCAACGTGCTGTCTGAAGCACGGTACCTCCACGATGAACAATATCCGATACGCTTCTTAGAGACATTTCAAATATATCCCCATTGATAAGACCATTAAAGCCTTTACGTATTCCCATAACCTTAAAACCCCAATGTATCCCCGATCTAACAACAGCTCTTATAGCCGCATTCATACCCGGTGCATCTCCGCCACTAGTCAAAACTCCAATACTTCTTTTGTTTTCCATAATGTTTCCCTCCTAACGAACAACATGCAAATTTATATATAAAACAACAATATATATCTGTAGTTTTATCTTTTTTGATATAATACCATAATATTCTTTATAAGACTATATTTTTTTACATTGATATATTGATTTTTTAGAAATGATTAATGAACTATTAGTTTATAAGACTCGGGCCGACTGATTGGCATAATAAAGTTTTTTATTTTAATAAGAACGCAAAAAAGTATCCAAAAAGATGATAAGAAAAATTCAGAGATAAACCTATTTCATCTCCTCCAATTACTCCTCTTACCGGAAATATTGTTTTACAATTGTTGAGTTGCAGATTAATCATCCATTTCCCAAGGATCTGGCGATGATTGATTGTGTCAATTTACTGTAGAAAATTATTGTAGGAAAAAGTTTAGATATTCTTCCTTATGTGCAGTAACTTTTATGACATATATATTCATATGGTATTTGTCCAATACAAACATCGTGTTTGATAAATAATTTAGACCTGTTTTTATCCATTGAGCACTATCACCTAATAAATGTATCGTTTTTATTTCATAATTGTCTTCTATGTATTCATATGTTTCTTGCCAGAGTTCTTCCGGCTTTCCCTTTAGACTTGAATACATATAGAATTTTCCAATACTGCATACAAGCTTATACAAAAACAAAAAGAAAGGAAGCTACCCCTATTGATAACCGCCCTTGTAAAGCAACTCATATCGTTCTATTTAAATGTTTTCCATATCCCCCCCGGGAGAATTCTTTTCACATAAACTAACCCATTCTGTCAGTATATTTAAGACATCCTGTATTTCTTCTTCCTTAAGTCTTTGTTCAGTTGCTTGATACCAAAGCCATTCCAAATATTCGCCTAAATCTTTCGGATAATTGACTGAATTGTCAAGTGTCTTAAAAAGAGATGGGCTTCCCATTTTGTCACATTCTCCGCTTAAAGGAACTGATACACCTGAAAAATTTCAACCATTAACAGTAAGCTTTATTGAATAATGGCCGTAATGCCCCCACCACCCTTTTTCAAAGGTGGGCGGTAGTTAATTTACTTAGTTCTTTTATCTCATCACAGCTCAAATAATATAGCATATAGCGGTTAAATAAATTATAGACCTCTACCAGTACCATTGTACAAACCACATTTACATTTAATAATAAAAACTGTATCTGTTTTTCGTGTCACTTCAATCGGCTCATTACATCTTTCACAACGGATATTAACAACCTCATTATATCTCATATATTCACCTATTGCTGCATCAAGAGTTTCTGGCTTAGGCTTAATTTCATTATCCATATTATTTACCTCCTCCTAAATCAGGAAAAATATCTCGAATAATATCTCTTAGCTTTTGTCCCTCAATTTTCGCACGTTCAGCAGCATCACGTAACAATTGATACTTTTCAACCTTACTTAACCCAGGCAAATTGCGAGCAGTTAAACTTGCTAATACTTCATCATATAATGTACCTGATTCGAATGCAGTACCAGCTCTAGTAGTAATCATATGCCCTGCTTCATGTGCAATAGCCGCCCTGGGAGTTATAGTTTCTAAAACATAACGTGTTGTACGAGTACTAGCAGGAAATACATCTGGTCCTAATAACGCCTTATCAATCATATCAAAGTAACATGATACATGACTACTAATTATGAAATCATCAGGGTTAAGACCCAACTCTTCTATGTGTTTATAAACTTGTGCCTGTTGAGCCTCAGTTAATATTTCCGTGTTGCGAATACCACGGCTTACCTTACTATATGGTACATTTAAGTAACGCTCTCCATTAAGATTACTAGTCCCATCACTCCCATTAAATATAGCCGGGTGTTTTATATTTCTTTTTTGTGTATTTTCAGGTACACTTTTTTGTTCTTGTAAAAATGTCTCCTCTTCTGAGATACTCTCATCTACAGACTTCGTTTTTGAGGGCACATCTGTTGCACTTGAGCATTCAATGTCCGAACCAATAAATTCATTTAGTTCTATTAAAAAATTACCATAACCGTCATAAATTGCAAAGAATTCAGTGTATCCAACAACAAATGCTTTTTTAAAACAAACTTTTCTTATAAGTTTATCCTCGTTTATCTCTTCCACAACAACCTTTTTATACGCCCCACTACTATTCGAATCAATCAGTGCCCACCGATATAGATCTATAGTTTGCTCGCCTGCACCTATCCTTCCCTTGATAGTCATCTTATTTCTACACTTTGATCCTTTAGTAAAAATATTATCTGATGGGGGATTGGCAATACAAGATACAGATTCTATACAATTTTCAAGAATAACAACATCATCAATTGATACCCTAAAAGCCATAATTCAATCCTCCTTGTGAGGCATATAATAAAGAAATAATAAGATATTACCCGCCTATTATTCCACAAATTGGATTTTTATGATATAAAACTATCATAAATATAATCTTTTGTCAATATTTGACTAATTATAAATCATATCACCATCAATATTTCTTATCAGCGTAATCTACCCATCCGCCTTCTCTTACAAGAGTTTTGTCAAACTCTCCAATCTTAAAGTCTATCTCCTCGGTTTTGCCATTAGAGGAAAGAAGAATTTTATCCCTATCTACATCAACACTTATTGTTACGTCCTGTCCCTTATATGTTTTGAATATATAATCAATCTTTTCCTTTGGAAGCTCAATTGCCAATAATCCGCAGTTATACATGTTCTGCCTGAATATTCTGGCAAAGCTCTCGGCTATTACGACATTTATATTGTTAACTTCCAAAGCCCACGGTGCATGTTCTCTTGAAGACCCGCATCCGAAGTTTCCCCTTGTCACTATGACAGCTTTTCCTTCAACATCCTTTTTAGGATCAAATCCGTCAAGGCTCAGATCCTCAAGAACATAAGGCTTTAAGGCCTCTTTTGTAATCTCTGTAAGATATTTTGCAGGAATTATTTCATCGGTATTTATATCACTTCTATCTAAAAACAATACTTTTCCGCCAAATGCTTTCATTTATACCTACCCCCTTATTCAAACAAACTTGAATTTACTATTTTTCCTTCAATTGCGCTTGCAGCTGCAGTAGCCGGGCTCATCAGGTGGACCGTACCGCCTCTTCCCATACGTCCGTTAAAGTTTCTGTTGGTTGTGGAAGCACATGATTCTCCGCTTGCCAACACACCGTTACTCATACCGAGACAAGCACCGCAGGTAGGGTTGGTAACACAAAATCCTGCATTCTGGAACACTTCAATAATACCTTCTTTTAAAGCCATGTTATATACCTCAGGCGTTGCAGGGCTAACTATTCCACGAACATCATCGCTTATTTTCTTGCCTTCCAGAACCTTTGCAGCAACCCTCAAGTCCTCAATACGTCCATTTGTACAGCTTCCTATATATATCTGGTCGATCTTTGTACCAGCCATTTCTCTAACAGGTTTAACCTGATCCGGTTTATTACCGAAAGTAACCATAGGCTCAAGATCGGATACATCAAATTCATAAACCTTTTCATAAACCGCATCTTCATCGGAAATCCATTTGGAATATTCTTTGAGGGCATCTTCCTTTGTTTTAAACTCATCCTTAATATATTTCCAGAGGTAATCTACCGTTGTCATATCAGGATAGCAAACTCCGCATGTTCCTCCTGCTTCAATTGCCATATTGCAAAGTGTCATGCGTGATTCCATCGACATTTCATCGACAACAGGTCCTGTAAATTCCATTACCATATTTGTTGCACCATTTACAGTCAATTCCTTGATTACAAAAAGTATTACATCCTTTGCAAACACACCGGGCCTAAGCTTTCCATTGAGCACTATTTTTATTGTCTTTGGAAAGCGGAATGCACATACACCCTTTAATATTCCTACTTCCAAATCAGTTGTACCAACTCCTGCTGCAAATGCACCAAAAGCTCCATGGGTGCAGGTATGGGAATCCCCCATTATAACAGTATAACCCGGTCTTACAAAGCCCTTTTCCGGGAACAATGCATGACAAACACCATTACGTCCTATATCGAAAAAATCCTTTATACCGTTCCTTTTAGCCCATTCCCTGAGTATTTTACCCTGCTCTGCAGTTTTACTGTCCTTAGCAGGTGTAACATGGTCTATTACGGCTTTAATCCTGGAAGGATCAAATACTCTATCTTTTCCTCTTGCCTGTAAATCAGTAATTGCTATGGGCGTTGTTATTTCATGGCAAAATACCGCATCAAGCTTTAACACATGTGTATCGGGAAACGGCATATCCACCCTGTGGGCATCAAATATCTTTTCAGCTAATGTTTTTCCCATTTAAATCTCCTCCTTATATTGTCCTATATTAAATGCGTTGTTAATCTCACATTTAGCAGAAGATAAATGTAAAAGATTGATCGTATTTAATATAATTTGACTTATAAATGCTTAATAAATAACTTTGTATTTTATAAGAACAATTATTATATAAATTACTTCTTAATCAATCATTTCTCACAATAATCAGACTTTATTATACTACTCATTATATTACTTTCCAAGCCAATATTCTTCCTGAATTTTATCCAATTAAGCACATGTTTTTCATGATTTTTGACTTAAGGTGATTTCAAAAAGCACAATTTAATGGTATCCTATTAAAAAGGAGTGTTTGTATGAAGCTTTATTTAGCACCTTTGCAAGCTATGACAACAGCAGGTTACAGAAACGCATTTGCAAAGTATTTCGGAAATATTGATGCATATTATGCACCGTTTATCGCTTCCTCAGATATAACAAAAGTAAGTAATAAGCTTTTAAAAGATATTTTACCTGAGAATAATGATAAATCTTTAATTCTTATACCTCAGATTCTCGGAAATGACGGGAATCAATTCAAGGCCTATGCCTGTGCAATTTCCGACATGGGTTATCGCGAGATCAATTGGAATATAGGCTGTCCGTTTCCCATGGTAACAAATAAAAAAAGAGGAGCCGGCCTTCTGCCCTATCCTGATATGATCGATAGATTTCTATATACTGCCTGCTCAAACAGCACATATACCATAACTGTAAAAATGAGATTAGGCCTTAATGATACTGAAGAAGGATTTAAAGTAATGGATGTCCTGAACCAGTACCCTTTAGGAGGAGTAATAATACATGCCCGCACAGGCAAGCAAATGTATGACGGAAAAGTCGATATTGACGGTTTTGAACTTCTTGCTTCGCAGTGCAGGCATGAAATAACTTATAACGGGGATATATTTACATATGAGGATTTTTTAGCCATAATATCCAGATTTCCCAAGCTTAAAAGCATTATGTTAGGCAGAGGTGCCCTTAGCGACCCCTTTCTTCCTTCTGCCATAAAAGGACATAAAACTCCTTCCGAAAATAAAATAAAAATCGTCAGGCAGTTTCACGATGAAATTTTTCAATATTATCGGCAAAAACTTTCGGGCGACAAGCATTTATGTGATAAAATGAAGGAATTTTGGCATTACATACATGTTCATTTTGATCAAAGCGGCAAACTAATGAAAAAAATCAAAAAATGTCACCGTATTTCCGATTATCTGGAAATAATAAACCAGTTGTTTCAATGTGATGCAAAATGGATATAACTAAAATGGCTTTCCCTTATGAACTACATTCACAAGAGAAAGCCATTCTTTTATCATCCTTTTTTTATTCTTTTACTATTCTATAATTTACTTATTTCTCTAAGCCGATTTTTTGATTACTTTTCCTCTGCTGGGAATTTATCAATCATTCCTACAATCCATCTTCTCAAATAAGCATAGTCATCTGAATCAATATTACCGTCGCCATCAACATCACCAGCTCTAAGTCCGTCAGGATTTGGGAATTGTTCGATTATTCCGAGCAAGTATTGTCTCATATAAGCATAATCATCCGAGTTAACTTTTCCATCCCCGTCTACATCTCCTAATATCAAAGTACTTTGCTCTGCATCAGGATAAACAGTTTCAGGAGAAATAACATCATAATAATCAGACGTTAATGGTTTGGTGCCGGCAGCAAAGACCAATGTTCCATCTACACCGTCAATAATTGTATCTGAATTTTCAAACCAGGCAAGTTTTGCTCCTGTTTCGGGTATTTTATCAATTACCTTAAAGTAAATAACAATTTCTCCTGAAGTGACACCATCGGGATTATAGCTAGGAAGGTTCAAATATCCCTTTGCAAAGTTGAGAATGCCATTTTCAATATCATTAGCTGCAATATTTACGGGTTTATATTTTTCATTTGTGAGTATTCCATCAAGGTCAGGCAAAGTATCTTTTCCATAAGGAGAATTTGATGCAATATCCCACGGCTGTATATAGTTTTTGTCAAACCTTATATTGAATTGGAAGGCTGTAAAGCTTTCTATGCCATCAACAGATATTGTAGCTTTTATCAAGTCGCCTAACTTTACTTTTTCCTTGTCAAGGCTCATCTTTACATTTCCTTTAGGTATAACCGCCTTCTGCTGAACTACCTTGTATCCAATTAATTGAACAGCATCCCAATTATATATTATGGTTCCTTCTACTGAATTCGGTATAGCCGACGTTTCATAGAAAAATACGTTTGCAGGTTCAGCCTTTAACACTTTAAAACATATTGTACCTACAGTACCGGAAGTTTCGGCAATTCCCGATTTCTTGTATGCTGGTAAATTCATATAACCTCTTCCAAAACATAGAATACCGTTTTTCAAATCATTATCCACAACATCTGTGGTACTGAATCTCTTTTGTAACAGTTCTCCATTTTCAGGCACAGAACCACGCTCGTAAGGTGTTCCATCTTCGTATATCGGCTGTAGTACTGCTGGATCATATTTGATACCTATCATATATGCTGCAATACAATCAAAGTCTTTTACGTAAATTGTTGCCTTAATAACGTCGCCAACTTTTGCATTGGTTTTGTCAAGAGTAAGAGATATTTCACCTTTGCTTAATGTTTGAGTAGGAGTAGGTGTAGGTGTTACTGTAGGTGTAAAAGTAGGTTTTGTCGTATTATCCGATATAGTAACTGTCTGTATCGGTATCACTTTATAACCTGCTAATTGATAACCGTCCCAATCAAATATCATGGTCCCATCAACCGAATTCGTCAAAGCCGGCGAATTATAGAAAGATACCTTTGCAGACTCAGCCTTTAACACTTTAAATCTTATTATCGCCAATGTACCGGTAGTCTCGGGTTTTCCCGAGTTTTTGTATGCAAATAAATTCATATATGCTCTTCCAAAAATCAGGATACCATTCTTTAAATCATTCTCCGCAATATCTGTGGGAGTGAATTTCTTTTGTAACAAATCTCCATATTCAGGCATTGAAGTTCTATCATACGGAGTTCCATCTTCGTATATGGGCTGCAGTACTGCAGGGTCATATTTGATACTTACCTGATATCCTGCTATACTACTAAAGTCCTTTACATTAAGTGTTGCTTTAAGAACATCGCCAACTTTTGCATCAGTTTTATCAAAAGTAAGAGATACTTCACCTTTTGGTGTTTGAACCGGAGGAGTAAGTGTAGGTGTAGGTGTTGGTGTTGGTTTTCCATCATTTATAATAACTGTCTGTATCGGTATCACTTGATAACCTGCTAATTGATAACCATCCCAATCAAATAATAAAGTTCCGCATATTGCTTTTTTCATAACAGACGTGTTTTCCAATTGTATATTAGTCCTTCCAGACTTTAACACTTTAAACCCAATTACCGCCAAAGATCCTTCTTTTTCAGGCACACCGGATTTCTTGTATTCACTCATTGCCATATATGATCTTCCGAAGTTCAAAATACCATTATTTAAATCGTTTGCTGCCATGTCTATAGGACTGTATCTTTTACACAGCAAAGTACCAAGTTCAGGTGCGGATACATTATCATACGGAGTTCCGTCAGAGTAAACCGGCTGCAGCATTGTAGGATCATATTTTATATTTGCCTGATACGCAGCTATACATTCAAAGTCTTCTACATAAAGCGTTGCTTTAATAATATCTCCAACTTTTGCATTGTATTTGTCAATGTTTAAATACACAATACCTTGGTTTAACACTTTTGTCGGAGTAGGTCTTGGTCCAATTGTAATTGTTGGAGTTACTGGAGTTGGAATCATAGGTGTCGGTCTACCTGTGATTACCGGAGTTGTAACTGCAGGTGTTTGAATCGTTATAACAGGCCTGCTTATTACTTTATATCCTTTTACCTGTTTGGAATACCAGTCAAATATCATTGTTCCGTTCACTGTATTTGGACTACCCAATGCATTTTCCAATGCTATCTCGGTATATGCCGCTTTTAATACTTTAAATTTAATAACAGCCAAAGAACCTTTATTCTCAGCCATTCCCGATTCTCTGTATTTATTCATATCCATATATGCTCTTCCAAAAGTAAGTATACCCTTTGAAAGATCATTCCAAGCTAGATCTACAGGACTGAACCTCTTGTTTTGCAAGAGTGTACCGATTTCCGGTGCTGAGTTAGTATCATACAAAGATCCATCTGAATAAACCGGTTGCAATATTGAAGGATCATATTTTATCGTTGCCTGATATCCTCCTATCGCTTCAAATCCTTCTGCATATACTGTTGCACTTATTATATCTCCAACCGATGCATTTGTTTTATCCAGAAGCAAATAAACACCAGCATCTACTACATCATTGTTAGGAGTAGGTGTCGGCTTAACTAAGTGTGAATTTATAGGAGGTGCCTGAATTACTACATAATCTCTAATAATTGTATTGTTCCTGTCAAATAATATTATTCCGGATATAGAGTCCAAAGAAGTCGGTCCATTTTCCATAGTTATACTAACAGGAGCAGCCTTTAAAACTTTAAATCTTATAACTGCCAATGAACCGCCACTCTCAACTATACCCGAATTCCTGTATTCAGGCATATTCAAATATCCCTTTCCAAATGTGAGCATACCATTTACAAGATCATTTGAAGCCATACTAAAAGGATTAAATCTATAATTCAGCAAACTTCCGTCTTCTGCCGGCGACTTATCATCATATAGAGTTCCATCAGAGTATACAGGCATTAAAACTTCCGGATCATATTTTATAGTCGCCTGGTATCCTGCTACACCTTCTGTGAAACCTTTGATGGCTAATGTTGTAGTTATTATATCTCCAACATCTGCTGTTGTTTTGTCAACCGTCAAATAAACTTGCGGTTTTGCAGGTCTTGTAGGTTGCGGCACATATGGGATATTGATTTCAGGTGCTTGAGTTACCTTATAATCCGATAACTGATTGCCATTCCAATCGAATAACATCGTTCCGTCAACAGCATTTGTCAAATACGGTGCATCTACAATTGATATCTTTGTAAGAGAAACATTCAACACCTTAAATCTGATAACAGCAAGGGTTCCTTCATTTTCCGGTACTCCGCCTTCCCTATATCCCTTCATATCCATATAAAGTCTTCCGATGTTCAAATATCCATTTTGAAGATCGTTTGAGACTGAATCTAACGGGCTGTATCTCTTCTGCAAAAGTGTACCATATTCAGGCGGTGAAGTTTTATCATATGGAGTTCCGTCCTTATATACAGGCATTAAAACTTTAGGATCATATTTAATGCAGACTTGATATCCTGTTACAGAATCAAAACCTTTAATACCCAAGGTTGCAGTTACTATATCTCCTACTGCTACAGTTGTTTTATCTACTGATAAGTATACCTCACCTTTTGAAGCAGGCTTTGTTTTAGGTATTATTGAAGGAGTCTCAGTCGCTGATGTGACACTAAATGAAGGGCTCTCAGAAGAAGCTGACACTACATCGTTTGTTTTGTTACTCGGTTGCAAAGCTAGTGACATATTTGGAAAAATACTTCCAAATAACATCAATGCAGTAAGCATAATCGTCATAATTCTCTTAACTCTCATCGAAATACCTCCTCTTAAATAAAATTAATATTTTTCTTTTTTCTACTTTCTACAGCCTCCTTTTTAATTAAGAATAAAAATGGCACCTCCCCATATTTAATAACATAAGGGTCTACAAACAGTTCAGAGTTGTTTCTAACAGTTTTCTTTTACTAAATATTATCATTTATTGTATGTACATACAATTATTAATAATAAAAATAAAAAAAATTATTTGTAATGTTCTCCAAATATTAAACTGTTTGTAATACATGATTTACTCAATTGTATCACACATGTGTAATACATGCAATAAAAGTATGATTTTTTAGCCAGTGAATTTAAAAAGACTGGATTTACAAGCGGATTTACAATAATAATAAATTCATGAAATATATTGCCAAATTGCAAAGATATGATAAAATACTACATATAGTATTCCAATTAATTCAATATTCTTACATTTTTCTATACTTTGTTTTATTTTACCTTGCTCTGATGTTATTACAAATTTAATTTTGCACTTTTCTACTGGTATTATGATTAAAATTATTCATAAATATACCATAGCGAATGTAAAATTAATATTAGTTTTAATATAACATTAACTATTTAAACAAACAAAGGAGGCAAAAAAATGAGAAAGTTATTAGCAGTATTATTGGTAAGCGTCATGATTTTTGGCCTTGCGGCATGTGGTACCCAAAATGATGAATCCCCTTCATCGGATGCAAATTCATCTTCTGACGGTATATTAATCGGTGTAGGAATGCCCACCCAATCACTCCAACGATGGAATCAAGACGGTGCCAACATGAAAGAACAGCTTGAAGCAAAAGGATATAAGGTTGATTTGCAATATGCAAATAATGATGTCAACACACAGGTTTCACAGCTTGAAAACATGATATTAAAAGGCTGCAAGGTTCTTGTAATCGCTGCTATTGACGGTTCTGCATTGACTAATGTTCTTAGCAATGCACATAATGCCGGCGTTAAAGTAATAGCATATGACCGTTTGTTAATGAATTCGGAATATGTGGATTATTATGCAACTTTTGATAATTTCAAGGTTGGTGTAATACAAGGTCAGTACATAGAAGAAAAATTAGGACTTAAAGACGGAAAGGGACCTTTCAATATTGAATTGTTTGCAGGTTCGCAAGACGACAATAATGCAACATTCTTCTATAACGGTGCAATGAGCGTATTAAAACCATACATAGACAGCGGTAAATTAGTAGTACCGAGCGGTCAAACAGAATTCAAGAAAATCGCTATACAAGGTTGGGATTCCGGAAAAGCACAAGCGAGAATGGATAATCTCATTTCTGCAAACTATGCAGGCGGAACAAAGCTAGATGCAATACTCTCACCTAATGATAGCCTTGCAATCGGTATTGTGGCTTCACTTAAAAATGCAGGTTATGGAACAGATTCAAAGCCTTACCCAATTTTAACAGGTCAGGACTGTGACAAACCTAATGTTAAAGCTATGATCAACAATCAACAATCCATGTCAATATTCAAAGATACAAGAACACTTGCTTCAAAGGTTGTTGAAATGGTTGAGGCAATTGTAAACGGCCAGGAAGCACCCGTTAATGACACTGAGACTTATAATAACGGAGTAAAGAATGTTCCTTCATTCTTGTGCGAGCCTGTTTTTGCAGATGCAACCAATTATAAACAAATTCTCATTGAAAGCGGTTATTATACAGAAGCTGATCTTCAATAATTTATCATGTTAAAAAAATCAATATTTTAAAGATTAGACACTATAAAAAATAAAGTGTCTGTAGTCTGGATTTGTGCAAAGACGGACATTAGTAATGTTAAAGCATGCTTTTATCATTACATAAATGTCCGTCTTGTGAATTACATATCCGGATTTTTGTCTTAGTTATTACTTTTATCAAGGAGCTGATGGGATGAGTGACATAATTTTGGAAATGGTCAATATCACAAAATTATTCCCAGGTGTAAAGGTGCTGGATAATGTAAATTTGAGAGTAAAAGCCGGTGAAATTCATGCTCTTGTTGGTGAAAACGGTGCAGGCAAATCAACTCTAATGAACATTTTAAGCGGCATCTATCCATATGGAAGCTACACCGGCATGATTAAATTCAAAGGAAATGAATGCAAATTTAAAAGCATCAAGGACAGCGAAAAGGAAGGAATAGTTATAATTCATCAGGAACTAGCTTTAGTACCCTATCTGTCAATTGCCGAAAATATGTTCATAGGCAATGAAAGGGCCACTGCAGGAATAATAGACTGGAACAAAACTCATATTAAGTCAATGGAAATATTAAAAAAAGTGGGTTTAAACGAAAAGTCGGATACTCTTATAAAAGATTTGGGCATTGGCAAACAGCAGTTAGTTGAAATTGCAAAAGCACTTGCAAAGGATGTTAAGCTCCTTATTCTCGATGAACCGACTGCTGCCTTAAATGAAGAAGAATCAAACAAGCTTTTGAATCTGCTTTTAGAGCTTAAAAAAGGCGGAATCACCTCCATACTTATTTCACACAAGCTCAATGAAATATCAAAAGTTGCCGATTCTATTACAATAATACGTGACGGATCTGTCATAGAAACCCTTGTAAAGGGCAAAGACGCTATAAGCGAAGACAGAATTATAAAAGGAATGGTTGGAAGAGAAATAGTCGACCGTTATCCTAAAGGTTCTGCTAAAATAGGAGAAGTTTATTTTGAAATAAAAAACTGGAATGTCTATGACCCGATAATCGAAGGAAAAAAAGTAATAAATAATGTAAATCTTAATGTCAAAAAAGGTGAAATTGTCGGAATTTCGGGACTTATGGGTTCAGGCAGAACGGAACTTGCCATGAGTGTTTTCGGAAGGTCATACGGCAAACATATCACCGGAACATTAATAAAGGACGGTAAAGAAATAACTCTTCACAATGTGAAACAGGCTATAGATAATGGAATTGCATATGCGACTGAAGACCGTAAAACTTCAGGTCTTATCCTTATTGATGATATTAAGCGGAACACCACATTGGCTCGTCTAGACAAGATTTCCAAAAACAATGTTGTAGATGACAATAAAGAAATTCATGCTGTTGAACACTATCGTAAAAAGCTCAACATTAAATCATCAAGTATACTTCAAAAAGTAGGCAGTTTATCAGGTGGCAATCAACAGAAGGTTGTGCTCAGTAAATGGATATTCTCAGACCCGGATGTACTGATTCTTGATGAACCCACCAGAGGTATTGATGTAGGTGCAAAATATGAAATTTATACTCTTATAAACCAACTGGCAGAAGAAGGCAAGTCAATTATAGTCATATCTTCAGAACTTCCCGAAATACTTGGGATTTGTGACAGGATTTATGTCATGAATGAAGGAAGGATAGTCGGTGAATTAAGCCGTGAAGAAGCATCACAGGAAGCTATTATGAAATGTATTATGAAAAGTAATAGGGAGGTTATATAATGGAAAAGTTATTGGATATATTTAAAAACAATATAAGGCAATATGCGATGCTCATCGCACTCGTAGTTATAATGATTCTATTTCAAATATTAACCGATGGCACGCTGTTACTGCCTCAGAATGTTGCAAACCTGATACTTCAGAATAGCTATGTTCTTATTCTTGCAATAGGTATGACATTTTGCATAATTTCAAGCGGAAATGTCGACCTTTCGGTAGGTTCATTGTGTGCTTTAATAGGTGCAATTACCGGTACCTTTATAATATCGATGAAAATGGACACAATCCCTGCAATTATATTTGTGCTTCTGATAAGTGTAGTTATAGGCATCTGGCAGGGATTCTGGATTGCATATGTAAGAATACCTGCATTCATTGTAACACTTGCGGGAATGCTTATCTTTAGAGGTTTAACCAATACAATACTTGAAGGCGGAATAACCCTTGCACCTTTTCCCGAGGATTTTCAATTTATAAGTTCAGGCTTTATACCTGATATATTTAGCGGATTAATCAAAGGAATACATTTTACGACAATACTTATAGGCATTATTGCATCAATAATATATATAGTGCTTGAATTGAGAAAGAGAAAAAACCGCAAAAGTTACGGTTTTGAGGTCTCTTCCCTTCCTTTGTTTGTTGTTCAAATTGTCATTGTTACAATCGCAATCAATTTGTTCTCATACTCACTTTCTTCTTATAAGGGAATTCCCATAATATTGGTACTTATTGGCACATTAATACTTATATATTCATTTATTGCAGCAAAAACCGTACCGGGAAGACATATCTATGCTATGGGCGGAAATGAAAAGGCCGCAAAATTATCCGGTGTAAAAACAAACAAGATGTTGTTTCTTATATATGTAAATATGGCTGTTTTGTCAGCAATAGCAGGAATCTGCTATGCATCCAGACTTAACTCCGCATCTCCCCAAGCGGGAATGAACTTCGAGCTTGATGCAATTGCAGCTTGCTTTATCGGTGGTGCATCCGCATCAGGCGGAATCGGAACTGTTATAGGTGCCATAATAGGTGCCCTGGTTATGGGTGTATTGAATAATGGTATGTCGATATTAGGAGTTGGCAGCGACTGGCAAATGACAATAAAGGGTCTTGTACTGTTATTGTCGGTTGCCTTTGATGTATTGTCAAAAAAGAAATAAAAATTTAAATTAATATATAAAAATCTGTAATTTCATTACCTAATCATACCATTTTATTTACAAATATCTATGAGTATGATACATTAATTTATATAGCAAATATTCAGCAGTATATACTAAAATTCGCAATTATGTTATTGGTTGAATTTATACATATCTTGATATGCACCAGATAAAATAATTCACAAATTAAAAACAATAGACTTTGATATTTTTATATACACTAAATACGTTCTTAATCATACATTTAGCAGAAAATAAATGTAAAAGATTAATCGTATGATTCCACTGCAATAACTCCTGTTAAAAACAGGTAATATCGATCTTTGAAA
>DAOOVO010000087.1:0-17850 GCA_035370245.1 Pseudobacteroides sp.
TTTCAAAGATCGATATTACCTGTTTTTAACAGGAGTTATTGCAGTGGAATCAAATGATGTATGTAGATACAGTCAATAAAAAAACTAAACTCATTAAATAAAATATATCTCTCTATTTAATACATATGAAATAAAATAATATAAAAATTCAGTGCAATTAAAAATGCACTTAATATAAATTGTATGTTCTGTTTTTTATAGCCACATATGCATATTACAAAATTGCATATTCAAATAAAAACGAACTAGTTTTTAGCTCGCATATAAATTATTATACAATATTATGAAATGAAATAAATTGTCCATAGAATGGTATTTTTGAATGGTATTTTTTTTAATAATTAATCAAAAATGAATTAGAATAATAATATTTTTATCCATTAGCAAAATTAGATCAGTCTATCTCTTAATATAACCGTCAATAATCTTTTGTATCTCTTCATCCTTTTCAAAAGCTTCAGCAGAATAAAGCATTCCGCTATAATTATCAAGAACCCACTCATTGTTTTGACACCTAAAGTTTAAGTCCAGCCTCCCTAAATGATTCATTTCCTCTCCCCCGGCTTGAATGATGGGTATTCCATTTGAATCTATAGGCTTAAATGTTGTGGTATGATCATGTCCACTTATTATGGCCGACACGCCCTCAATTTTTTTATTAATCTTCATATCCTCATGTGATAGTACTATCTGTATATCTGAAATGCTCTTAACCTCAGGCAATAGTGCTTTGACAGCTTTATGAGCAGATACAAATTCTTTATTGACAGTCATATCAAGCTTATCTTCTTTCGGAGCTGTCGATGTAACACCTATTATTCCCACTCTAACACCACTTAAATTTACAACAGTATATGGCTTTGTGCCCTCTATGTAATCATCCGTATCTTTTATTTTGACATTTCCACAAAGTATGGGAAAATTAGCCCATTTAACCAAATTAGAAATCTGTCTATCACTTTCTTCCAGAGTACCACTGTTTTTTTTTGAATTTTTACTTCCCGGAACTTTGAATTCATTATTTCCAAGCACCATGGCATCATAACCCATTTTATTCATTATATCGATCTCAATTTTTCCTTTATAATTCTCATACTTCCCACGCTTAAAAAGGTCCCCCGCATCAAGCAAAATAACATTTTTCCCTTCATTGCGTATTTGTTTAACTATAGTCGCATATGCAGGCATCGTTTCAAAGTATCCATGAATATCATTTGTGCTTAATACAGTCAATGAAAATTCCTCTTTATTGCCAATCGGGCTATCGGTCGGTTTATCGTCGGTACCTTTAGTTACCTCAACAGCCTTATGCTCTGTCGAATTTACTGTAGTATTTACTATCGGACTATTCACAGTACCTTCGCCAATTTCAGACTGGCATGATATAAACACCGATGAAATAATTAATAAAAATATTAATATTGTATGCAAATAACTTGCTTTTGTTCTCTTAATCATTTGCTTCCCTCCAATACATTTCCGTTTTTTCCCTTCTATGAGCAAAAAATATAATTCTTTTTATATATTACCATATTGGAAACTCCAAGCAAAAGATTTATGTCTATCAAAGAACAAGCAAATAAAGAAAAACAAAATGAGATTACCTGAAATATTCATTCAGATAATCTCAACTTATTATTGCTTTTATTATGTTAAATTTATTGTATCAAATAAATTATTACAAAAATCATGCTTTGGGTTCTATTTAATATGACATAGAATACCCGGCAACATTATAGTTTTTAAAATTAAAATCCCTGCCGTTGGAATTTAAAAATGTAGTTTCACCGTACAATACAAAAAAAGTTATTCCTCCATCAAGCACATTTACATTGGCATAATCCACCATGCTATCAATGCTCTTGTCATACGGATTCCTTATTTTCACACCAATTCCATTACTTACGCCAATTTCCTTCGTAGCTTTTTCCATCTCCAAATTGATCTTATCAATAATTATTTGGGTCTTCTGTTCTTTTGTCAGACCTAAGACAGAATTAGGCCCTACCTTAAAATCGTATAGTACCTTATCCTTTTTCTCAGTCACTCCATCATAGTACACAACCCTGTCATCCTTTGTATTCATATATACAAGTTTTTTCTCAGGTCCATCATATAATGCAGCAGTAAAGAAATACGGCGGTCCCCATTGATCCTCAAAAATCCCCGGAAGGGTCTCAACCTTTTTTGTCATAAAAAACTTGTCCTTCAAAACCAGTGCTTTTAATAATATTCTATTTTTTATTTTTTCAAAATTATCCTTGTTGCCTGAATTGGAATACAGCTCATTATCAAAATCACTTAAGAGCTTTTCCATATCAATGTTTACATCGGACATATCATCAACATTATAGCCCTTTGAAATACTTTCAAGATTTACAGATTGATTTTCTATATTATTTACAATGACCTTGCATGAAAGATTTAATGTCTGCTTAACCTCTTCATTGTTTGCTGTTGTATAATTTAAATAAGCCAGTGGAACAAAAACCATTACTATTAAAAGCAGAATAATTATGACCGCCATGATCTCTCCCACATGCTCACCCCCCTAGGTTTTACAGCGTTGACCGCGGTAATGCCGCTTTATTTATTGAAAACGTATGGAATTATTGCTGTGTGTAAATTATTTCTTTTATTGTTACTCCATCATCTTCATACAAAAACTCTCTTAAAAACTCACCGGTTTCCATTATGTAATCGCTTCCGGGAATTCCAGAAAACATTCTTTCATTCTCACTGTCACCGTAATAAGGATTTGTACTGTCATATCTGTAAATGTTGTTTGAAAGTTTTGTTGAAACACTGATAACTATAGGGTCATTCCTGTTTTTTATGTCAGCGATTACATCATATCCCTTAACCAAGCCCTTAGGCTCATTTGATATAATGCATGATTTCAGAGATTTGATTCTTGTATCCACAAATTTCCCTGAATTGCTGCCCAAAAATGTTGCATTTATCAGTCGTCCGAATAATGTAAGATCACTATCCTCTACATATATGGTAACCCTGTCGCCTATGCTGAGCTTGCTGTTTATTAAATTCATTGAGCCCTGCACCCCATTATTTGAACCTATCTCTTTTCTTATGTCATCACCATCAAAAAAGTATGTATCGTAAACTCCTGCTTTAAGCTGCCTTTCAAGCTTTATTTTAATTTTGTAATTGCCATACTTTGACAGTGAATCGGATAAATATGTAAAGAGCTGGGGTGTCACTTTTCCTAATGTTGAAATGCTTTCACAGACATTATAATTAATGCTGTTCACATTAATTGCAATAGATTGGTGCATAAAGTAAAATGAAGATAATAAAACCATATATGTAAGGAACATAATAATTAGAAAAGTACCGAAAAGTTTCCCGGCCATAAAGACCTCCCTTTACTAATTAGTACCTGGAGATGCTTGAGCGGATGATCCCATATCAACTATTGTAAAATCCACAGTATCAATGGACCCATCCGATTTGTATGTCTTTTTCATGATATAAACCTGAGAATCGGAAATCTGATTCACATCAAAGTTTGCACTTCCGCCTATGGTTACTTTAATGCCCGGCTGGTTTAGGTAGGACCTTATTGCACTGCCCATAACCCTGTTAGGATCATTAACCATTTGAATGAGCTTCTGTTGTTCTGTTGTCCCCTTTTCACCCATTTGTTTGACTCCTTCCTGCTGAGGCAGGATTGCAAAAGCAATAAGTCCAAGCACAATAATAAGAACAATTACAGTTGCAATTATCTTGTCCATAAAAAATCCTCCTTTTTAATTTGGACTTGATACAGAAGAATGCCAATAACGTATTTCTTCTATATTTTTATTGTTCACATCAAATTTATAATCTGCGATATAAACAGCTTCATAGTCAATATTGCTTAAGTTTGTTTTTCCTGTGAAATCCACATTGTCTACAAATATTCTAACTTCCGGTTTGTCGGCATAATACCTTATGGCAGAAACAACATCACTTCCCATGACACTGCTTTTATTTATATCCACACCTAATGTTTCCGCCTGAACCTTGTCCATTTTGTCTGCTTTATCCGCTGTGGAACCTATTATTTCGAGGTTACCTCTAAAAAGGTTTATAACAATCACCAAGAGGCCAATGATTATAACCCCAATAACCACTTCAAAAACTACCTCTTTCATTTTCTCACCTCTTTTAAGCTAAATTCGTCTTAAGGTAATGCTTTATGCCTGCCAGATCATGTTCCCGGATCATGTTGTCACATCAACTGGCTCATATTGTATGATTTCATCCATGGGATCATAAGGTACATGATCATAATTACTATCAGAACCATAAAAAACATAATTCCAAGAATATTTATAAGATCAATCCTTTTCTTTATCTTCCTTGCCACTTCTCTCTTTTCCATCTTGAATTCATTATGGATATTTAGTATTGCCTGATCAAAATCATAATTGTTTGCCTGATCAAGTTTTTCATAAAACAGTTTCAAATCAAGCTCCTTAGTACTGCTAATAAGGTTCATGTATATGGTTTTATTGTCAATATTGTTTCTTTTATTTGCATCCTGTATTTCCTGAAGCATCTCCTTATAATATTTGGACTTTTCAATCAGTATCTCCAATAGCTCCATGAAATCAACGGGCTTTATCGATCCATTGACAATTATGAGCTTTTTTAAGAACCGAAGCTCTTTTCTTGCATCGGCCTTAGCAAAGAAGCTTTGTAGATAAACAAGTATTTCAGGTATAAAACAAAATAAAAGTCCGATTAAAAGTATTGAAAATATATTGATTTCCCTGTATTTGTAGTAATCATAGAGCCTGTAGTAGACCTTGTTGGCTATGGTGTCCTTTGGTATTTCGAGACTGCTGTCGGCATATTTTATATAAGATTTGATTTTTGATTGTATTTCTTCTTTAGTTGTCATAATAAGCTCATTTTTAGAAATTTGTGTAAGTGCTATGTTAAGACAATCAATTTCGTGTTTCAATGCAAGTTCCTTATTTTCAACCTCCCCCTTATACTGGTACAAAAGGTCGGAGTAATAATCGAATTTATTATAGATATCCCTAGTGTAAATCCCAACATCGGTATAATGTTTGAGCAACAGAAATACTATGGCAATAACGAACATCAAAAGCTTTATTCTAAACAGCTTTTTGACGGAGAGCCTTGAATATCTTAAAAATGACTTGTAACCATTATAAAGTTTAGAACCCTCTTTTGGAGTAAATATATTGATCCTGTCTACAACTTCAATCAATATTTCAAGACCGCTTTGCTTTTTTTCTCCTATTTTATACTGTTTTACGTCGGTAACTGTTTTCTTGATTACTGCTAAGGTTACCAGCAGAATAGCCAAGAAGGCAGGAACCAGAAAAAGATTTACAGATATGTCCATAAATAAACCCCTCAATCCGAAGTTCTTTCCAAAAACAGCATCATTCCGATATAAAACATTAGAGCAATTAAAAATCCCAGTTTAACACCTACACCATATGGACTTGAATAAAATTCAACGGATTTTTCGCCTAATGCCGTATAATTGAAACGTTCTACAAACAATATGCCGGGAAGAAGAAATATGCTTAGAAAAACATATGTCCTTGTAGAAGCACTTAAATCCTTTTGATTTGCTATATCTATAAGGATTTCTTCTGTTGTGTTTTCTATCTGTTCCTTTATTACATTGTTTCCGCCTTTATAATGAGCCTGCTTTATAAGATTTAGCAGCAATGAAACATATTGGTTCTTGTATGCCCTGTCTATCATCCTGAATGTGTTGTCTATATCATACATGTCATTTTTTTTAAGAACATCGTAAATCTTTATCATTTCTCGCTTTACGGCTTTGTCAAAATCATTCAATGAAACATTTATCGCCTTCAGTATGTTACCATGGGTTATATATCTGCTGTTTATGATTTTAAATGTCTCGGGAAGTTGATTATTAAACCTTGACCTTGCAATCATAGTGAAAATATAAAAAAGCAGAACTGCAAATATCACCGCCATAAATATGTAGAAAAGAAGTATGTACCAAATCACGGACACCAGCGGTATAAATATTATAATGCTCAATATGATTGCACCTAAAAATGCGAAACATGCCATAGTAGCAAATTCAAGGTTTCTCTCGTATGAATAATTGTTGAACATGCCTATTTTAAACGCTATATTTTCAGCAATTATAAGAAAATACCTGTTTTTCTTGATCTTTTGCGTTATATCACGAAGTACATAACGCTTGTCTTTATTTATGCTATAAAACTGCTTTATTTTATATGTATTAATCCTCTGGACCATAAGCCGCATTAATAGAACTATTGCTGTCAATATAAGCAATACACATATGGCAGTGAATAGGTCCATCTGTAAAATATAGCTTGCAAGCTTCTTCCATCCTTCTACAATTCTTGAAATCAAAGACATTATTCGTCACCTACTTTTTACGTCAATAATCATACCGACCTATCTGTTCTTGTATTTTAAAAAGTAGTCCATAAACTCTTTAATTTCCCCTTCGCTGACATACCTTCCTATTTTTGAGAAATATTCATTTGAAGGAAGGTTTATGGCAATCCAATCATCCTTTTCCCTGTCATACCGTATAATTTCATTGTACCTGTAGCTTCTCTTATATATATATTTGAGGACAGCATACTGAGCCATCTTTGCAAGGTTGTACAAAAGGTCCTTAAACTTACCTTCCACAACAGGGGATATAAAAGTCTCCTGCTCCACATACTCTATTTCAACTATGCTGTCAACAACAATCCTGCCGCTCTCAAGCTTTGCAAGATGCACAACAATGTCAAGTCCTCTTGCTATATCCGCTTCCGCAACATCACTGTTATTGTACATTTCTGTTCTCATCATAAGATTTCGAAGGTTGGTAACCACCTCAAAAGGGGTCTTGGAGTGAAGCGTAGCACCAACACCTGCATTAAGCCTTAAGCTTGAGTTAACAAGCTCCGCAACCTCGGCAGGCTTTGTAATTTCACCGACATATATAACATCTCTGGCCATTTTTAGCATTATCTCAAAAAGCTGGGCAATTGTTCTGTCGGGGTTTTCAATAAGCGTCAAAACATTCTTCCACGGATACTTTTTCCTTGCTTGAAGCTCATTCTGGGTGTCGAGTATACCGATTCCCCACATGTCAGGCACCTTTTCCATCATTGCCAGAAGGAAAGTGGATTTTCCCACCCCCATATCCGAACCTGTAACGAAATGAGAGCCCCTGCCCTTTTGGTTCATTGTAAGCATTCTGTAAATAAGCTCGTTTATAGTTCTATATGTGTCCCGCATCTCTTCTAATGTTATTTTGGAGAGATTGAATATTCTTTCATTATAATAAAGATCGCCTTCAGCTGTTGCATTAAAGCCTGCAACAGTTATACGGCTGCTGTTGTCCTTTGATGTCACGAGAGTTGGATTGCTTTTGTCATAGTTTAAAACTGCATTCCTCGTCGTCTTCTTTTGTATGTTCAATATGACATTTTCATCTTCAAAACCCAAAAATTCCAGATGCAGCTTGTTTCCTTTATAAACTATATAAACATAGTCCTTGTCTATTATTCCTATCTCACTTATATTATGATGCTGCAGTGTATCAATGACATCCTGACCATATACATCTGCATAAATAAATATGGCTAATAGCTTAAGCTTTTTTGTAAGGTCAAATCTCTCCTTTATATAGCTTTCTTCCTCTTTGGCAATCCTCCATATATCCTCTTCAGACACCCTAATAAACAAGTTATACTTATTTATAATATGGGATATGTCATATATCTCAAGAAGCATTTCAAATACCGCTTGAACATTGTTGTTCTTAAGCTCGTTAAAATCGATAAACTTGTTTATACTGTTATCATCAAGTTTATAGAACTGCTTCAATATTATTACATACTGGTTTATAATATGTGCTCTTACTTCTTTCCTTCCAAGTGCCGCCTTATCCTTATAAACGGTATATCTTTGTATCTCTTTCTCGGCTTCCCGTCTGTCTACATTGTAAAGTCTTTGGTATTTATCGATATCGTTTAATATTTCATCGATTTCCTTAGAAATTTTTTTGAATTCATCAATGTTATTGACCTTCAATTCCCCACCCCCACTATCTCCTCAAGAATGAAAACAATTTGCCCTGTTTGGTTCCATATTCCTTCAACGGTATATCTTTTCCATAATTCTTAAGCAAAAACTCAGTGAGCAAAACCAATTCTTCATGAACAGTCGACGTCTTCATTCCTTTATTAAGTATAAAATTCAGTACCGAATGATCATTACACTCATTTATCATGGAAACATCATAGCTGATGGTAAACACTTCTCCCTCAAAGCCTTTAGACCTCAAAATTTCTCTGACATCAGAATACTTAAGGTTTATATCATCCCTGAATTTGTTTAATACAAAAATTATTTTATCGGCAAATTCCTTATACATATGGTTTCCAATGGCCATATTCACAACATTTTTATATTGGTTCAAAACAACAACAATAACATCTGATTTTTCGAAAAAACGCTGGGTGAGTACATTGTTTCCCGATATGGTATCAAAAACTACTACATCATATATTTTTTCCGAGAAACTTATTATCTTGTCAATTATATTGCTGCTTAGTTCAAAACATTCATTGGCTATAAGAATATCAAGTTCCGGAGTTATGGATTTTACACATGAATCGAAATTATCTTCTCTTAAAAGCCCTGCCTCAATGAGACTTATAAGGCTATCTAGGCCTTTTAAGGCATGAGTATCACTAAAATAATACTCTATATCCTTGCTGAATTTATTGATATCTCCGAGCAGTACCTTTCCTTTAATAAGCCTTGTGAGCATTGCAGACAGATTAATTGCATTTTGTGTCTGCCCCATTCCTTTTTTTGGTGCTGTTATTGATATCACCATAATAAGTCCCCTCTTTACCTTTCGACTTTAATCTGTGCTTTCTGTGAATCATTCTGAGCATTGTCATTCCTTGCTTCTTGATTTATGCTTTGAGCATTGACATCCGTAGTAGATTCTGAAGTACTTTGCATTGGTACTATATCAGCTATGGTCGAATCCTTATCATCAATCTTTATAAGTGGAATTTTTTTAGATTGAACCGAATAATTGAAAGTCTTTTCCGAAGCTTTCTGGCTTTCATCAATATAAAGTCTTGTTTCAAGATATCCCAATTTACTTGCTAAAAGCACATCCCTGTAGCTTAATTCATCAAGAGAAAATATCAATGTGTATGAGCTTATTGTTCCATCCTTGCTTTCCGACTTATAAATTTTTCGTACTTTCGTCTTTGGAACTACCACATCATATGTACCGTTTCTATAATTGACAATTAAATCCACAATGTTACCGGGCTTAACCTCTTCTGCAACAATGCTCTTTACAGCAAATTCTTTCAATCTGTCATAATCTCCAAACCACTTTTCTTCTGTTGACAGGCTGTCTAACACTATCTGTTCTCCAAACCTGAGATCTTCTTTTGCTATTTTGTTTGTTATCATATCAATATCAAAAGCAGCATTTGATGCAACAAAATCAGTAGGTATATCAACCATCTTTATCTTGCCGGCAACTATTTCGTCAGTTAACTGGGTATATTTAGGAATCCCGTCCTTATCAGACACAACGGCAATTTTCATCTTTGGCATGGCTGCCACATCAATTTTTGCTCTAATATCCTTCTCCAATTTCGTTGTAAGGCCAGGTATTCTTACATTATTAAAATAGTAAATAGTTCCAGCCATAATCAAAAGAAATACTGCAATAAGCAAAATGAATTTTTGGTTTTTAAGCATTAAAATTCATTCCTTTCTTAATTTGACTAAATACAATTAATCCGCAAAACAGAATTAGCCTCTTCCAAAAATAGACCCTACGAAACTGCCTATTTTACTACCTAATGTTCTTTTGGGAACTATATTGAAGTGTGATAAGATATTGAGATACTCATTAGAATGCTTTTCTACAGCATATTTGGCATAAAATGAATTGATATTTCTATATTTTTCTCTATCAGGCTGGTAATTTATACTACCGATATATTTATTGCCTCCAAAAAAACTGTTTAGTACGCTCTCGGGAAGGTTGTAATCCTTTTTGTAATCAAAAGCCACTAACCTTATATTGTCACCTGAAAAGAAATTTTTCTCTTCCATGTGCCGGAAGTACCCTTCAAAAGCTCTTATTACATCAACGTTTGCTGCCGCAGATATAATGTTGAAATCACTTTTTGACAGAGCTGCTTTTCCGTACAAATCATGTATCGAGCTGTTTAGGCACACGACGGTAACATCGAAGAATCTGTAGCAATATTCCATAAGTCCGTGGACATCTAATCCTTTATACTTTTCATAATTGTCAATATCATATGGATCGGTAAGTATATATAAACTATCTAAGTCCCCTGTCTTTATACATGCCTTTTCCAGTATATCCTGGCTTAAAACATTGCTATCCATCGCTTCCTTTATCATATTAAATCCAAAATTTTCATCCCTTGCAGATAAGTATTTATCAAGCTTTGGTACAAGGTTTAAATTTAAGTCCAGGCCAGATGTTACAAAATCCAAATTAACAACGATTACTTTAAAATCAGTAAGGCTTGCAATGGCGTATGACGTTTCGGCAGCAAACTCAGAGTTTCCCAGCACATTTAAAACCAGTTTCTTAAAACTTACAGGTGCATATCTTCTATTGTCTTTACTGCCGTTATTAGCATTTTTAGCCTTATTTTCTTTTATGTGTAATTTTTTTAGATCATTTTCAAGCTCATCAACACTAGAATATCTTTCCTCCGGATCCTGCCTGGTACACCTTTCGATAATCCTGTCCAATTCCTCAGACAAACTACTGTCAAACAACCTTATGGATTTTATTTCATATGGAGGATCATTTGGATTCTTCCCTGTAACAAGATGATATAATGTCACTCCAAGGCTGTAAATATCCGTCCTTTCATTTGTTTGCCCCGAGCCATATTGCTCAGGTGGTGCATACCCTCTTGTTCCAATATAAACCGTATCTAAACTGCTATCTTCTTTGTATTCCCTAGCAATCCCGAAATCAATAAGCTTAACGGAACCGTCTTTTGCAAGAATTATATTACCCGGCTTCATGTCCCTGTATATTATGGGATTGGGCTTTTGAGAATGCAAATACTTTAGTACCTCACAAATCTCAAGTGCAATACCAATAACTTTATCTTCAGGAAATCTGCCTACCTTGACAAGCTCTGCATCAAGGGACGCTCCCTCTATATAATCTACGATTATATAAATATTTTCATCATCCTCCAAAATATCAAATATCCTTGGAAGAGCCGGATGATTCAATCTTTTAAGTATATTAGGCTCCACCAAAATATCTATTCTGGAATTTTTACTTATCTCCTTGATAGCCCATAAAGTCCCGAGCTTAATATTTTCAGCAAGATAGACAGTACTCATACCACCTATGCCTAAAGTACCCAGTATGCGGTATTTTCCATCAAATATTTCATTATTTTTCATATTTATCACCAATGAAATGGAAGTTTATATAGATTAAAGAATTGGCTGGATTTGAAAATAAGTCTATGTAATAATTATATCAAAAATCTTTACACAATTCAATCAATTAAAATTAAAATAATCTATACATTTGTCTATCACAAATTATGGTGAATCTTATGCAATCAGTGAAGTTTTTACAATTGTAATTAAATTGTGAAATAATTATTAAATATATAAAAAACGTATTGAAAAATAATAAGATTGAAAGTAAAATTGTATAGAAAAAAAATACATTATATGGAATGAGAAAATAATTAAAAATTTATATAGATTAATAACGAATTTAATAATAGTAATATTTAAGGGGTTTAATTAAGTCATGAAAAGTAGAATGAAGTATATAGCAACAGTTTTGGTCGTTGCTGTATTGCTCCAGGCTCAAGGCATCAACGCGGTAATAGCTAAAGAAAGGATAGCAACTGAAGACAATAATACAATATCAAATAATAGAATACAAGTAAGCGAAAGCAGTAGAAAGGAATTAAAAGAACCTGAAGAAAGAACAATAAATATTTTAGATAATAAGCACAAGGGCATAATAGTAAATGCATCATTACCAAAAGAAGCTATGGATTTTGTTCATAAGCTGGAACTTAAAAAAGAACTGTGCGAGATACTTTATGAATTATCTTTAAGTCAGGGAATTGGTAGCGGTATAACAAATACATATTCAGTTGAAGAAGCTGTAGAATTAATAGTAGATAAGCTTGATGATGAATTGAATAAATCCTATTACGATGTGCCAAAAGAAATGATAGCTTCGGTTCTTTTTAGGGAAATAATTTGCTATGACGTGTTTGACAAATATGGGGACGGGAGATGGACTAAAACATTGGGAATCTCTCAGATAAGCGTAGAAGGAGCAAGATTTAACGACCAAATAATATCAAAAAAAGAAAATAAGCTTTTAAAGTATTCAAATTTTACAGACAAAGAGATGTCTGAAATGCTCAAAGACGATTTAATGAACGTACAATTTGCCGCTGAGGCTTTGAAAGCAAGAGCCTATTTAAAAAATATTTATATTAAAACAGATAAACAGTGGGAAATAGAAGAAATTTTAGCGGAATATAATGGCTACGAAGGTCAAATTCCATTTGTTTCGCGGTTCGCTGATAAAATCGGACTGGATATAAGGTTGCCTGAGATAGGTCTTGTACAGTACAAAGACACTTATGGCAGGGAAACTTACAAATACTTGGAAGCCTTTAAAGCTTATTATGAAGCAGTAGCCAAAATCTAAAATTGTTTTAAATCGTTATTTAACAAGAAAATGAGGTCTCAATCCAAACATCGACGGATTAAGGCCTCATTTCATACTTTATTTATTACTTATTTTATTTGTTTTTCCACTGTTTTTATAAATGTATTTAAGTTATTTCCGTTCACCCTCACATCGGGATTAATTTTCTTTGCCATTATGGTTTTCTCATTAACATTCCAATAGAATGAAACAAGATAAATAAGGTATTTTTTGGATTTATTTTCATATACTGTCTGTCCCACGCCTTTTCCATAAGTAGGCCTGCCTACAATAGTGACATTCGGTAAATTTTTCTTAAGCCCTAATGCAAGAAGCTCTGAACTGCTGGCAGTATGCTCATTTGTTAAAACAAAAATTCTCTTAAATTTTACAATGTTTGCATCAGAATAATATGTGTCCACATAACCGCCACGATATATTAGGTAACTGGCATCACATTTAGGAAGAAGCAAATCCAATATTTCATTTGATGCCTTGGTCAGCCCTCCACTGTTATCCCTAAGATCAATTATAAGATTCTTGTCTTGAGGCTTATTGATTTTATCAATAACCTTTTTAAACTCCCTTGATGTATTTGATGTAAAAGAATTAATTCCTATATAGAAAATATTGTCTGCCACTGATTTGGTTACGATATGGCTTGAATTGCCCATGCTTATAAGTTTATCATAATCATTGCCCGAAACAACAAATGTGAAAATATCCTCTTTGGGCTTTATGGATTTTATAAAAGCTTCGATATCTTTTACGCTTACATCGTTTTTCGCCATAAAATTCTTTGATTTCTTATCAAAATCTTTTACTTTATCCAAGTAAAGATAATTCTCCTTTATAAAATCCGAAATCTGCCTGCTTTCAGGTAACTTCCTCTTTTCTAGCTCTGTTTTTAGCTTTAATGCAGTATTGTTGCTTTTATTAACATTTAATGCTCTATTGTTGTAGTCTTCAGAGCTCTTGTAGTCCTGCAAAATATAGTATTCATACGCTGCCAGAGCTAAAACCTGGTCATTTTCGGGGTTAACATCAAGTATTTTTTTGTAACACTCTATTGCTTCCTTATGCTGATTTATATAAGAGTAACTGTCACCTAAGTACCAAAGAATATCAATATTTCCGGGAAATCTATCAAGCTCCTTCTTTGCAAGGCTTATGCATTCATCATAGTTCTTCATGTAAAAGCTTGCACTTATTCTGTCAACTATTGCGTCCAAATAGTCGGGATCTATTTCGACAGCTTTATCAAACATTTCTATTGCTTGCTGAAATTTGCTCTGTTTAAGGTATATACATCCTTTAACGTCATAAGCAAATGAATTGCCGGGTTCTATATCTAAAACCTGTTTGCACAATTCCTCTGCTTCTTTATAATTACTATTCATTGTGAGGCTCTTTGATTTCCATAACTTGGCATAAGATGAATCCTTATCAATAGCTAACGCCTTATCAAGACTTTCCAAAGCCTCATTGTATTTCTTCAAATAATACAGGGACCTGCCTTTAAACACATGTATTTCATGAGTATCCGGTGAAATTTCAATTGCTTTATCAAAACATTGAATTGAATCCTCATATTTTCCAATGTGGCAGAGAGCATCGCCTTTACCTACCAATGCATCAATGCTATCCTTTCCTTTGCTTATATTAATGGCCTTATCATATATTTTTATAGCTTCCTCAAATTTTGAGGCATCATTTAAAATATCACCTTTATAAATATATGCATTGACATTATTCGAATCAAATTCAATAGCTTTATCATACAACTTCAAAGCTTCTTCCGGTCTGTCAAGTCCTTCTAATGCATACCCTTTATTCAAATAAGCCATTGACAGCTTTGGATTTTTCTCGATTGCTCTATCGCTGTAATCCAAGGCCTCATCATATAGTTCAAGCATGTTTAAAGCATAGGAAATATTACTGATATATATGGCATTTTCCGGGTCAAGCTTATATGCGGCTTTATAATTTTCCAGAGCACTTTCAAATTCCGATTTTTCAGAAAGTGCATTGCCTTTTGTGTTATATACATCAGCCAATTGAGGATTAATCTTTATAGCTTTATCACATTCTTTTATAGCCTCATCATATTTTCCTAAAGCCTCAAGTGCTTTTGCCTTCCCCCCTAATACTCCAACTTTTTCCGGACTGATTTCAAGTGCTTTATCATAGTAAATAATGGCATTTTTATAGTCCTCTTCTTCCAGATACTTGTCTGCTTGAACCTTGTATGAATCAGCTCTTCTGCTGTCGGTACAACCTTGCAACAATGGTATAAATAGCAGAATACACAAAAGTAGAATACTTTTCTTCATCAAAAAATACCTCACAACCGATGGAGTAATCAATAAACTAATGTACCCAGGTACTCATCCATTTTATTTTTTATAAATGATTCAAAGGGTCTATTAAGAAATGTTACATTAAGGTTATCGTCAACCTCAACCATTTCCCACCCAACCTTTTTTGAAAAGCCTATATTGTGACCATCATAATAATCGCCTAAAAATACTATGTCCTTTAATTTCTCAGCTTTTGTCTCGTCATAAATCACAGAAGCCTCCACCAATCCTCCATAAAGCATAAAATAATTCTCTCCTATATCGCCATATCCAATCTCTTCAAGAAATTCTATATAATCATCAGGAACACCGGGGTGTTCTTTTATAATTGAATTGATTTCATCTTTAGTCACTCTTTTAAATAAATTTCTACTACCCTTTTTAATTAATTGATACAATATTTCGTCATACCTACCCATTGATATTCTACCTTTCCTTCAAACTTTGCCAATTATATTAAATATCCCGTGATTTAATTGATTGATGCTCCAAAATGCTTTGCTACAATGATAATATCACTCATATTTATGGCTCCATCCTGGTTAGCATCCAAATCCTGCTTATATTTTTCGTCACCCGATACACTGTTAAAAACAAGAGCATATGCCATTATATCCGACATATTTATTGACCCGTCGCCATTAGTATCGCCAATCCACATCAATATTGGATCTGTGCTTGTTGATAACTGAACATTCCCATTTACAACAATATTAGAAATTTCTTTCCTTAAATAGTTTTTCTTGCTTATTATTAAGTCAATTCCTTTTGAGCTTTCGGGAACACCGGAAATTTCAAAGAAACCGTTTGAATCTGTAAAACTCTCAATATTTGTATCTTTTATCCCAACCTTAAATCCTTCCTTTATAAATGCCGAATATTGGCTAGAGAAAGAAAAATCAGGGCATATATATCCGGTGATTTTATACTTATTCCCACCGGATGATGTTGGAGTTACTGATGGAGTAGGTGTAGGCTTTATACTTGGCAATGTCCCAAAATGCTTGGCCATACCTGCCAACGCACCTACAAATGCTGCATTATAATCTATTGCAACCTCAGTATATTGATACTCATCAACACTCTCTTTAAATGTATCAGTTATATCAGGTCCTCCGATAAGAGCACCTCTTAATACGTATTTTGCAGGTGTTTTATCTGCGTTGTTTTCATATCCCTGTCCTCCTTGTGCTGCTCTGTGGTGAACGAATGATGACCACCTAGAGCCAAAACCAATCTCATAAGACATGTTTTCAGGATTTTTACCAAGTATATAATCCATCTGAGACTGTGCAAAATCAAGATATTTTTGATTAGGGGATATCCTATTGTATAAAAATGCTATCAAGGACTCGGCGGCTGCATACCTTAAAACTCCCCAGTAATGAAGCACCCTGAGTCCTGCCGGTGTTTTATCGAGTGTATATATCCAATAATCAAGATTTGATTCGACCGATGTTTTAAAAACAGGATCTCCCGTGAGTTCGGCTATCTTTAAATGAGCTGCAAGATACATATTGTCCCAGCACATTGTCCATCTATTTTTCAGAGGATCCTCCTGATTAATATTCTTCTCAAGGGCATATTGTTTTGCCTCAGTCAAATATTTCTCGTCCTTTTCTGCAACATAGAGCCATATTGCTCCCCAAGCCAAATCATCATACATGCTTGTTGACTGGTAAAAAAATTGATATTCCCCTATTTTAGGTGATGCTTTGCAAAGCTGATAAAGCTCCTTTGCAGCTTTTAGACATTTATCGGCATATATGGAATCTATGCTTTTATAGTTTAAATACATTAGTGCCAGAGCGGCAACAGTTTCCCCTACCACGTCGGTAGCAGGATTACTTGGATTTGCTACAAAAAGAGTAGGTCTATCACCTGTCTGAAGCTCCGGTGCTCCCCAATACTGGTGATCAATTATACCGTCCCCTAATTGATAATAAAAAGTTGTAGGGTCCGGATGGCATTTTAAAAAATAATCTGTAAAATATTTTAGCTGCGAAAGCATTTTATCGGTATTTCCAGTTGCATCAAAGACATCTCTAAATTCATATATTGACCAACCAAGGACCGATGCGGTATATCCCTGTGGCAAACCGAATTTAACATGGTCACCAGCATCATGAAAGCCACCGGTCAAATCCAGACCTACATCCACACCATCGGTAACATGACATGGTCCTGTTCTCCACTCAAAAACATTATCTTCGACTGCTTCCTTACCGCACTTGTTGGCATCATAAAACTCAATGGCATACCTAAGTGCCGTAGCGTAGTCAAATCCTTCAGCATATGTTTTACTTCCAAAAGGTGTGGCAGATGTTGTCAATGTCAGCACCAATAAAAAAACACATGCCTTTCTTAAACATTTGCCTGTTTTTTTCATTGTAACCCCCCCTAAATAAATTCTATTTCCTTTTATTTTAAAAATTCATATATATTAAAAAGTAGTCCTTTTTTTTATTTTATCACAAATAACCAATCAAGAATGCCTTTAATATAACTTTTGATAAAATATTCAGCACCATGTTCACATAGAATTTTGGTTCAATATATATTTTGATACTTAATACATATTGTAACAACCAAAGAAATTAAATTAATTATTTTAATGTACTTTATAATTTTTTATAATTTTTTTAATTTTGATTCCACTGCATAAACTCTTTTTTTACAATAGATGTACCTTGACAA
>DAOOVO010000088.1:0-17792 GCA_035370245.1 Pseudobacteroides sp.
GAACCTAACTTAGAAAATTAAAAAATTTGTCTTGACAATGGGGAGCATTATAAATGAATAACATATATTATAGTAAACTAAATTTACTAATTTGTCAATAATAAGGTTTATTTGAATAATAAGTATAATTTAACAAAGCGGGAGTTTGACAGTTAGTCATTAAAAATAAAAGATTGATAAGTCTGAAACATTATACGAGGAGGTGTAAGAATGATAAAACCAAAAAAAAGTAAATATGTCAGGCTTACTCAAAATGATAAGGATGTTCTGTTAAGATTGAAATCAGGTACGGAGAAGACAAGCGGTTATGATAATTTTTTTAAGTACGGTCAGTTTTTAGCTAAAGGAACAAAGAAGATTCAGCAGAGTAAACATTTTTGATAATACGGTAATGCTATAGATATTGGCAATTAGAATTATATTTTTTATGAGTATTGCATTATTTATAAAAATTTATAAAAAACTATAATAGGGGCCTTTCTAAACGGCTCCTTTCTATTGCTTTTAAGGCTCCTTCCTATTGCTTTTAATTCTAGTTAATTCCATATTAGTAGTAGCTAATCATGGATTTTTTATTGCTATAATCTAACATTGAAATTTCTTTAAATTAATCTATAAAAATATCATATAAGTTGTTAAGTAATTTAACAAATATTACGAAAATAATAACAGGCTAATTAATTAAATTATAAATTTTAACATACATGTATTTAATTCGATTAATATTTTACATTTATCTTCTGTTAAATGTAAGATTAATAACGTATTTAAGGTAGTAAAAAATTTAAATTGTGGGTGATAATGTATGGAAGAAAGAAGGAAAAGTGTAAGGTATAACATGTATGATTATCCTATTATGATATCTGATAATGAATCGGATTGGGAAAAAGCAAGTTTGGTTAACATTTCCGGAAGCGGAGCAATGATAAGATGCAGCAATTATTATCCATGCGACAGCCTGTATATAGAGCTGCCTAGGCTTTTTGTAAAGGTTATAGGGAGTTATTTTATCAAAGGCGACATTATGTGGAGCAAATGTTCTGAAGCGGATGAAGGTGTTTGTGAATATGGTGTGAGATTTGAAAAAGGATATGATGAAGATGAAGACTCATTAAACATTCATGATTTACTATTTGGAAGTAATAATGTTGAATAAATACTGGCCGTTGATTTTACTGCCAAAAGCAATTGGACTCTATCATTAACCGGTACATGATAAGAGGGGTGGTGTTAAATTGAAAAAGATAAGCAGCAGGATCATCATGTTTAGTGTTTGTACTTCACTGGCCATAACATTATTACTTGGAGTTGTATCGTCTATATCCATGGTCATGGGGCAAAGAACCTATTTATCGGAGTTTGAAGTTAAATCCAAAAGTGATTACGATCTAATGATAAAGGCTCAGGTAGAGAATGTTATAAGCATGCTTGAAAAATACATTGATGTTGCCCAAAAACAGGGAAAGAGTATTGATGAAGCAAAGAAAACAGCAGAAGAGATTGTCAGAGAAATAAGGTATGGAGAGAATGGGCGTTTTTGGGTAGATACTGTTGATGGTACCAATGTCGTATTATATGGCAGTGAATCTGAAGGAAAAAACAGATTGGACCTTCAGGATTCAAACGGTAAATATTACATAAAAGAAATAATTGAAAAAGCACAAAATGGCGGAGATTTTACAGAATATTACATTCCTAAGGAAGATGGGATTGTTCCTTTGCCAGTAAGAGCTTATTCTGTGGAATTTAAGCCTTTTGGATGGGTTATCGGTACGGGCAATTATATAGATGATGTTAATTCATTAATCAGTAATGCATCCAATACATTGAATAAGCAGGTGAAATCGAAAGGAATTTTAATTGTACTTTCGTCACTTGTTATATGTGTTTTAGTTTTCATAATTTCTTTTTTTATAGGAAAAAGGATTTCAAAGCCTATAGAAGTATCGGCACAATTGATTAATGAAGTATCTAAGGGAGATTTTACTGTAAAAATACCTGAAAAGTATCTGGCATTGAAGGATGAAACCGGTAAGATACTTAGATCTTTAGATAATATGGTTCGGTCAATAGGGAATATGCTTACAGAGGTTAATGCCAAGTCAAAAGATTCAGCTGAAACCATCTCTAAGGTTAATGACGAGATTAACTCACTTAAAGAGCTTATAGAGGAAGTGGTCGGAACAACTCAGGAATTATCGGCAGGAATGGAGCAAACCGCAGCTTCTACTGAGGAAATGAATGCTACATCACAGGAAATTGAAAATGCAATTAGCCAGATAACAAATAAAGCTCAGGACAGTACTTTCATGTCCAATGAAATTAAAGCAAGGGCAGAAAAGTTAAGAGAAAATTTTTCAGTAACTCAGAAAAATGTAAAAGAAATTATAGAAAAAGAAAAGAGTATGTTGGAACTTGCTATTAATGAGTCAAACTCTGTTGAAAAAATAACTGTGTTATCCGATGCTATTCTTGAGATTTCAGCTCAAACGAACCTGTTGGCTCTAAATGCTGCTATTGAAGCTGCAAGGGCAGGGGAAACAGGAAGGGGCTTTGCAGTGGTTGCAGAGGAAATTAGAAAACTGGCTGAGGACTCAAAAAATACAGTAGTTGAAATACAAGCTATGATAGATGTAGTTAAAAAATCAGTGTCAAATCTATCTGAAAGTTCGGAGAGACTGTTAAGTTTCGTGTCACATAACGTCAAAGAAGACTATGATTTAATGATGGAGACTGCAGTTCAGTATAGTGATGATGCTTCAGGCATAAGTGATATGATTATGGATTTTAGTGCCACTTCTCAAGAATTATTGTCTTCCACTCAAAACATGATGAAGGCTATTGATGAAGTTACTTTAGCTACAAACCAGGGAGCTGAAGGAACATCAAACATAGCTCGTAATATCGGTGATGTGCTAATAAGATCCAATGCCGTTGCTGAGGCTGCTAAAAGTGTTAAAGAAGGAAGTGAAAACCTTATTGGAGTCATTACAAGGTTTAAAATAACTTAAAATGTTTAGTGCCGTAAAGATATATAATAAATTCATACTCAAAAGGGTAAGTAAATAGTTATTACATAGAATGTAGAAGTAAGTTTTATTATATATTAAATACGTTATTACTCTTAATCTTACATTATATTACATCTGGCTGAGATAAATGTAGAAGATTAATCGTATTTAATAAAAATGCCTTGCTTCTACATTTTTACAATAAAAAATAGTATTTTGTATTCATATGTTCTGTATGAATGCTTTGATATGGGAAGTGCAAAATTAATATTTTTATTTATTAATAAATTTATCAAAATTGACGATAGAATTTTATGCATATAGTCAATACCTTGGAGGTGCTGTCATGAAAGGAAGCGAAAAAGGCAATGATGGTATAAAGAGAAATTTATTAATAAATGTGGTAACAGCAAATCTATTTCTAATATTGGAATATGTTTTTATTTCAAAAAGCTTTATTGGTGACAGCCTTGGAAAATTTGCGGCAGTGTTGGTGTTATTCAATGCAATTGCTGTTGCTATTTACTTTATATCCAAACGGAGAAAAAGTGTTACCGATAAAAATGATGAATCTAAAGTGTCGGCAATTGATATTAATAACACTTTAAAAGTTATGGGAAATAACATCAATGAACTTTTTGCCAAAATAAACACGTCGAAAGAAAATTTGCATGGACTGATAAAATCAAGCGACAATATACAGAAAGCTATGCAGGATATGGCGAAGGGAATACAGCAGCAGGCAGATGACATTAATAAAATTATGTATAAGGCAGTTGATATTTCAGAAAATGTAAATCAAGCAGGTGCAGCATCTCAAAATATAAACAACATTTCGGACGGAATGCTCGAAAGAGTTGAAAGCGGAATTGCAAAGATAGAAATGATGTATTCCCAGATGCGTACATTGAATACGGCTGTTTCGGAGTCTCTAAATGCGGTAAGCATATTAAGGGAAAGCATGAAGGATATTACAGGTTTTCTGGAATTAATAAGCGGTATAGCGGATCAAACAAATCTTCTTGCTTTAAATGCGGCTATTGAGGCTGCAAGAGCAGGGGAAAGCGGCAGGGGTTTTGCGGTTGTAGCCGATGAGATTAGGAAGCTTGCGGTACAAAGCGATAATGCGGCAAGGGAGATAGCATTAAAGCTCGATAATATGAGCGGAAAGATTTCAACTGCATATACAGAAGCTGAAAAAGGCTTTCAGGCTGTTGGCGAAGGGAATAAAATTATTGAAGATATTAAAGGATACTTTGAATTCTATAGAAAAGATGCTGAAAATTCACAGAAAGAGATATTTAATGCAGGTATGAGCTTTGATGGAGTAAGAAGCGGTTTCGGTATGATGTATAACAGGATTGAGTCGGTAGCAAGCATATCGCAGGAAAGTGCGGCATCAACCCAGGAAGTATTGGCATCCATAGAGAACCAGAATATGATATTAAGCTCCATAGATAACTCATTTAAAGAGCTTGAAAGGCTAGGAGAAGAACTCAAGAAAATATATGAAAAGAGTGTTTAATAAAATTTTTCATGATTTTTTATAATAAGGCTTAAGCCTAAAGTATATAAAAATCATGAAAATAATTAAATAAATCATTATTTTTAATGAATAAACAAATGAATCGAGCCAGTTTATCGATACCACTCTTTCAAATGAAGCTATAACATCGTTTTCTATATTTAATAAGCTGCCTAATAATTTATATAGAATAAAAGTATAAATGGCGGCAATTAAGCCATGGAATAATTTACCTGCAAGATATGGCTTTATGCTGAGATCGGATTTGGATATTATTCCCAAAACTTGGGAATGGACTGAAAGGCCCGCCCAGCCTATTATCATGCTTGATAGAGAAAGCTTTAGTGAAAAAGGAATGTTACTTGTAGCAGCCATCATATTTGATCCTGTTGTTATTTCGAAAAAGCCGCATATCAATGAATAAACAGCTTCTTTAGTGAGTCCTGTGAAGGATAATACATATGTTAGCGGTATTGAGATTGCATTTATTATGCCTGTTTCTATCATCAAATTGATAAGTACCGAGAAAAATGTTATAAATCCGCCTATTGACAATAAAACCATAACCGAGTTTTTTATTGCATCCCCAAAGAGTGTTCCCAAAGAGTTGTCGGTATTTTTAAAAAGTTCACTTTTAAAGCGGTCCAGGTTATTTTTAATACAATCATTCCTGGATTTTTTATTTGTTACTTTATTTGCTTGTTTATTTTGGTGTGTATATGTGGGTGATTTGATTTTTTTATTGGAATAATGTTTGAATAAAAGTCCCACAGTTATTCCTGCTAGAATATGGCATATTAGAAGAAAAAAGCCCAACTGCGGCATGGCATACATTCCTGTAGCGACTGCACCCACTATAAACAGAGGACCCGAATTGTTTGTAAATGACAGGAGCCGTTCGCCTTCTTGCTTCGAAATTTGGCCTGAATTTCTAAGATCAACAGTGATTTTTGCACCAACGGGATATCCGCTTGTTATACCCATGGCAACAGCGAAGGAACCGCAGCCAGGGACATTGAAAAGAGGTCTCATAATAGGTTCTAAAAGAATTCCCGCTGCTTTTATAAAGCTTGTTTTGTTTAATAGCTCCGATGCTGCCAAAAAAGGAAACAATGAAGGAAAAACTATGTTGAGGCATATATTTATACCCTTTAAAGCAGAAGATACTGATGTTTTTGGGTAGAATACAAGAGCCAGTATAAATGTTATGCAAAATAGAGGTAATACAAGGGGCCTTATGGTTTTGAGTATAATTGGTTTATCGATAAATAATATTACAAATAGTGCAATAATTGTAATTAAAATAATAGTTATCACATTTTTACCTTATAAAAATAGTATCCTTTATTATTTTATTAGCGAATAATAAAAATATTAAAAAAATAAGAAAATTTATATGAATTAGAAGCCATAAATCTAATAATATGTGTTATAATTAAAAATAATTTGGATTAAATAAACTTTATTAATGAGGTGTAGGAATGATAGTTACTAACAAGAAGCATAAATTTGTATCTGAAAGTTTGTCCGGTGAATTAAAGAAACATGCAAAAAAGTTTCAGGAGGAAAATAGTGAGTATCTTCAAGCTTCAATAAAAAACAATACTTACGATGATGCATATACAAAATTAGTGTCTGATGCGGTTCTTCAGTCATATGATGTTATGAATGCATGGGAAAATATGAGCTTTGATGAGATAGACGGGATGACACCTCTTGAATATTTTTCTACTTTAAATACACTATCTGATATAATCGACTTAATTACTGCTTTTGAAGTGGAAAACGCCGGTATTATACCTAATGGATTTGCAAAGCATATAAAGGATAATGCGGGTAAGTTTTTGGATGATTTGGTTTCAATGTTAAATTCCATTGAGTTGGACGAGCAGAAATGCATTAAATTTGGACAAAAGGCTATGATTCATGCTGCAGAAATTATTGGAGATGAAAAATTAATAGATCCTTTGTTCAAAATAGTATCTCAAATGGAAAACCAAAAAACCGATGCCAATACATTGACTTCAGTCATGAACGCAATACAGGCAATTGGTGAGCCGGCTGTTGAAAAAATTGTAAGTACTATTGACCAAAGTGATAAGAAAGGCCAAATTTACAGATTCTTGCTGGTTTGTTTTGCAAGGATTGGTGCAAAGAACAAGTCGGATTATTATTATAATCAATTGAAAAAATACTTTAAAGAAAGCGATTATAAGTTCATTGAAGCAAATGCATTAGGGGTTTATGGAGATAGAAGGGCATTGCCTGCAATAAGAGGTTATATAGAAAAAAATGCCCACAGGATTTCAAAATGGGAATATACCCAGCTAAGACAAATATTGTTACAGTTTGGTGGATTGGTAATGGATTTTGATACTTACTTCTCAACTGTAAAAGATAATTGATAAACATAAAAAGAAAAAATAGAAAATAAATTTATGAAAAATATATAATTAAAATTACTTAAAATAGGGGCCAAAGGCCCCTTTGCTATATGTTGAATTTGAAAGTTTATTGAAGAAATTATACCGCATATTTAGCTGAAATTTAATAGACACAAAAATTTTGTCATTTAATTGACATGATTTATTTTTGTTATTATAATTAATTAATGGCAGACAGATTTAATGTTATTAATAATGCAAATAAGTGATTTTGATAGACTTGATAAATTAACATTAATTAGGAATTGCCGTTAATAATCGTCAATAAAAAACGAAAACTAGCAATAATTAACAGTATTAGATAAAACTTTAATATCGCGGATGAGTGTTATGGGAGAGATGCTATGCAACATGGACTTGGACAAAGTACCATATGTGCATGCACACCGAAGAAGCAGCACTTTCAGGTAAAAAGACTATAACAGGACGCACCTCTGGAGAGACCGTCAAGGCGCCGAAGGGGCAAGTTCCCAAAGAAAGATGGGAATAATCTCTCAGGCAAAAGGACAGAGTTTAGAGCATAAATACTTGATTTCAGAGGTCAAATCATGCGGTTTGGCTTTTTTTATGTTTATCAATGCGGCAGAAAGCTTGTGGTTTTACGGAAATTAAATATGTTTACTTATAAATGTTTAGGAGGATTTTTATGTACAATATTGATGAAGTTTTGAAAATTGACCCGGAAGTTGCAAAAGCCATTAATGACGAGGTTGGACGTCAAAGGAACAAAATAGAGCTTATTGCATCGGAGAATTTTGTTAGCAATGCGGTTATGCAGGCTATGGGAACACCGCTCACCAATAAATATGCAGAAGGATATCCAGGAAAAAGATATTATGGCGGCTGTGAATTTGTTGATGAAGTTGAAAAGCTGGCAATCGATAGGGCTAAAAAAATATTTGGAGCAGAGCATGCCAATGTGCAGCCTCATTCAGGAGCACAAGCAAACATGGCAGTTTTCTTTGCCGTGTTGGAGCCGGGTGACACTGTGTTAGGTATGAATCTTGCACATGGAGGACATTTGAGCCATGGAAGCCCTGTTAATATATCGGGTAAATATTACAAAATAGTACCATATGGAGTAAGAAACGACAATTTTAGAATAGATTATGAAGAATTGCGAAAACTTGCTAAGGAAAACAACCCCAAATTGATTGTTGCAGGGGCAAGTGCATACCCAAGAGAATTGGATTTTAAGGCTTTTAGAGAAATCGCCGATGAAGTCGGAGCATACCTTATGGTAGATATGGCTCATATAGCAGGGCTTATAGCTGCAGGTTTACACCCAAATCCTGTTCCACATGCACATTTTGTTACAACTACTACTCATAAAACATTAAGGGGACCTCGCGGAGGTATGATCCTTTGTAAGGAAGAATATGCAAAGATGATTGATAAGGCAGTTTTCCCGGGGCTTCAGGGCGGTCCTTTAATGCATGTTATTGCTGCTAAGGCTGTTAGCTTTAAAGAGGCAATGACAGATGAATTCAAGGCTTATCAGACTCAGGTTGTTAAAAATGCAAAGGTTCTTGCAGAAAGCCTTATGAATAAAGGACTCAACATCGTTTCAGGCGGAACAGACAATCACCTCATGCTTGTAGATCTGAGAAATATTAATGTTACGGGTAAAGAAGCACAGTTTATGCTTGATGAGGTATTTATAACAGTAAATAAAAACGGAATACCTTTTGATACACAAAGTCCCTTCATAACAAGCGGTATAAGAATCGGTACTCCTGCCGTTACTTCAAGGGGTATGAAGGAAGATGACATGAAAGAGATTGCAGAGCTTATTCATATGACTCTTACAGACTTTGAAAATTCAAGGGAAAAGGTTATCGCTAGGGTTAATACTCTTTGCAGTAAATATCCTTTATATTAAAAATATTTTCATAGGAATATATTTCAAGACTCAGGGGTATCCTGGGTCTTGTTAATGTTTGGGGAATTTTGTATTTCTGATATGAAAGGGGAAATATATCAATGGAAAATTCAAAAGAGAATTCAAAAGAATTAAAGGATAGTTCAAAAGATAAAAAGGAACCCCTTGCATACAGGATGTGTCCGAGAACCATAGACGAGTTTTTCGGACAGGAGGAAATAGTGGGGCAAGGAAAGCTCCTTTACAGAATGATTAAGGCAGACAGAATATCTTCGATTATACTGTATGGGCCTCCCGGTACAGGTAAAACTTCCCTTGCAAGAATTATTGCATCTACAACAAAGTCCAGGTTTGAGAAGCTTAATGCTGTAACTTCAGGTGTTGCAGACATTAAACGAATAGCCCAGGATACGCAGAACCCCATATTAAATCCTTCAGGTAAGACTGTTTTGTTTATTGATGAAATTCATAGGTTTAATAAGTCACAGCAGGATGCTTTGCTTCCGTATGTGGAGAACGGTTCAATTGTGCTTATTGGTGCAACTACTGAAAATCCTTTTTTTGAAGTTAATAAGGCGTTAATTTCCAGATCGTCGGTTTTCATGTTAAAGCCACTGGAGGAGGAAAGCCTTAAAAAAATTATACTAAATGCATTAAAGGATAAAGAGAGGGGCCTGGGTAATTTTGATGTAAAGTTGGATGATGATGCATTAGATTACCTGGCTCAAGTAAGCAATGGCGATGCGAGAACTGCATTAAATGCAATTGAATTGGCTGTTCTTACATCTGATTTAGATGAAAACGGAATGATTCATATCAGTTTGGCAACAATTGAAGAATGTGTGCAAAAAAAGCATATTACATTTGATAAATCGGGAGAGAGCCATTATGACAATATCAGTGCATTCATTAAGTCCATGAGGGGCAGTGATCCCGATGCAGCCGTTTTTTACCTTGCCAGAGCTATATATGCAGGAGAAGATCCCTTATTTTTAGCAAGAAGAATAATAATATGTGCATCGGAAGATGTGGGGATGGCCAATCCTACGGCACTTCAGGTGGCTGTAGCAGCTGCCGAGGCAGTGAGGATGATAGGTATGCCTGAGGCAAGGATTATTCTTGCTCATGCGGCAATTATGGTGGCCACAAGCCCCAAATCCAATTCAAGCTATAAAGCTATTGGAAAAGCATTAAGCGATGTTTCTTCCAAACGTACGGGTGAGGTTCCTATGCATCTTAGGAATGCTCCGGCCAATGGAATGAAGGATCTAGGATACGGGTTAGGGTACAAATATGCCCATGATTATCAAGGCAATATAGTGGAGCAGGAGTACCTTCCGAAGGAAATGAAAGGCACTGTTTATTATGAACCTACAGCTAACGGTTATGAAGGAAGGATCAAGGAATGGCTCGAAAGGTGGAAAAGCAGAAAAAAGGAAAATTGAAACTAAATATAACTGAGATTATAGATAACTGAAAATACATTAATAAAACGTGCAATGGGAGGTTAATATAAAATGAAAAGAGTTGTTGCCTGGGTTTTACTGGCCGGATTTGTTTTATTATTGATTAATATACTCTTTATACATTTTTATATGATTGAAAGCCTTACTTTATACGCTGTTGTTGCTCTCACATACTGGTTTATATTGAGAAGATATTTTAACAGTACCGAAAGTAAAAACGGAGAATAGGGTAATAATTATTGTAAAAATGTATTGACTAATTTTATCCAAAGTGCTAATCTAAATAAAAGAAACCCAAGTAATTTACTTGGGATTGGAGGGCATAAATTATGAAGCTATCAACAAAGGGAAGATATGGCGTTAAGGCTATGCTTGATCTTGCTCTTCATAGTTCTGAAGGTAATGTCTCTCTTAAAAGTATAGCTGACAGGCAGGAATTATCGGAAAACTATCTTGAGCAGTTGTTTGCTTCCCTTCGTAAAGCAGGTCTTGTTAAAAGTATAAGGGGAGCACAAGGAGGATACATACTGGCAGATTCGCCTGATAATATATCGGTAGGTGCTATTCTAAGGGCTTTAGAAGGCTCTCTTGCACCGGTAAGTTGTGTCAGTGAGTATAATGAATCACCATGTGATAAGTATAGTTTTTGTGTGACAAAAATGATATGGGAAAAGATGATGGATGGGGTAAATCAGGTAGTTGATTCCATATCACTTCAGAGCCTTATTGAGGAGTACCACAGATTGAACAAAAATGACAATATAATGTACTTTATTTGATGAAGAAACCATGCATAATATAAGACAAAAAATGTTTAACATATTATTAATATGGGAAAAGATAAAATAATAAAGTTTAAGGAGAAAGTGCTATGGGAGAAAAATTTATATATATGGATCATGCAGCAACTACTTATGTCAAACCTGAGGTTGTTGAGGCAATGCTTCCGTTTTTTACAGAAAAATTCGGTAATGCTTCTTCCATATATACCATTGGAAGAGAATCTAAGAAGGCCATAGAAGAGGCGAGGGAAAAGGTTGCCGATGCAATTGGTGCACAAGCAAGAGAAATATTCTTCACAGGTTCGGGTACCGAGGCCGACAACTGGGCTATTAAAGGTGTAGCTTATGGGAACAGGTCAAAAGGTAATCACATCATAACGACAAATATTGAGCATCATGCAGTACTTCACACATGCCAGTACCTTGAAAATGACGGATTTGAGGTGACATACCTGCCCGTTGATGAAAACGGACTTGTAACACCCGAGCAGGTTGCTGAAGCTATAAGACCTAATACGATTCTTATTACAATTATGTTTGCCAATAACGAGATAGGAACTATTCAACCTATTGCAGAGATTGGAAAGCTGGCAAGGGAAAAAGGCATATATTTCCACACTGATGCGGTACAGGCCATAGGCAATATAGCTATAGACGTTAAAGAAATGAACATTGATCTTATGTCAATGTCTGCCCACAAGTTTTATGGACCTAAGGGAGTAGGCGGACTTTATATAAGAAAAGGTGTAAAACTTATTTCATTTATGCATGGAGGAGCTCAGGAAAGAGGCAGAAGAGCAAGCACGGAAAATGTTGCAGCTATTGTGGGATTTGGAAAGGCAATAGAGTTGGCAACAGCCAATTTGGACGAATACAACAAAAAGATAATGGCCTTAAGGGATAGGACAATTGATGAAGTAATGAAGAGAATACCCTTTGTGAGGCTAAATGGGCACAGAGAGAAGAGACTGCCGGGTAATGCGAATTTTTCGTTCCAGTTTATTGAAGGTGAGTCCCTGTTATTGATGCTTGATATGAAGGGAATTGCAGCTTCAAGCGGGTCTGCTTGTACATCCGGGTCGTTAGATCCATCGCATGTGCTTTTGGCAATCGGATTACCCCATGAAATAGCTCATGGATCATTAAGGCTTACATTTGGTGACGAAAATACCGATGAGGACGTTGACAAGCTTTTAGAGGTGCTTCCTCCTATTGTTGAAAGACTTAGGGAGATGTCACCGTTATATGAAAATGTGAAAAGAGGTAATGTAAATGTATAGTGAAAAAGTTATGGATCATTTTATGAATCCAAGAAATGTTGGTGAAATTGAAAATGCAGATGGTATTGGTGAGGTGGGTAATGCCAAATGTGGAGATATAATGAAAATGTATCTTAAGATAGAAAACAATATCATTGTAGATGCTAAATTCAAGACATTCGGCTGCGGAGCTGCCGTTGCAACAAGCAGTATGTCTACTGAGCTTGTTGTTGGGAAAACAGTTGACGAGGCTTTAAAAATTACAAATAAAGCTGTTGCGGAGGCATTAGATGGGCTTCCACCGGCAAAGATGCATTGTTCAAACCTTGCAGAGGAAGCTATAAGGGCAGCAATTGAAGACTATAAGAGAAAAAATGGGCTTCTTGATGAATGTGATTGTTCCGCTGCTTGCGGAAGACGTTGTGATGATATAAACCATGACCATGATCATGATTTCAACGAAGACGATGAAGAATGATATTTAGGGAGTTTACGTTATAATGGAAAAGAAGAAAGTAATGTTGGGTATGAGCGGCGGTGTTGACAGTTCTGTAGCAGCCGCTTGTCTTTTGGAAAAGGGTTATGATGTAATAGGGGTTACAATGCAGATTTGGCCTGATATGGACGAAGACAGGCAGAAGAATGAGGGGGGCTGCTGCTCCTTGTCTGCAGTTGACGATGCAAGAAGGGTTGCAAATAAACTTGGAATACCATACTATGTTATGAATTTTAAGGGCATTTTTGAAGAAAAAGTCATTAATTATTTTGTTGATGAATATATATGCGGACGAACTCCAAATCCATGCATAGCCTGCAATAGATATGTGAAGTTTGAGGAGATGCTTGGTAAAGCCAAATCAATGGGGATAGATTATATAGCTACAGGTCACTATGCTAAAATAGAATATGATGCAGACAAAAAAAGATATCTTCTTAAAAAATCTGCAACAGCAGCAAAGGATCAGACATATGCACTCTATACGATGACACAGGATCAGCTAGCCCATACACTGATGCCAATTGGTGAATATACCAAGGATAGGGTAAGGGAAATGGCAAAGGATATTGGGTTATCCGTAGCCTCAAAGCCTGACAGCCAGGAGATATGTTTTGTGGAGGACAATGATTACGGTCGTTTCATTGAAGAAAAGAGCGGTAATAAAATAAAGCCCGGTAATTTTGTGGATACGAAGGGCAATATTTTAGGCAGGCATAAGGGTATAATACACTATACAGTAGGTCAGAGGAAGGGCCTTGGAATAGCCTTCGGAAAGCCCATGTATGTGGTTGGAATTGATGTCCCCAAAAATCAGGTTATATTAGGTGATGAAACACAGGTGTTTAGCGATAGCCTTACTACATTTGATGTTAACTTTATTTCAATAGATAAGCTTGAAGGCGAAATGAGGGTTAATGCAAAGATAAGATATTCTGCAAAGGAAGCACCTGCAGTAATCAGTCCTTTAGGAGAAGGAAGGGTCAAAGTATTGTTTGACACTCCCCAAAGAGCTATAACCCCCGGACAATCTGTTGTATTTTATGATGGGGATATTGTCGTAGGCGGAGGGGTTATAGAATAAATACGTTGTTAATATTGCATTTAGAAGAGATAAATGTAAAGATTAATCTCATTTAATATAATAATAAAAGTTAAAATTACGTAATTTTTGTAAATACAGGTTTTCTTTTTTCAAAATGAGCAATATAATTAAAGCCTATATCCGATAAGGCTTTTTTTATTGTGCTGAAGTTATATGCGATATGTTCTGGAGCATGGGCATCTGATCCGGTCGTTATTATTTCACCGCCAAGTTCCTTATATCTCTTTATTATGTCAAGGTCGGGTATTGGTGTTCCCAATGTGTGATAACCTGATGTGTTGACTTCAATTCCTTTGCCTTTTTCTATAACACCCTTTAATATACTGTCCAATATGTCGCAATAATCATCATATTTTAATGAGTTATCTTCATAGTTGCAATAACGTCTAATATAGCCTATATGACCTATTACGTCATAATTTTGGAAGTTCTCAACACCATGATGTATTTCATTAAGATATTTTGTAAATGCGATATTTTTATCGGGATAAGCTTTGAAATATTCTCCTGTATATGGATCGATACAGTCAATAATATGGATTGATGCAATTACGAAATCAAAGTCATATTTATTAACTATTTCATTGGTGGCATCAAGTACATGGGGCTGCAATCCCACCTCTATACCTTTTAAGATATTTAAACGTGAAGAGTATTGAGATTTAAGATCATCCATTACAGTCGAGTACTTGTCAAAATCTATGAGAAATTTTTCATCAAAATTCGGATAGTCAATATCCAAATGATCTGTGAATGCAATTCCTTCGAGGCCTTTTTCGATTGAGTTTGTGCAGGCTGCATTTAAATCCATTTCGCTGTCACCCGAAAATAAGCTGTGGACATGTGAGTCAAACATTTTCATAAATTATTCCTTTCTTTAAGTGTATTTAAAATTAATATGTGGGTTAGCAATATAATAATACCTAAAAAAATGGAACTACCTATGTGTAGTTCCATTTTTATTATATCATTTAAAATTCAACCTTATCAATAGCTTCCTGATCTTTTGTGAGAGTATATTCTTTTTGAGATTTCCAATTATCAAGCTTAGCCTTTATAGCCTCGGCCTGAAGTTCGGCTCTTATATTATCCTTTTCTGCTTCGTATGTGGTTCCGTTTTTAATGAACTTAATTATATGATATCCCAATTCGCTTTTGACCATATCGATATCGCCTTCTTTTAAGCCTTCTTTAAAAGAGTAGTTCTCGAACTCCTCAACAAATTCGCCTTTTGCAAAGGAGTATTGTCCATTGTTGGGCTTTGAGGCAGTATCTTCGGTATATTGCTGTACAAGTGCATCAAAGTCTTCGCCTGCTTTAGCCCTACTTAAAATGTCATTGGCAAGCTTTTCTTTTTCTTTAAGTATGTCCTCTTCAAGAGGATTAAATGAATCATCAATTGTCTTAATAAGAACATGTTTAACAGTTCTCTTTTCAGTATTATAGGTAGGCTCATTCTTTTCGTAGCGAGCTTTGATGTCTTCTTCCTTAATGGTTATACTCTTTACCAAATCCGGTGCGTATTTGTTGTAAGCAAGATAGTAATCCTTGTATATCTTTTCATAATCATTAAGTGATATACCGAATTTCTCCTTTACTACTTTGTCTGCATCCTTTCTATTACCGTTACCTTCTTCCTGAATAAGCGATTCAATAGCTGAATCTATTATGGAGAGATCACTTTCTTCCAATTTATACCTTTCGCTTTTTGCGTGCATTAAAAGTATTTTCAACTCGTGAAGCTTATCAATCGCTTTGTTTTTTGCTACAGTTACACGTGACTGGCCATCTTCGCTACCGTCCCAAAATTCTTTCTTTTGGGCATCTGTACTCTCATCGGTAATCCCATTTGAAGTTTCCATATCCATCTTTACCAGTCCAAGAAAGAACTTATACTCAACAGATGAAATTTTTTCTTTTCCGACAGAAGCAACTGGCTCGGATGAACATGCTGCCAGGCTAAAAACTAATAAAATACTCATTAAAAATAAAAAAACTCTTGATGACTTCATAAATTACCCCCATTTTTAAATTATGTCTTATAGATAGCGAAAAGTCAGTTGAATATCAATTCTTATCAAATGGGATTGAAGCTTGTCCATTAGATATATCAGCTTAAACAATTCCTTATCTATATTTTTGTTAACCAAATTAACTTGGCTTGGTATTAAATACGATTAATCTTTTACATTTATCGTATTTAACATAGTTACATTATAAACGAAAAAATAATAATAAGAAATAGTAAAAGATAACTTTTAATAAAACATTTAAAATTATGGTTGAAATTAGAAAATTTTAAATGTATTTTAAATAATTATCCTTTATATATTATCTTATTTAAATATTATTATCTATTTTATTTTTTATTTTATTTATTATTTTTATTTTTTTTATTATTTGAATAATTTTCTATAATCTTAATCACCAAGAATATAAACAGTAACAGGCTGAATTCCGAATTTCCTTGCAAGGTTATTTACTGTAAGGTCTCCAGGTGCATCTTCTCCAAAGAAAACGTCAATCTTATTTCCTTTTATTTTGCTTCCTGTATCCTCTGCAATATAGACGCCATTTAAATTTTTATATGCATCGGGGAATTCTATGTATACCTTGCTGTTTAACGGGATGATTTTGGGATCAACGGCAATAGTCCTACCTATAGTAGCTCTGGTACCGGTTTTGGTAATACCGTATGCAGGGTGGGACGGGCTTTTACCGCAGCTTTTTACCGAAAGGTCGTAGGCTGTTGCTACCATTTTCAGACTCTTTTTGCTATTTCTTATAATATCATCCATGTTTTCTCTTTGATCTGAAGATCTTGAAAGAATGCTTTTACCGGCAGTTTTTGATACAGCATTTTTATTTGTTACGGTGCTTACAGCTTTTGTATTTTTGCTGCTTGCAGAAGCGGATTGAATGCTGTTTAAAGCTGTTTTATCTATGACCTTATTCTTCGTATTATTTGTAGAATATATATCGAAATAACTGTAAAGATTATAATTAGATAAAATTTGGCTGTCTAATGTTGCTTTTTTTTCTTCACTAATAGGAGCTATTTCATTTGTTGAATTGTATGAAACCGATTTACACTCTAAAGCCGAATTTACCGGGATTGTTTCTTTTTCTGGTGCCAAATTGAATGCTGCTATTGTCCCGAGAATAATAAAAGCAGGCACAGGTGCAATGAATTTGTATTTTTTTATAAACGGAAGCAGTACCGTCGGGTCAATGTCTTCTCTGTATATTTTTTGAGAAAAGTCCGATATCCTGTCAATTTTTTCTTGTATTATTTTTTTGTAATTTATTTTTTTAAGATAGGGAGCTACTTTGAAAATTGAATCAATATGTTTTTTTAATCCCTTTATACCGGTGGTATGTGATATTTCTTCTTCTGCACTTCTAAGAATATCCTCAAGGATATCTGGACAGCTTAATGTTGATATTTTGTCGTCGCTTATATATCTGGATAAATATGTGGTGCTTTTTGCGGTTGATAAGTTGATGTTATTGCTATTACCAGTAATGCTAAAATTATTATTCACAAGAAAACCTCCATAACACTAAGTATTTGGTAATAATCTCTCATTAATCGATAAATATTAAAATATATAATTCTTTCGAGAAAATGAGAAGATTATTAAATTAAAACCAATATATATTGATTTTAATTTATTTTTTAAAAGTGATAAGCCAAGCTTAATCAACTTTTAATTAATATCCATATGAAACTTAATTTGTGGATATGTTTTCTTTTGTATGAATGTAATATATGATTCCACTGCATAAACTCTTTTTTTACAATAGATGTACCTTGACAAC
>DAOOVO010000089.1:0-17511 GCA_035370245.1 Pseudobacteroides sp.
GAAGTTGTCAAGGTACATCTATTGTAAAAAAAGAGTTTATGCAGTGGAATCAACACTTTATTATAGGTGTTATGGTTTCGTCATTTTTTTATTTATGAGAAATATGGTTAATGCCATACCGCAATTTCTCATGACCCGATCAGGATTTCTATTTTCTAATGATTGAATTTATGGGGGAATGGATATGAAAAACTATAAAATGGTAATATTTTTAATACTATCTACTTGTTTGATGTTGTTTATGGTTGCATACGGTCAGCAGGCATCGGAACAAAGCAGCCGTGAAATTTCTTCACAAGAAACTCCGGTAAATGCTTCAAATGATACGAAGAAAGTATCGTTAACAGTTTCGGCGGCGGCAAGTCTCAAAGATGCCATGGAGGAAATTAAGGTGGAATTTAATAAAGAAAGACCTGATTTGACCATTACATATAATTTTGGTTCTTCAGGGGCATTGCAGCAGCAGATTGAAAATGGAGCCGATGTAGACGTGTTTATATCAGCAGGAACGAAGCAAATGAATACGTTGAAAGATAAAAAACTTATAGTGGAAGAAACACAAAAAAACTTTTTGGAAAATGAATTGGTTCTTGTAGTGTCGAAAGAGTCATCATTAATTTCTGATTTTAAAGATCTAAAAAACGATAAAGTTAAAAAAATAGGTATGGGTGAACCTAAAAGTGTTCCTGCAGGACAATATGCAGATGAAGTTTTAACGAAGCTTGATATTCTAAACTCAATTAAATCCAAGATCGTATACGGTAAAGATGTTAAAGAGGTTCTTGCATGGGTTGAAACGGGAAATGCGGATGCGGGAATGGTTTATGAAACTGATGCTATAGCTTCCGAAAAGATAAAAGTTGCAGCAAAAGCACCGGAAGGTTCCCATGAGCCTATTTATTATCCGGCAGCTGTAATTGGTACAAGTAAGAAGCTACATGAGGCAAAAGTGTTTATTGATTTTATTTATAGTTCAAAGGCAAAACCTGTTTTTGAGAAGTATGGTTTTAAATTTATTGCAAAATAATTATACAAATAAAAAAAGAAGGGAAGTTAGAATATGGATTATTCACCTTTATGGATCTCAATTAATACATCATTATGTGCAACGCTAATTACCTTCTTTTTAGGAATTGCAGCAGCGTGGTTTCTCGCTTGGTATAGAGGAAGGCTTAAAGGAGTTATAGACAGCATTTTTACTCTTCCTATGGTATTGCCTCCTACTGTTGTGGGATTCATGCTTCTAGTAATATTTGGAAGATATGGCCCTGTTGGAAAGATATTAAATTATGTTGGAATTCAGATAATTTTCTCGTGGCCGGCTACTGTTATTGCCGCCACAGCGGTTGCATTTCCGATGATGTACAAAACTGCAAAGGGAGCCTTTGAGCAGATTGATAGGAATTTGATATATGCAGCGAGGACTTTGGGAGTTTCAGAATGGAGAATTTTCTGGAAGGTTACCGTTCCACTTGCTTGGCCGGGAATAGCAGCCGGCAGCGTACTTTCCTTTGCCAGGGCACTTGGTGAATTCGGTGCAACACTCATGATTGCGGGAAATATCCCCGGAAAAACACAGACAATACCCATAGCAATATTCTTTTCTGCTCAGGGTGGAGAAATGGATAAAGCAATATTGTGGGTTGTTCTTATATTTGTAATTTCGCTTATAGTTATGATATTAATGAATCATTGGAATGAGTATCAAAGGAAAAAAATCATGTCAACAGGGAGGCAATAAATGGAGTTGTTTGTAGATATTAAAAAGAAGCTTTCGGGGTTTACTCTTGATGTAAGCTTTGAGACTAAAAAGGGCGTTTTGGGTCTACTTGGAGCATCAGGTTCCGGTAAAAGTATGACGCTTAAGTGCATTGCAGGCATCGAGAAGCCTGATAAAGGAAGAATAATTCTTAATGATCGTGTGTTGTTCGATTCGGATAAAGGAATTAATATGCCATGCAGATTGAGAAAGGTTGGATATCTATTTCAGAACTATGCATTGTTTCCCAATATGACAGTTGAAGAAAACATCGGGTTTGCTTTAAATGATAGACATAAGGAAGAAAGAAAGCGGATTGTCCGGGAAAAAATAGAAATGATGAGATTGGAGGGACTTGAAAAAAGATATCCTTCCCAGCTTTCAGGAGGACAACAGCAAAGGGTTGCATTAGCACGGGCTTTGACCATTGAGCCGGAAGTGTTGCTTTTGGATGAACCGTTTTCTGCATTGGATGATCATTTAAGAGCTTTTTTAACCAAGCAGCTTATTGATACATTATCGGACTATAAAGGGGTTACATTGTTCGTAACTCACAACATGGAGGAAGCATATAAAATATGCGATGGTCTCATGGTGTTAAAAGGCGGCAGTGCGGAAGCATTAGGGGATACAATAAATATATTTGAAAGACCGCCTACGGTAGCAGCAGCACAATTAACGGGATGCAAGAATTTTTCCAAAGCACGATATTTGTCTCAAAATGAGTTGATGGCGGATGACTGGGGAATTAAGCTGGTTACAGGAGAAATAATAAGTAAGAATATTGATACGGTAGGAATCCGTGCTAATTACATAAAAGAAGCATCAGAAACCAATAGTGAAAATGTATTTCCGTGCTGGCCCAGTTTCGTGAGTGAAGGACCGTTTAGGGTAACGATATATTTATCTATTGGGAAAAAAAAGACAAATAGCGAAAAATATCATTTACAGTGGGAGATTTCCAAAGAAAAGTGGTTCCATATTAAGGACACACCGCTGCCGTGGAAAATATATTTAAATCCTGAAAAAATCATGTTGTTTGATAAAGGATGAGTGAAATAAATAATAAAATAAAATGTGAACACATAGTTAAACCGTCTCGGAAATAAAAACGAGGCGGTTTAACTATATACGGGTGTTTTGGAACATTTAAATTTTATTTAACTATTTTTGTTTAAAATGTGCTAACTTGTAGAGCACATGGAACAGCTTGAGCAATTTGAACATTTATTCTGCACAGGTCTTACAAAGGGTTCTATAATAAAACTGTTTTCTTCTATTTTGTATTTATCCTTTTCATTAAATATCACAATGTCATTGCAAAATTCTATTTTCAGTGTCTGATAATATATCTCCTGATCACACATTTGCTTTATTTGAAATGGTGAATAAATTTTTGATGTATTGTTGGGCCCTTTTATGGTTATTTTGTTGTCTGAAGATATAAGAGACTTAACTTTCCCATCTTCAGTAAATGCTAATGAATTTTTATCCCCGGTGACACCATTGGCATTAACATCAAAAGATTTTATATTGCCGATTGGTGTCATTATATCAATGGGTTCAATAGGTTCAATTGATTTTATACTGCCGTCAGGATATAATGAAAATCCTATCCTTATTCGTTGTTTGCCTATGGGGGTATTTATATAGATATATTCATTTGGCCACAAAGTAATACTTTTTACTGTTCCGGTTTCGTAAAAGCCGATGCTTATAATTTTTGTTTTAAAGCTTCCAAATGGAAAATCAAAATAAAATTCTTTGGCTAGATTGTATTCGTCATTTTCGTCCCAATATGCTGTAATATGCCCGTTAAGCGGGAAAATTTTTTTTATTTTGCCGCTATTATAAAAAGTAATAAGTTCGGCTGGAAGTTTGCCGACACAGGTGTCTATTTCAACTTGATCTTGAAGTGCAATTCTTTTTAAAATTCCGTTTTCGAAAAATGAAACAGAATACGTGTTTTTACGTCTTATTTCGGCATGATCATACTGAGGCACTAGAATGCCGAAAGGAGTATTGAGCTCATTTCTTTCGCTCAAAACGCAATCTTTTAACTGTTGATTAGGATAGGTAGTGTATAATGAAATGGATTTTAATTCTCCATAATTGGTCGAATATGAATACATGATGGTAGCACTCCTTTCGTTTTATTGTAATATTTTATCATTATTTTATAATATTTCATATTTGTTTTCTGCATTTATATTGAATACATCATGCTGATATTACAACTTTATAAGTATTATCTTCGAGTTTTGATATATCATATTGAAAACCCTGTAGTTTAAACTCATTATCAAACCATTTGGGAATATGGCCGCATATAATTTCAAGTGCTTTGAAATTCCTGTTTGACAGAAATGGAAGCAGCACCTTCTTTGACGAAAGATCCGGATATGAGCTTAAAACTTCCTTAAGGTCAATAAAGTAATTGCCTTTGGTTTCTGTTTCTATAGGATAAGGTGTAATTGTTTGTTGGTTGGCATTTAATGCTCGCTTGCTTTCTTCTATTTCAGAAGCTAATATGGATTCTAAAAATTGTTCAGGTTTACCTTCAGCTTCATAAATATTAAATCCGTTTGCTTCTAAAACGCTAAAAAGCTGACCGACAACTTCTTTGGCGACGAATACTTTGCAATCGCCTAACTGTGCAATCATTTCGGAAATGGTGCTGCGTAAACCGATAATAGATGTAGTTTTTAATAATGAAAAATCAATTTCATTTGTTATGCTCCATGAATTACTTGTATCGTTGTAGGCATAGACCTTAACGATGCCTTCTTCATTTGGTGCTGCTGTGTTGCCTTCTTTATTAAGAAATATTGAAATAGATTTCATATTGATTCCCCCTGTATTGTATAAAATATATAGCCGATAATAAAAAAGCTACGAAACTTTGTTATAAACAAAGTGGCGTAGCGTCATGGCTAATTATATGAACTTTTATTATAAGTCTTGTTAGATTTAATTCTTGTTAAATTTAATTATAATAGAATACACAAAATATTGCAATATCTGTTTAGGTATCTGAAAAATGTGAGCTATTTGTCATGTAGAGAATGGAGGGAAAATTCCTATTTCTTTTATTTATTTGCGATTTCCTCCAGTATGAATAATACGCTTAAAGGATAACTGTTCACCGGTATATGGCCTTCTGTTCCATAAGGTTCTTTCCATTCATAAGCATGTTGGTTATTGGCATAAACCTTACAAATAAAACCCTTGATATTATAAATACAATAAGCTTTATTATCGCCAATGTAAGGGCATGAATAGTTAAATTTAACTGTCCCCAATCCTGTATTACCGACATAATATTCGACACTTCCTTCACAAAAGGGAGTAGCACTATCCCAACCCGTTATATGAAAACTGGTTTCACCATAGGGAGAAATAACTTTTTTAGGTAGTGATGCATATTTACTCCAATAATTTTTTGCTTCTTTTAAAATTAGATATTCTTTTGTCTTGTTTAAAATGGTAACATAGCATCTGAGATATTTATTTCTGGTATCATAAATTAATGTAGAACTTAAAAGGACAATAAAAAAAATGATTATGATACATAAAAATTATCCCCTTTAATAAAAAAGTCTATGGAATTATTTAAAAAGTCTACATAAAATAAAATGACGGGTTGTTTCGAACATGTATAAAACAAAGATTGACTATAATAAAGCCAATCTTTGTTTTTTATATTATTTAGATAGCTGCTTCTGTTGGTACAGGCGGTACTGGTGGAGCTGGTGGTGTAGGAGGAGTTGGAGGAGTTGGTGGTGTAGGTCTTAAACTCTTTATATATTCATTGAGATCTTTTTCCTTAGCAGCTAAATCACTTGCTAAAGCTTTTTCTTCTTCAATAAGTGAAGCTAAAGCTTCTTCGTCAACTTCTTCAGCTTCCTTAGCAGCCTTGATATCTTTTCTTAATGCATCAAGGTCGGAACGAAGAGCTGATATTTCTTCTTTGGATGCTATTATTTTAGCAGCTTCTTCTTCACCGAACTCAGCTACTAACTTAAGATTTTCTTTATAAATTCTTAAAGCATCTTCTTTAGCTTTTAAATCTGCTTGCAAAGCTTTTTCTTCATCAAGAAGTGAAGCTAAAGCTTCTTCATCAACTTCTTCAGCTTCTTTAGCAGCCTTTATTTCTTTTCTTAATGCATCAAGGTCGGAACGAAGAGCTGAAATTTCATCTCTGGATGCTATTATTTTAGCAGCTTCTTCTTCACCGAACTCAGCTACTAACTTAAGATTTTCTTTATAAATTCTTAAAGCATCTTCTTTAGCTTTTAAATCTGCTTGCAAAGCTTTTTCTTCATCAAGAAGTGAAGCTAAAGCTTCTTCGTCAACTTCTTCAGCTTCTTTAGCAGCCTTAATTTCTTTTCTAAGTGAATCCAAGCTTGTATGTATTGATTTGATTTCATTTTGAGAAGCAATAATTATTAAAGCAGCTTCTTCACCGAATTCATTAGTCAACCTGTCAACTTCTGATTCAACACTGATAACCGGAGCCGGAACTGGTGTAGGCTTAACTGGTGCAGTTGTTTCTGAAGTTGAATCTGTTGCAAATGAACAAAAAGTTACTGATACTAGTAGTGTTGATGTTAATGCAGCACTTACATACCTTTTAATAGACATAAAATATCCTCTCCTTTAAAAATATTATTTGAAAAATTTAGATGGTTAACCGTCTGCTTTAGGTATTCGAATTTTGTGTTTTTTTTTTGTTCGGTTTGACAAAGAAAAATTTTTTTTATGTACGAACAAAAAAATACAAATTTTTCGAATATACTATATGAGGGACGGTGTTTATGTGTGGCAGAGATTACGTTTTTAAGCAAATTTAAACGAGAAAAAGAATCTTTTATAGATATAGTTAGAAAAATAAAAAAAGGTGATGATTTTCTAAGAAATGAATTTATAAACAGCTATAAGCCGTTTATTATTAAATCTGTATCTCAAATAACAAATAAAAATATAGATATTGAATCAAGTGAAGAGTTTAGCATTGGTCTTATGGCATTTAATGAATCAATTGAATGTTATAATGAAGAAAAAAAATATTCATTTATGGATTTTTCAAAACAAGTCATTAAAAGACGTGTAATTGACTATTTACGAATTTCACAAAAGAATGCCAATGTTTACCCGTTTTCTTCTTTTGAAGAAACTACAAACTTTGAAGAATTTCTTGTTGATAATAATTCAAATCATATTTATGAATTTGAAATGAAGGAAGAATTTGCATATTTAGCAAAATCTATGCAAAATTTTGGTGTAACAATTGATCAATTAATTAATTCCGCACCAAAACATAAGGACACCAGATCAAATTGTGTTAAAATTGCAAAATTAATTGCTGATAATGAAGATTTATACCAAAAATTTTGCTTAAAAAAAACACTACCTTTTGCCGAATTAAGACAAAAAGTCAATCAATCGCAAAGGACGCTTGAAAAAAATAGAAGATTTATAATAGCAATGGTTTTGATATTAAAAAGTAATCTCGATATGCTTAAAAAATATATTGAAGATCTGCTTGTATAGGGGAGGAATATGAATGAGAAAAATAACTGGAACCATTATAAATATTTTGGATGATAAAGTTGCCATAATGACAAAAGAATGTGAATTTCTATATATAAAAAAGCAGCCCGGTATGTATCTAGGATTGGAGATACAATTTGAAGCAAATGAGATTATTTCCAATAAGAACAAATTAAAAATGACTGTAAAAATTGTTTCATCCGTAGCGGCAATTTTTGTATTTATATTTTTGAATTTACACTTTTTCGCTAAAAACGATGATTATACATATGTCTGTATTGATGGTGTATCAAGCATTGAGTTTACCGTTGACGATGATATGAAAGTTGTAAAAGCAACAGGAATTGATAAAAAATCACAAGAATATCTTACGAAAATAGACTTAAAATCAAAACCGCTAAAAATTGCTTTATCTACTGTATTGAATAATAATATTGCATATGATGACTATGAAGGTGATGATTGTATAATTATTTCAGCATATTCAAAATACAAGAATGATGATCAAAATAATGTCAACAAGAATATAGAAAAGACTTTGCTTGCTTGTAAAGATTCAGTTGATAAGTTAGATAATTTTGATTTCAGATTTGTTGGAATAGACAATGAGTCTAGAAGGTTGGCAATGGAAAACAATATTTCCATGGGCAGATATTATATTTTTGAACAAGCACAGGAACAGGGAAAAAATTTAAGTCTTGAAGAAGTTAAAGACATGAAAGTTGGGGAACTGGTTAAGAAAGTCAATATACCGCATTTAGCGGTTGCTAATGATGATGAAAAGGCGAAAAATATGCCTCATAATATTGATAATAAGAACTTACCTGAAGGTGTTGATAAAAAAGACGCTCATACTAAAAAAGCGGTTAATACTCCTATTGGGCATATGGCAGAAGAAAAGAAAGAGCCTTTAACAACTATTGCACCAAAAGCGGAAGAAAAGAAAGAACATCCAACTCCTATTCTGCCTAAAGCTAATGAATTAAAGGTACATAGTACACCTGTTTTACCTAAAGCAAATGAGACAAAAATGCCTTCAACACCTATTTTACCTAAAGGAGATGCAAAAGTGTCTGCTACTCCGATTTTGCCTAAAACAGATGATGCAAAAGTACATCCTACACCTATTTTGCCAAAAGCTGATGATAAAGGGGTACCTCCAACTCCTATTGGACCTAAAGATGAAATAAAAGTGCCTCCAACACTTATCATACCTAAAGCGGATGAGGAAAAAGTGCCTCCAACACCGATTTTGCCAAAAGTTGATGAAAAAGAGGTGCCTCCAACTCCTATTTTGCCTAAAGGAGATGAGGAAAAAGTGCCTCCAACACCTATTCTGCCGAAAGCTGATGGAAAAGAGGTGCCTCCAACTCCTGCTTTACCAAAAGTTGAAAAAGAAGTACCTCCAACTCCAATTGTATCTAAAGCAGATGAAATAAAAGTACCTCCAACTCCTATTCCTCCTAAGACCGATGAAATAAAAGTACCTTCCAAGCAATAAAAGGATGAGTCTTTTATAAGGTCTTTTCATATTCAATATTTTCTGATAGAATAATCATAGTAAATTCTCTTACTATGATTTTTTTCATTATTTAAATGGTATTATTTTCTGATTTCAAGTTGTAAAGTGCTTTTCTTGATTCTGGCAAGTTATGGAATATGCTGTACCATGATTTCTTGTCGTAACAATCAAGTTTGACTTTTTTATTTAATATTATTTATTGGAGTAAGTTTTTACAACAAATGATGTTACAATTATTATAGAAAGGGGGAATAGTATGGATAAAATTCCATTTCCGGTTTTGTGGTTGATAATTGTTGTAGTACTCGGTATTATTGAAGCAGCATCCTTTAATCTTATAACAATATGGTTTGCCTTAGGTGCCGTAGTTGCGATGATTTCTTCATTTTTTGGCATTCCGTTTATTTATCAGGTTGTTATATTTGTAATTTCGTCAGCACTATTATTGTATTTTACAAAACCCATTGTTAAAAAATATCTTAATGTAAAAAAAGAAAAAACCAATGCAGACAGAATAATTGGAGAAAAGGGTATTGTTGTGGAGAAGATCGATCCTGTTAACAGTACCGGTCAGGTTAAAGTTGGGGGACAGATATGGACTGCACGTTCAATCAATAATGAAGTAATCGAGTTGAATGAATTAGTAGTGATTGAAGAAATATCTGGTGTGAAAGTATTTGTAAAAAAGGCATCAAGTGTTACTGATACTAATACTAATATTAATAAATGATTAAATAATAAAAGGGGGACTTAAAGAATGGAATGGGTAATTATAGTTTTTGCAATAATTATATTGTTACTTATTGTTACAAATGTTAGAATTGTGCCTCAGGCTCATGCATATGTCATTGAAAGATTGGGAGCATATTTGACTACCTGGCAGGTCGGTCTTCACGTAAAAATTCCTTTAATAGATAAGGTTGCGAAAGCAGTTTCTTTAAAAGAAAATGTTGTTGACTTTGCACCGCAGCCTGTAATTACAAAGGATAATGTAACAATGCAAATTGATACTGTTGTTTATTTTCAGATTACAGACCCTAAAATGTACGCTTATGGTGTAAACAATCCTATGGCGGCAATTGAAAATCTTACTGCTACCTCATTGAGAAATATTATTGGTGAGCTGGAACTTGACCAGACTTTGACATCACGTGATACAATAAATACAAAGATGAGGGCGATTCTTGATGAAGCTACGGACCCTTGGGGTATTAAAATCAACCGTGTTGAATTGAAAAATATTATTCCTCCAAGAGAAATACAGGATGCAATGGAAAAGCAGATGAAGGCGGAAAGAGAAAGAAGAGAAGCCATCCTTCGTGCTGAAGGTGAGAAAAAGTCTGCAATACTTGTTGCCGAAGGTCAAAAGGAAGCTGCTATATTAAATGCCGAAGCTGCTAAGCAAGCTGCAATATTAAAAGCAGAGGCTCAGATGGAAGCTCAAATTAAAGAAGCTGAAGGTGAAGCTGAAGCAATACTGAAAGTTCAAAGGGCTACAGCAGAAGGTTTAAGAATGTTAAATGAAGCAAACCCAATTCAAGCTGTTTTAGCATTGAAGAGTCTTGAAGCTTTTGCAAAAGCTGCTGACGGTAAAGCCACCAAGATTATCATTCCTTCAGAGATACAGGGATTGGCAGGATTGGCTACTTCATTATCTGAATTAATAGATAAGAAGGATATTAACAATATTGAATCTTAAATTGTTTGATTAGTTATGTTAAAAAAATCTCTCTGACATCATAAATCTGTCAGAGAGATTTTTTTAATAACAATTTCTTAATCATTAACTCGTTCTAACACCGGCAAGTGCAGCCTGTTCCCTCACGTAATCTGCTGCCTTTTTATAGCTTTCAAAGTCGGGCAAATGTTCTACAAACAGAGTTGTGTCCGGTCCTAACTTTTCACAAAGCCTTGCAACTTTCTGATAATTCACTATGCCTTTTCCCGGCATTGTTTCATGAATCAATGTGGTATATGAATTCTCCATCCATACATCTTTTCCATGAATACTCTTGATATATGGCCCCAGCTTTGTAAAGCATTCTTCAATAAAGTCATCGCAAAACAAATATCGTTTGGGACAATTGATCATATTTACATAATCCAGATGTACCCCAAATGCTTTTCTGTCAACATCCTTAATCAACTTTAGGTATTCATCCGGTGAATCAGGTATCATCCATGGCATTGTTTCAAGAGTGTAAAATGTCTTTTTGGGTTTTACAGCATCTATTACGTATCTTATGGAGTCCACAATTAGTGCGTAAGTATCTTTTGAATAGTTCTCCGCATAAAATCCATCCCATATTTCACCTCTGCTGCCTGCAACGTTGACACAGCAGTTTGCACCCAATTCTTCCGCAAGTTCCAATTGGTTAATGCAGTATTCTATTGCAGCTTTACGCTCCATATCATCCAAAGCAATTATGTTTTTCCATACACCTACTTCACCAATCACCAGGTCATGCTCCCTGGCACATTGAATGTAAGCTTGTTTTTCTTCCTTGCTTGCCCGGTAATCTACCGGTGCCAAAACAGCTCTGTATCCCAATTCACTCACATACTTATACCACTCATCAGGATTCTTATACTCCCTTTCTATTGCTCCACCGATTCTCATAACAGTCCTCTCCTTTAAATGATTCTATGATTCGGAAATGCTTTTATGACTGGGTACTAAAAATTACCCCTGTTCCAAATAACAGACGGATCAATGTGTCTAATATCCGGTGAACAGGTTTTGGCCATAACTCCGGCTAATTCCTCTGTCATTTTCAATATCTGATTTTTCACACCTTCTGCCCCGGATTCGCCTAAAGGCTTCATAATTACTCTGCCTGCCGATACTGCTGTTGCACCTAGTGCCAAAGCCTTAAATGCATCCATACCGCTTATCACTCCACAGTCAACAAAAATCGGAATTTTATTTTCTACAATCTTGGCGATCTTAGGCAATATCATTAACGGTGGGATTGCGTAATTCATAATTCCATGGTGATGAGAAACCACGATACCTTTTGCACCTGCTGAAAGAGCTTTGTATGTATCATGTTCACTCAATACACCTTTTATAATAAACGGCAGCTTCGTGAATTTTACAAATTCTTCAATTTCTTTTAGGGATTTAGGTGCCATCTTCATTCCAAATACATCATCATATTGCCCATTTCCGGAAAAGGAATGGTCCACATCCATCCCCAGGGCCATCACACCGCATCGTTGTGCATGTTCAATTCTACGGAAAATGTAGTCGTTGTCGGCATAGGGTTTAATAATTTTGATTGTCCGTGCTCCGGTTGCAAGAATAGCTTCGAGTTCCGCTTCGTCTCCCATTCCTGCCCAATTTACTGCATTTGCTGCATATGCACCTCTTGCCATTTCAACCATTCCATTCTCACGAACACTATTCAAATGTGACAATGCAGCTATCATAATGGGCGTGTCAAAAGTTTCACCATATAACTGAAGCTTGGTTGAAGGTATAACAGAATCAATATGCCTCATTTCAACCAGCAATGAATCAAAATATTCTCTTGTTATTTCATCAGAATCCCAAGGCTTTCTTTTTTGTTCCTTATTCTCCATGGCAGCTCCTTTCAGCAATATGCACATAAAAATGTGAATTTGATATATGAGAATTATAACATAAACAGTCAATGTTTTTGTCAATAAAGTTTATTATGATAGAAACAGCGGAGCTAATTGGGTTTACTTCCAATTGATTGACATGGTATAATAAAAGAAAAATTCTAATTACATTTCCAGAGGTGTTTTCATGAAAAATAAAATAGTTGTATTTTTTATTGCATTTGCAATGTTGATGGGTATGAATAGTACTAATAGCTATTCTTTTGCTTCTGACGGTTCTAAAGTTCTCAAAACTGTTTACACATTCGATAAAAAACTTTCAAATATTATATGGGATGGAAAACAATATGTTGGTATTGGAGATTCATATGCATATACATCTTCTGACGGCCTCAATTGGAATAAACACCAATTAAATTCACTTGAGCCTTACCAGATTGCAAGCAATGGAAGCATAATTGCAGTATCCGGCGGCTTTTCAAATAGTAAGCTGACTTTGGGGATGTCTAAAAACGGGACGGATTGGGTTACAATATCAGGTGGGCAGGTAAGTTGGGCACCACCGACTAAAATGATATATTATAAAAATCAATTTTTTGTATTCGTCAATTCTGATGTATATGTTTCTTCAGATGGAGTCAATTATGTAAAAAAGAAAGTAGGTGTGTCGGATCCTAGCAAACTGACTCCTAAAGACTATTTGTATCTTGAAGAAAAAGGGGGATACTGCAGTGTTTCGCCATCCACTGTAGTTTCAGACGGTAAATATCTATATTCGGCACAAAGTGATTATTTTGGAGTTTCAATATTGAGATCATCTGATGGTATAAAATGGAAAATAGTTTATTTCAATAAGGACAAGCACCTGCACAGCGAATACACCCAATTTGTTATAGGCAATGGAAAATATCTTATAACATGTGCCAAGAACAAAGTACTTGTTTCAAGCAACGGTAAGGACTGGACTTTGCAGGATTTTGCAAGAGGGGATATGTCAAGGGTATTGGGCCAGAGTGATTTTGAATATATTCCTCCGCGTGTGTATAACTTCAATGGTACATATTTTGTACAATGTTACTATACAAAAGATAAAATTGATATTTCCAATGATTATAAGAAATTTTACGAATATTCTGTTGATAGAGAAATATCGGATATTTTGTTTGTTGATGGAAAATTCATTATGACTAAGGAGGCTGTAATTGATTATTCGGCAGCAAAAAGCGATATCTCAAACGGATTTAAAAATGCTACCGAAAGTCCGAAAAAGAAAGTACCTGTATCTAAAGAATCTGCCCCTTCAACAACGGTAAAAGCAAATATCACAATAAGCAAAGTAAAGGAGTTTAAGTTTCCGCACTACTTAAACGCAGTGATATGGGACGGCAGTAAATATATTGCTACAGGAGGAAGCAGTCCCGGATATACTTATACATCAAATGACGGAAAAAACTGGAAGATTACTGAACTGGGGATATATACTCCAAGAGATATTGCTTATAACGGCAGTGTATACACTATTACAGGAGGGACTATCTCGGTGATCAGGGAATAGCCGTATCAAAAGATGGCGTAAACTGGAAAGCTGTGTCCGGAAAAACAGGCAAGGAGGATGTTCTAGCTTCTATTCCAAACTCGACATTGTTATGGTTTAAAGGAAAGCTCTTACGCTTTGAATCTACGAGAGCTCAAGTGGAAATTTCAACTGACGGAAGCAGTTTTACAAGTCGGACTATCAATGTTGAAGACCCTCGGAATCTTGTGCCTGCCGGAGCACGTCAACTTTATTTCAGTATGGATTCAATTGTATCCGACGGCACTTATCTCTATGCACTATATGGTTATTTACTGAAGGACTCAATAGTACGGTCAAGTGACGGAATCAATTGGGAGATTGTTTATTTTCCTAAGAATGAAGATACTTGGATTGTCAATAAAATACAAATACATAATAATAAATACATGGTTTTTTACGGCGATAAAATGGTTGTATCGGATGATGGGGAGAATTGGGTTGAACAGCCGTCATATTTCAAGGATTTTAATGCAAGGGATCCAAAGGGACAAATACTACCGGTAAATGTTTATTTCTATAAAGATAATTGGATTATTCAACCCTATATAGAAAAGTACGAAGAAAAGATTACATCAGGGAAATTATATATAACAAAGGATTTGAAGAATTTTGTTGAATATAATATTGAGGAAAATGCCGGAACATTCTTATACATAGACAGCAATGTACTTATAACAGACGAAAAGGTTTTTAACAGCAAAGTCATAAAAGAGTTTGCCTCAGGCACACAAGCTTTACCGTCAATAAAAGCAGTGCCCAACTCATCTAAAGTGCTGGTAAACGGTGTTTTAAACAATTTTGAAGCATACAACATCAATGGAAACAACTATTTCAAACTGCGTGATATCGCAAAGGTCTTAAGCGGTACGAAAAAGCAATTTGAAGTGGGATGGAATGAGTCGAAGAAAGCCATTGAACTGACTTTGGGTAAGGAATATACAATTGTTGGAGGGGAAATGCAGGTTTCACAAAACATTAAAATAGAAAATGCATATGTCAGTAATTCTAAAATTTATTTGGATGGCAAAGAAATACAGTTAAATGCCTATAATATTAACGGAAATAATTATTTCAAGCTCAGGGATATTGGAGAAAAAATAAAAAAGCGTTAAAGAGAATTGGAAGGATTTTAAAAAGACTATTGAAGATGCCAAAAAGAGCATTGATAAAGCAAAGCAATTAAGGTCCCTGATGAAGACATTCGGAGCAAAAACAGGCAGCTTCAGTGTTGTAAAAGGATGGAAGCCTGATTTGGATGCATATGGCTATATTGAAGGTGTAATGGTTAACGGTGTGCCTACAATTACAAAAGGCTACATAACTTTGATGGCTGAGGCAAAATATTCGAATGAAACCCAGTATTTTATAGGGCCTGTACCTGTTTATCTTGAAATCGGCGGTGGAATAAAGCTTGAAGCAATATGTGATATATTAAGTTTTTCTAAAACATCAGGTCAAATAAAGCTCAAAACCGATCTTAAGATTAAACCGAGATTTGAAATCGGCGGTGGTGTAGGTATTGCAAATGTTGTTACGGTAGGAGGATCAGGTGAAGCGGAGCTTGAATGTTTGATACGTACATATGAGGATTATTTAAAAATATCTTTAACCGGGTCTTTGAATTTAAAGGCTAAAGCATTGATTTTTGAAGCAGAAAAAACAATAGCAAAAGGAACATGGATTCTTTACGAATCCCATAAGACTCAGACGAACAATTATATGGCACTGCCTCCTGATGAAGAAAAGTTTAATATATACAACAATAATGAATATTCATTAATGAAGAGGGATTACTTAAACAGGTCTTCAGAATGGTATGGTGACAAAAGTCAGTATATGTCAGGAATTTATTCAGCTCCTGATTTTACAAATAAAGATACCAAGGTATTAGGAACAAATGTATTCCCTGATGCTCAGCCTCAGTTAGTGAATTATGGTGATGGTCATATATTGGTTTGGATTGCTGATAATCCCGATAGAGATTCAGCCAATAGGACAATGCTGGTATATTCAATATATGACAAAGAAAGCAATTCCTGGAGTGAACCTGTACCGGTAGATGATGACGGCACAGCAGACTTTTATCCTAAATTGGCATCTGATGGAAGCAATATATATGTTGTTTGGCAAAACAGTAATACAACATTCAATGGAGCTATTACACTTGAGCAGGTTGCTAAAGCCGGAGAAATTGCTGTAAGTAAATTCGATGTGGAATCAAATACATTTACAAAACCGGTTATTGTGACACAAAACGATTTGCTTGATACATTGCCTCAGGTTGTTGTAGATGGAGATAAGGCTTATATAACCTGGATAAGCAACAATCAAAATGACATTTTCGGTACTAAGGGTAAAAACTCAATATATTACAGCGAATTGGAAGGAGATTCATGGGCAAGTCCTAAGTTGCTTTGCGAAGGACTAAATTCTGTTCCATCAATTAGTGCAGGCTTTATGAACGGTTCATTCACTGTTGCATATGTAGTGGACGGTGACAATAACCTTGAAACTATAAACGACAGGGAAATATATGCAGTACAGCCTGGAAGTGTAAGTAAAAGACTGACAAATAACAATATATTGGATTCAGCACCTGTGTTCTCTGTTTTCAACGGAAAAGATGCTTTGTATTGGTACTGTGCAGGTAATATTTGTTATGTAAATAGTTTGGATGAAGCAGCTAATATTGTATTCGAAGTTCAACAGCCGGGATTAAGCGATGAGTTTCAGGTTCTTTCCGGTATTCAGGATGAATTGGCTATAATTTGGCCAAGTACTTCTGAAGGGGTTACTGAGATATATTCATCTATTTATAACAAAGACAGCGGTGTTTGGAGCGATGCTGTAAAAATATCAAATATAGGCAGCAAGTTACTTAGTCCTTCCGGTGTTTTTGACAGCGATGGTAACTTTAAAATTGCATTCAATAAAATTACACAGTTAACCAATGGAAGTGAACAGGTTGATCTTTGTGTTACAAAAATTACTCCATCGTACAACCTGACAGTTGATAGTGTCGATGTTGATCACAGCAAAGTTATTCCCGGTACAAAGCTCGAGGTTAATGCCGATGTGACTAATAACGGTGAAATTGCTGTTGATGAAGTAATTGTTGAAATTATTGAAAACGGTGAAGCTATAAACTCTGAATCAGTGAAAGTAAGCATTAATCCGGGAGAGACTAAAAACGTAACTGTACTTATGGATTTACCGGAAACAATAACGAAGAAAACATATAGTATCAGGGTTACTGCTTCGGAAGATGAATATAACTTAAGCGATAATACTAAAGAGTTTGTTATAGGATATTCCGATTTATCAATTGAAGTTGACAGGTACAGTGAAAATGGTATTGAGTATGTTACAGCCAATATCATGAACTTAAGCCCTGTACCTTCAGGAGCAGTTTTAAAAGTGACAAAAGGTAGTGAAGATGGTGAAGTAATAGATACTAAGGTTGATTCCACTGCATAAACTCTTTTTTTACAATAGATGTACCTTGACAACTTC
>DAOOVO010000090.1:0-17499 GCA_035370245.1 Pseudobacteroides sp.
CAGTAAGCAATGGATTTACCAAATTTTTCACGGCATTTAATATTGCAATTTATAATTATTAAATTTTTTCAAAATTTTGCTTGCATTTATTTAAGTATTCGTGTTATAATAAACATGTGAATAAGAATTATATTTTCGGTGCAACGCCAATTTGAAAAATTTGTGAAGAAGACCTCCTTAAATGGGAGGTCTTTTTCTTTAGTAAATATACAACCCACCCCGGCTATATAAGATACTGCCCCGGTCAATTCTGGTTTTCCTGCTTCCTCTTAATCGGCTTCGGCTTAATCCCATGTTTGCGGTCTGTCCTCCGCTTCAATTCCTTATTCGCTCGGTCTGATTGTTTCATAAATTTAGAAATCTGCTTTTCAAATTGCTTATCCATTATTTAGCTTCGCCCCTTTTCATTTTTTCAAATTTATGGGACAACGACAACCATATAAGGGGAATATACGGCTTGCCATTTATATCGTGTTTGCTACCAATAAATTCAAACCCTTTTAGTGTCTGTTGGGAAAGTTTTTCAATTTCGCCCCATTTCATATTGAATAATTTCCCGTCTGCTGTCCGCCTTAATGCAACAACTAATTCCGGGTCACTGGCTTTAATCCTTTTCAGCTTTGAAGCATATTGTTCAATGGCTTTTTCTGTATTGGGTTTGTTTGCTAATTCCTCAATTCTGATTCTCTTATCAAAAAACATTTTATTTTCCCTCCGTTTCTTCAATGTCTACGGCGGTTAATTCGGGTAAATCCTTGGTTAAATCTTTCGCTGTACCGCCGCCGTTTTGTTCATTATAGATTTTCCTTAATTTTTCCAAGAGGTAGAACATGGATTGACTTCCTTAACAATGGAATTATTGAAAAAAACTGGATATAAATAGAGGTCAATTTTTAACCTCTATTCTATTGTAACAACTGGTAAACTTAGGGAATATATACTCAAAGCATTGGTATTACTGTATTATAGAAAAAATAGCGTCCCCACACACTTAAAGTTTTAAAAAATTCTACTATGCACGGGAAAATTTTAAAACGAAAACGAAATATTTTTTAATGGGCGTGTGTGTGGGGACGCAAAAAAAGTTGAAAGCCGCACGGCAAAAGCGATTAAAGGCAATTTCCCTAAGTTTGACATTTTTAATCATCTTTTTTAACATCGTGTTCAATGGACACAAAACAAAAATATTGCAGTTGTAACAATTTTATGCTACAATGAAAGGAGTATTGCAGACATGACGAAGGTTAATGTATTGGTAAAAGAAGGAACTTTTGTAATTGACACAGAGGGACACGCCGCAAATGGAAAGATTTGCACAGCAATAACAATGATTATGCAATTGGCATTAATTGGATTACAGAAGCCTATGGTAAGGCTTTTTTTATGCCTTTTTTTATAGCCGGGGGGTATAAATATAGCCGGGATTTTTGCCCCGGCTATAAAAAAAAGAGGTCAAAAATTGACCCCTTAATCCTGCTTTGTCCTTGCTTGATATGAAAATGGGTGATATTCTGCTTTTGCCTTTAAATATTCTTGGTGGGCTTCTTCTGGCGTTTCAAAATAGCCTAAATACTTTGTTTTGCCGTCAACGGTTATCCTCGCCCGGTACTTGCCTTTATACTCACCAACTCCGGGCAAATTGCTTTTGTTTTGTTTCCGTGTGCCCTTCATATTTTGGTTGTTTTCGCTGTGTGTGGCTATTCTCAAATTCCAACGGCAATTATTCAAGCCGTTCCAATTCTTATGGTCTACCTCAATTTTGGGGTCTGTAACGCCCATAATTAAGCGGTGTAGCCTTATTTGCTTTCCGTCAACATTAGTCATTACATACCATGTGTCGCCCCTCTCGGAATATCTGGCTGTCCATGTACCGGGTACGCTGTCCGCTTTAGGTAAATCCTCCGCACTGATTAAAGCATACATTTGTTGTCCTTTTCCCATAACCCATATATAACAAGTGTCGTCTATTATTTCATAGTAATTTTTCACCGCTTCGCCCCTTTCTTTGGTATATTAATATAATTGCCTTTTTCTCTGCTAATAGTCTCTAACGGGTTAAAATCGTCAAAATTCCGCTTTAAATCGTCACTAAACATATTCACATATTCCCGGACGGTTTCAATACTTGAATGTCCCAATACCTTTTGAAGCCGGAATATATCGCCGCCGTTTAATATCCAGTTCTTGGCGAATGTGTGGCGGAACAGGTGAAGGGAAGTTTTGGTAACTCCATGCAGTTTGTTATATCTGGAAATGGCATGTTTGCAGGAATTTTCGTCCAGTTTGCCGCCGTATGAATTACAGAATAGAAAATCTTCCATATCGCCGTTTCTGATACCCATATATTCAATTAAAACCTTTGTTATGGTCTTGGATAGTGGTAAATGCCTTTCCCGGCGTGACTTGCCATACTTAATTTTTACAATAGCTTCGTCCATAAGAATATCACTAACCCGGATATTAACAAATTCACCGACACGAACACCCGTTGCAAGTAGAAAATTGACCGTTACCCAATTCCTATATTCTGCAAAATCCTTCATGTTAGGCTTTTCCAGTAATAGTCTTAATTCATGTTCTGAATAGGTTTCTTTCATTTTCTTATCTGCTTTAATCAGCATTATTTTGTAATGCTGACAATAGCCCAATGATTGCCAATAGTACACAAACGCCCTAACCGCACGAATTGCAGTATTAACGGTTATGTCGTTTACTTCGGTTTCTTCTTTCAAGTAAAGAATATAACTGTCTATAGTGGATTTTGTGATTTCTGCAATGTGTTTAATGCTTATAGTGTCAAGAAATGTTTCAAACTTGGTGAAATAGGCTTGATAATAAACAAGCGTCTTTTCTGCCAAATTCTTAATTTTACAATGGGTAGTAAATTCCTTAAATCCTTCTTGAAGTGTTTTTTCCTGCGTTGTTTTCGGTTGAATTGATAGTTTTTGCCTTGCCATAGTATGCACACGACCTTTCGTTTTTTGTTAAAAAATCGTGTGGATTACAGGGAATGTAAAAAGCGTTCCGAGGTTTTCGAAACGCTTGATACTACTGTGGCGGAGAGAGAGAGATTCGAACTCTCGGACGGGGTTAACCGTCACACGATTTCCAGAAACGTAATAGGTAGATTTTTTGCTTATATGTCTTTATAACTTTTTATTACTTTTTTGATTAAACCCGCATAAAAAGCGGATCTTTTTATATCATCTTATTTTTCAATATTTCTTTTTAGCAGGTCGCTTTGTAAGCTATGTCACCATTTTGTCACCCGTGGCACCACGGATTAAATTAATTTAGGGAGGATACGGAGACATGGATATGCTGAAAAAAACAAACATACTAAGCTTACTGCTTGATAAGGGTATCATACTCCAATCCGGAGTAATTTGTAGGGATAAAATCAACCTTATATCCGGAGCCATAACTGCCCCATTGATTGAAATGGTCTGGATATCTTCTGGTTATGATGCTAAGACCATAGAAAGAATTTCGACCACCTTAACTCACTTATACAAGAAAAACCAGCAAGCCGAAATGATGGCCGTACTGCGTATTCTATACGATGTTTTGGGCTTGCAGTTCCCGGAGGATGTTGAACTATTAGCAGATCACCTGGAGGCTCGGCAGTATTTTTTGTTTTCTTTTTTGATGGACATGGAAGATTGTATGCATGATTTCATGAATGAGATTGTTGTTAAGAGAAACGAGATATGATAAATGCATTCAAAACTTTTTGCCAAAATATTGTTTTGCTAAAAAAGTTTTGATATAATAAGCAAAAGAAATATATCAAAATTAAATTTTGGAATTAAAGTTTTGATGGAGTGATTATATGAACACAGATGAAAGGACAGCTAAAGAAATTTTTTATAAAGAACTTAAAGGATATATGCAAAATGGTGATGAATTAAGTGTCAAAAAGATATATTCCCTATTCCCCGAAATAAATCCGAAAACAGTATCATGGCGATTACACGAATTAGTACAGCACGGAAAAATCCATAGGACTGGTCACGGATATTATGCCTTAACTGAAATAAGTGAAAACAACCCTGCCGGCTATGTTTATTTACAGAAGAAATCTCAATTGGTATATGATGTTGTTATAGATTATGGGTATGATTTTTATATTACCGGTTTGGATTCCTTAATTGGCTTACTGCTTCACATACCTGAAAAATATCCGGTATTGCTGGTAACAGAGGATGCAGGAATTGCGGAAATGCAGGAAATTCTAAGTCAAAAAGATTTTATTGTAATGACAGAAAAAGATCGCAAGATCATTGAAAATAGTACAATAAAGAGCAAAATTGATGTCATTATTTTAAAAGGAAAAGATTTTTCATTATCTTTTGAACATATTGCCCAGAAAGAAAAAGGATTTATTGATTTGTACTATGCAGTTACCAGAATGGATTATGGAGTTTCAATACCGGAGTTATCAAGAATTTATCAGGGTTTGCAAAGGAATAACTCCCTGTCCATTGCGAAGGTAAAAAGTGCTGCTCGAGATAGAGGAATAAGTACAGAGATTAACTGGCTTATAGAGATAAATAAAGCTTCTAAAAAAGTACTGGAGTTTATGAGCTACCAGATTAAGGAGACAAAATGAACGGAATACGTCAAGAAAACTTAATTCTAGAACGTGATGTTTTTAAGAGAACAGAAATAGAAAGACGAATGGTAGATGGAGGCTTCAATTCAATAGCTAAATTTGAGCTATTTATATGGGATTTGGAAATGTTTCTGCAATTGCAGAAAAAACTTAATGATAAAATCCTTCTTAAGGGCGGAGCAGCTACACAGTTTTATGTACCAATAACTGCTCAACGGACAAGTATAGACATTGATATGATTTGTTTAGCATCACGAGAAGAAGTACATAAAGTAATTTCCGAAATAGAGTCAGAATTTAATGGAGAGCATGAATATTGCAAATTCAGATTTTACAAACCCAAGAATCCGAAATTGGGCTTGGAAGCTTTGGAAACATACTTTGTAACTGTACCAAGTATTTGTGAAGAAAAGGAATTGTTTTCTTCAAGAGGAAAACAGGAAGTCAAAATTGAATTTATGTTCTCTAATCATAGATATGATATTAACAAAATTAAGCAGCCGGAACTATTTGCTTTAGAAACTGAAAAGGAGTTCAATATATTGGCATTGGAGAGTCTATTTGCTGATAAGCTTACAACACTTGGACCAACAACAATTGGTGTTTCCGACGAAAGAGCGGATGAGCAGTTTAAACAAATATATGACGTTATAACATTGTTTATTTCAAATATGGACCGAATTATTAAAAACAAAGATAAGGTTAAGGCGAATTATGAAAAGGTTGCAAAGCTTGAATGTGAAATGCATAGTATTCCATTTGATCCGAAGAACCTTTATAAAGATATGATGTTACTTATAAACCGGGTCAAAAATATTGAAAGTGACAGTACCCTGTTGCAGCGGGCGAATGACTTTCAAGCTCTATATCTTAGAAATATCGTAAACAGGGATAAAGCACAGTGGGCAATTGTAGGATATCAGCTTAAGCTTCTTGTAGAGTATATTTTCCAGGATGATACAAAAATTTTGCAATTCAGGGAGATCGAAGAACTTATTGAAAAATTGAAGTTTGAGAATATACATGGCCCCGAACGAGGACGTTTAAATAGGGAGGCGCGCAGTTTATTAGAAGCAAATTTTAAAACTATAGAAGGACTGTCATTAGATCTTTTCAGAAAACGTATCGATAGAATTATCTGGGAACTGGTTAGTTTTGTCTCTTTTGATGCGATTATAGAATCCTTGAAAGTAATACTTGCTGAGCACAATTAAGATTGAATTTGGTTAGATTAAATGACTAATGCTGAAAATTGGAATGGAGCCTTTTTCTATACCCAAATTAACAATTGAAATAATATAAATACTCGAAAGCATTAGAAAAATGGTATATTTTGTGATAAGATATCATTAGTAACTCTTAAAGTTTGACATAAATGGAATGGTGTAGGAGAGCGTTGCTATGTCGGTAGAGAAAAACCTTTATGAATTAATTCAAAAATGTGATATCTGCCTAAATGGAGAAGTGATTTCAAGAGAACTCCTACTAAAAACGTATGCTCAATTTATTTCTGAAACAATTTGCTCCGACAAGCATGAAGTTGGGGTTTCTTTACATACCGGTTCCATTTGCTTTGATCTGATTATTATTGTTTATGCAGCTTTAAGCTGTTTGCTGTATGATCAAACGCCTCCGGAGGATATTGTCAATTCATTAAAAGAAGGCGATTTAATTATATACAATGGACGTACAAGAGCTGTTTTCATGGGTATGGATAAGAATGGCTATGCACGTATAAGGCAAGAAGTTGTAAGCTATGGACAAAAAACCTCTCTTATAAGTACAATTGCTCCCCGTAATTTCTATAAAATCAAACCTTACCAAGGAAATTCAACTAGGTTAGACGGTAGGGGTATTAGAGAAAATCCTAATGCAAGAATTGATTTTATCGAAAGCGTGTTTCAAAGAGATAGGACGAACATATCAGGTCTAATCCATAAATCAGTAGTTATTGTAGCCGGTAGAGAAACCACAGATATGATAGTTAGAGGTACGGTAATTCATTATGATGTTGACAAGAGTATTAAATTAACGGAACTTGTTAGCGCATCATACTTTACTGAAAATGATGAATATACATACTTAGGAAATCCGGGAAAAACAGAAGCCGTTCTTAAATTTACGAATCGGGTATCATTGGCCCGAGAGTATATTATTGATGATGAAAATCAAGAAATCATTGGTCTTATTGTTTTAGGAAAACAAAATGTAGATATCGGCAAATGTGAGCTTACAGGACTTATGGGTAGACAAAGTTTAAAGTATGTCCTTATTTCTTATGCGCTAGACTGTGACGACAACAAAGGATTTCTTGAAACATATCCGGATATTAAATTGTTTTCATGTACCAAGGATTTATTATTATCTTATTCGGTTCCTGCTGTTTGCCGTACCGGTTTTGTGGATGAATTAAACACGCAAATCGATAATATTATAGATAAAGAAATTGAAATTGTTGAGATTTATAGCGAAATTGATTGGAATACATATATCAGAACAAAAAAAGATATCTATTTTATAAAAAATTATGAGTATTCCGATAACGATACGGAATATTTTGTTATTCATAGTTTTTCTTTGCTTAATCTACTTTCTACGGCTGTGTTTTCCGTGACTTCCATTGAAAAAGCTATTACGGAAGGAACAGTCGGATGTCTTTCCCCCCTAGAACAATTGGACAAACTTGAGGAAATAGCAAAATCTTTTTCGGGTATATTGGGAGAGAAAATGAAGTCGGTAACAACCGTCTTACAAATAATGCATTCGAATATACTTTACAAAAACTTAAAGTATGAGTTTATCAAAAACAGACTTACTAATAAAGCTATAGGCGAGTATATTGCATTTGTTGTTCCCAAAGCGTTTTATAAAACTTTACTTTCTGCTCAACTAGAGAGTGACGGGTTTAGCGGGTTACAGATTGACATAGTAAATGCCGGCAGATTGGATACCTCAAAGCAATATAATGAGATAATAGTTGTTGGTGCATTTAAAGCAAAGGGGTTTGACATGTTTTCTACACCATCTTCATCCCATATAGTTTGTTTGTTGTATCCATATGAGTTCGTTCTACATAACATTGAAAGCCGTCGACATAAAGAAATAGAACAACTATATAATGAGCATTCATATATAAAGCTAGATTTAGATGCAATTCAATCGGAAGAAAAAACAGAACCATTTATTGAAGAGCAAAACATGGAAAAGATTGATATTGATCTTAGTAAATATATAGAGGACATTACAATAAAGTCAACTATAAATTATATAAGCAATGTTGGAGGAAGTTCCGGTACCACATTAATGGCAGATATTATTCGAGTTGCAATATTTCATGACGGCGATAAGGTATTTTTTTCCAAATACTATACGCCATACGTTTTAGATCGAGAACAATGTATAGTGATCGAAACAAATGTAAAATCCCTACAGTCTGGCGATACTCTGATTTTCACGAGATATACGGAACAAACCAAAGATATTGTTGATGAAATAATCCTTAAAATTCTTGCATCCCCAAATACGGGACAAGATATAAAAGAAGCTTACAGAAAGTCTAGATATTGGAAAAACGCACTAAAAAAGCACATGTTAGATAATGGATTATCGTTTAAGGATATTTCTAAGCAAATGTGCTCCTATGGTAAAGCCAAGCATGAAGTGACACTACGTTCTTGGATAAATGATGAAAGCCATATTGTCGGACCGCGTGACGTGGATTCTTTTTATCAAATTGCTTTGATTTGCAATGATGAGGAAATGCTTGCCGATCCGGATAGTTTCTGGGAAGCATGTGACATTATACGTTCCTTGAGAATAAAAGTATTAAGACTTATAGGTAAAAGCATAATTCGCAGTTTCCAAGGGGTACAAAATGAATCTGATGAGTTGCTTTCAATTGTTAAAGAAAAAGTAGAGGAATTATCTCATGTTATACAAATTGAGGCTATTGCAGATGTCACCGGTGTTAAAGTACCGGTGTATTTAGCCAATCGGCCAATTCAGTAACAGGGGGAGATATTGAATGAATGATTTTGATTTGCGTAAGCAGGCATATGCGGCACGGAATGTTTTAATTGATGAGATAAAAAAAGAGCTACTTGGACCCGGGTCGGAATACTCTATTCCGGATGCAGATCACGAAATTATTACCGACTTGCCGGAAGTAAGGTATTCCATCGGTATTTTATTTCCTCAAAAAGAAAGATATGAGGCAGATAATAATGATCCCATACGTCCTAGCGAGAATATGGTTGATATTGATGAAAATGTACTTAATGAAAATGAAGAACCGGAAGTGCCGGAGATACCTTCATGGTATAAAAGCGCCATTGGTGATGCCGAAGAAGATTCCCTCGATGAAGAAATCAATTTAGCTTCACAACGTTTACCCTCATCAATGGGATTTACCTTCTTTGTTAAGGGTGAATGCACTCAAATTCATTTTGAGTTAAGCTTCGGTACATACCGTAAAACTAGACTCGAAGATTGTATGGTTCCTTTCAAACCGGAATATGATGATTATGAAATTCCTACACCCTTTTCGCAATATGTTGAATTCGATAAGGATAGAGCCCTTTTACGGCTTAAAGCACCTTTAAAAAAACTGGATGTATTTAAAGCTTATGAGTCGAATAATTTTGGAGATTATGTATTGAAAGAGCGATTAATCAGCCTATGCAATCAATTAGGTCGTAGCGGATACATACGTGTTCCTCATAATACCAAGGTAATCGTTAATTTTTCCGACTCGGATTTTGTGGATAATATTGATAAAATAGACGGAACTACTGCTAAGATTACCGCTTTAAGACGCAAAATGGGAGATGGGGTTTACGCCATTACCATAATGATGGTAAACGAAGCCGTTGGTAGCTATAACGGATTGAATTCAATCTTTCAGCCTGTTATTAGAGTGTCTTCCGAGGCGAACAGCCCGTTCTTGTTTTGTGCGTATGATTCTTTAAAAGAGAATTTTACCGGTGACGAAGAAGAGTTGTCTCTCGCATTGCTTTATAGAAATAGACATATATATGGCACCGGTCACGGAACATCTGTAAATTGGTCTGTTGACGCCGAAGGGCATGGATATATTGAAAACGACTTTTTCCCAGTAAATGAGGTTCCTCAAATTGATTTCGATATCCCAAAATCTTTCGATGTAAATGCCCGCTGTTTATCCATGAAGTATTTATCGGATTTAGATTCCAGTCCCGTTTGCGAAAAAATCAGATCTATGCAAACACTGATAGACGCATACTCATCATGGATAGATGATTTAGTGGCTATGAGTCGAGATACAACAAAGGTAGCAGTCATATTTCAACCGAAAGCACTGGAACACATTGCTAAGTGTCGTGAATCATGTAATCGAATGTATAAGGGTTTGGAATTGCTGAAAGACCCAAAAAACAAACTTGTATGGGATGCATTTACTTTGGCAAATAGGGCCATGTTCATGCAGCGAATCCATTTGAAAATACAAGAAACCGATAAATATCCCAATGACAGGGAGCTTCAAAATGAAGTGCAGTCTTTGGATTATTATAATGCCGATGATAAATACACATGGCGTCCATTTCAGCTTGCCTTTTTACTTATGAGTATTCGATCCATCGTCGACCAAACCTGTAATGAACGTGATATTGTAGATTTAATATGGTTCCCTACCGGTGGTGGCAAAACAGAAGCATATTTAGGTCTTACAGCATTTACGATTTTTTTCAGAAGACTTGCATATCCGAAGTTGTCGGGTGGTACTGCGGTAATTATGAGATATACGTTGCGCCTATTGGCGGCACAGCAATTTATTAGAGCCGCAACGTTAATCTGTGCATGTGAAACAATAAGAAAAGACTGTAAAAAACACAAGAAATATCCTATTTATCCTCTTGGAGAGGAATCTATATCTATCGGATTATGGATCGGAGGGGATCATACACCTAATAAAAACGATCAAGCAAAAAAATTCCTGGCAAAGTTAACTGATCCTTCCGTCAAAGATATACGATACGCTAAAGACAGATATAATAAATTTCAAGTCTTAAAATGCCCATGGTGTGGAACAAAACTGGTTAAGGACAACGATCCCCAGAGTGGAAAAACAGTTGGACAATGGGGTTATTTCCTAAAGAATAACAAAAATTTTTATATAGCTTGTACTCAAGAAGGGTGTAAATTTGAAGCAAAACTACCAATTCAAATTGTAGATGAAGAGTTGTATGAAAATCCTCCTACATTATTATTTGGAACGGTCGATAAATTTGCTATGCTTCCATGGAAGCAAGAAGTCGGTTCTTTTTTTGCAACAGACAGCCACAATAGGACGCCCGAATTAATTATACAAGACGAATTGCACCTTATTTCGGGGCCATTAGGAACTTTGGTCGGATTATATGAAACTGCTGTTGAAGCGCTATGCTCGGCAAAAGGTGTTAAGCCCAAAATAGTTGCCTCCACGGCAACAATACGTAGGGCAAAGGAGCAATGTTCCGTCCTTTATAATAGAGAAGTCCATCAATTTCCCTCCCCTGGTATTAATGCGGAAGATTCATTCTTTGCGCGTGAAGCAGAAATATCTACTGAGAATAACCGGTATGGTCGCATATATGTCGGGCTAATGCCTTCCGGGAAAACTAAAGCTATGATGGAGGTTAGAACCATTGCGGCAATATTACAGAGGGTGGATATGATGCAACTTCCTGATGAGGTTAAAGATAAGTTTTGGACACTGGCGATATATTTTAATAGTTTAAGAGATTTAGGGAAATGTTCAACATTAATTGACGATGACGTTAAAGACTTTATAAAAAGGACTGCATATCGCTTTGGTATTGGAAGAGGTCGTGTTATAGGGGGTGCGGCCGAATTAACAAGCCGCGTATCAACCTCCCAATTAAATGAGACTTTGGAAAAATTAGAAAGATTTAAATATTCTAAGAAGAATATTGAAAATAAAAAATATGCCGTCAATACCTTACTTGCTACCAATATGATTTCCGTCGGCGTAGATGTTGCAAGGCTTAACGTAATGCTCTTAGTTGGTCAACCGAAATTAACCAGTGAATATATTCAAGCATCGAGTCGTATAGGACGTTCATATCCCGGTGTGGCGTTTACCTTATACGACGGATCAAAAAGTCGAGATCGCTCACATTATGAACAGTTCAAAGCGTACCATGAATCATTTTATAAATATGTTGAGCCTACCGGTGCAACTCCATTTTCAAAACCTGCAAGGGATAGAGCGTTGCATGCGGTAATCGTTACTTTTTTGAGGCATATTTACGGACTATCGCAAGACAGTGATGCGGCAATGTTTGACAAAGACTCCGATCAACTAGGTTTGGAACAAATTAAAGAGTTTATTGTAAAGAGAATTCGTGATATAAAAAGACGATCTACTTCTAAAATAGCAGACGAATCTGAAATTACTTTAAAAGAAATTAACGAATTCTTCGAAACCTGGCAACAAAGAGTAGAGATTGCGGGCAGGAAAAGCTTTTTCTATGGTGACAGATATATGATTAAACCTCCGGCCGGAGATGCAAAAAGACTTATGAAGGTATATGGAAGCAGTGGTCTAGATCCTGCTATTGAAACAATGACCTCTATGCGTAATGTAGATAAAAATGTAGCGGCAAATATGCTGATATGGGAGGACGATTTATGAGTGAGTTAAAACCTCAGAAAGAAAAAATTCCGCTTAATAATATCACACACACGGTACGAACCGCCCAATCCGTTTTACAATATGGAGTGGGAGCAATGGTGGATTTCCCGGATCAAACGTTAATGACTGCGGCACCGGAGTATTGGAACGACAAAATTACTAAAATACATGACGAACGGCTTGAAAAAGTTTTAGGTGTAGACTATTTTGGCATGCCTGGGGGTAAAGACGAAACAGCCTTTCAAGAAGGGATTTCTTATGTACGGTTTCCTCAGTGGTATTTTTGTCCGAAATGTCGTAGATTTCAGCCAATCAAAAAATGGTATACCGAATATAAGCTCAAAGCTTCTTCAAAGCAAAAAGAAAAGGACCCGTATATGAGTCGATTGAGCTGCCTGGAATGCAGGCAAGAACTTGTTGCCGCCCGTGTTGTAGTTGCCTGTAAAAAAGGACATATCGATGATTTCCCTTGGGTTAAATGGGTTCATAAACGCAATACAAATGTTAACGCAAAATCGAACTGCGACAATCCGGACCTGACATTTGAAACAGGCGCTACGGCAACCGCAGGCCTCGAGGGGCTTGTGATTAGATGTAAAAACTGCAATGCCAGAGCAACGCTATATGAAGCATTTGATCCTAATATTTTTATCCGATTAGACGGAAAACAAACTGAAGACAATACGAGTAATAGCACAAATGAGTTTGTTTGCACAGGTAATGAACCTTGGAAGCACAACTCCGTATTATGTAACGAATATCCTCGTGCAATGCAAAGAGGTGCTTCGTCGATTTATTTTCCTAAAACCGTTAGCTCGCTTGTTATTCCACCCTACTCCGACAGAATTAATAAAGAGATAGAAGAATCACAAGCATACCATGAATGCTTAGTAAAAATAGCGGATTACGACCAGGATGAACGAGAAGAGAAGATAAAAAGGCGAATTGACGGCTGGGCACATGATATTGCTATGCAAAAGTCACTTAACGAGACTGACGTAAAAAGGATATTAGAACGTAAGTTGCTTTTCCAACAGCATGAAGAGAATAGCGGATATAAAACTACCGGGGTTAAATATCGAGCAGAAGAGTTCGAAGCTCTGACGGGAGCAATTCTCGGCATTGATTCGAAATCCGGGGATTTCTTACGAGAGGAAATTGATGCCGAAAGATATAATATTCCGGGCATTAAACGAGTTTCATTGATACATAAAATTCGGGAAGTTAGGGCCATGACAGGATTCACCAGGATTGATCCGCCAGGCTCATCCGATTTGGGGCAGGGAGTGTATGGATTTGTACCCGTTAAAGAACCTGAAACCCGTTGGTATCCTGCTTATGAGGTGCGTGGCGAAGGAATCTTCTTAGAATTTGACGAAGAAGCCATTGCAAGCTGGATTGAAAGATGCCCTGAAGTTGTCCGAAGGGCTCAAGAGCTTAATGGAAACTATGAACTCACAGTGCAAAGCGGGTCTTCGCCCAAAAATATTACACCGAAATTTCTGCTTTTGCATACCGTATCCCATTTATTAATCCGACAAATGAGTTTTGAATGCGGTTATTCCGTCGCATCGCTTAGAGAAAGGATTTACTGTAGCTCTCATGAAGAAGGCAAAGAGATGGCAGGAATCTTTGTTTATACGGCAAACGGAGACTCCGAAGGCACTCTCGGTGGACTTGTCAGGCAGGGATATCCGGATTGTTTACCACATGTGTTTAAGAAGGCTATTGAAAGTAGTTTAGTGTGTTCCAACGATCCTGTTTGCATTTCTACCGAGGACGGACAGGGGCGTGATGCATTGAACTTAGCCGCCTGCCATGCCTGTACACTACTTCCTGAAACTAGTTGTGAAGAGTTTAATGTATTCCTAGACCGAGGTGTAGTTGTCGGAACTTTTAAAAACAAAAACATAGGCTTTTATGGCGATTGGGTGAGATAGCTCTGACCAGGGACAATTAACGACATAAAAATATCCACAACATCCAAAGCATATGATATAATTATTGATAATTTTGCTGTTAATATGTTTGGCATTAAGAATATGGTAGAGTTGAACGGAGACTTATTTTTATATTTGGTTAAACACGGAGGTGGTAAAAATGCCGGCTTACAATGCTGTTGATATATTTTGCGGTTGCGGAGGGATGACAGAGGGACTTAAACAGGCCGGCTTTCAGGTTATCGCCGGAATTGAGATAGACGAGCATGCCGGTAAAACATATAGGATGAACCATGAAAAAGACGGCACAATTCTATTCCAACAAGATATTCAGCTTTTCAATACAAACATTATAAAGGACATTTTAAACGGACAACCGCTTCATCTATTAGCAGGATGCCCCCCCTGTCAAGGCTTTTCCTCGATAAGAAGAAAAAATAAAAAACGTTCCGTAAAGGATCCTCGTAATAAGCTTATAAATGAGTATTATCGTTTTGTAAAAGAGCTTATGCCGATCACAATTATGCTTGAAAATGTACCGGCATTAGCAAACTACACTTACTTTAAAAAAGTAGTCGGTCAAATTAAAAAGCTTGGGTATTTAATTGAGTACAGGGAAGTCAATATTGCCGATTACGGCGTTCCCCAGAGGAGAAAACGACTTGTTATGGTGGGGTCACTATTAGGCTCTATAAGAGTTGCGCCTGAGACAAAAACAAAAGTTACGGTAAGAGATGTTATTGGGAATTTAGAAAGTGTTAATATTACGAATGACCCCGTACACAAAATTTTTCCGGTACATACGGAAGCCGTACGAACACGAATTGAACTAACGCCTCACGATGGCGGAAGTCGGAGTGATTTACCTGATGAATATACTCTTGAATGTCATAAAAAAGAGGGCGTCGGTTTCAAAGATGTATATGGACGGCTTAGATGGGATGATGTTTCATCAACAATAACTGGAGGTTGCCTTAATCCTTCAAAGGGAAGGTTTTTACATCCTGAAGAGAACAGATGTATTTCAGCAAGAGAAGCTGCTATGTTGCAAACTTTCCCTAAAAACTATATATTTCCGGTTGATATTTCAAGATCTGCAATTGCGCTAATGATAGGTAATGCGTTACCTCCGGAGTTTTGCAGACAGCAAGCACAAAATATTAGCAAACATTTGGATGTGTTCTTTATGTCGGATATATATGATAATGATAAACGCTCTGAAATAATGAGCCATGTAAAAAATAAGGGTACGGAACCTGAATTGTATATTAGAAAGCTTTTATGTGAGTTGGGATATAGCCACTATAGGTTAAAAACCTCAAAGTTAAGTTTCTCTCCGGACATTGTATTTCCGGCTCTCAAGAAAGCAATTTTTGTAAACGGCTGTTTTTGGCATGGGCATAATTGCTCAAGAGGAGTGCTGCCTCAAAGCAATGTGGATTTTTGGTGCGATAAAATCAATAAAAACATTGAACGAGATAAAGCAAACTATGAAGAGTTACTAAACTTAAATTGGGATTTTTTGGTTATTTGGCAATGTGAGATTAAGGAGAAAAACCGCTGTCAATTAGAACATAAGTTGAAAAATTTTATGGGCCGCAGTTCAAAAAAGGAGTAAAAATATAAACTATATCAATATGTTTGCTCATGATTGTTCGGACTGCACACAAAGATATAAATATTATAATGATATATTGCGAATTTTATCGAATTATATTACCAATTTAGAGGATCTCTGTAAATTGCTTGAAAGCTGGTACAAAAAGAAGCAAAGGGAGCAGGAAAGATAAAGCAGGATGCGGCCATAGTGCAAAATAATCATTTTGCAAACAAGGGAGGCCGTTGTAGCGAGAATAAGTGCGATATATTTGATGATTAGTTACCAAGCATCTTACACCAAGGGGGTAGTGTATCTATTTTATAGAAGCCGGTTTGGCGTTTGCCTTGCGGTTTCCCCCTCCCCACACCCCTCCCCCATTAAATTACCAGCCGAAAAAGAAATATCTATGTGTTTCGGCTAGTAAGAAAAAACAAATCCATATATTTGCAAAAAGCCGGAATATACGACACAATAAAAGTATAAATAACAGGGATGAAAGGAAGTATGATTATGGAATTGGCATACACAATGCAGGGCGATTATCTGATACCGGATCTGGCGCTGTCGGAGGAAGAGATGCATATCGGCAAATATGGGATGTTACGCAGGACATACATGAAAAATCACAGGAAAGGAACATACGCCGGCCTGGTGATGTCGGGAAAATTGAACAGCCGCCTGAAAGAAATCGACCGAATAGCGAAGGAACGAATAGAGATGGTCACGACGAAACTTCTAAAGAGCGATCCGGCACCGGACAAAGCGGTAGACCCGATGGGATGGACGGGATATATGAACAACCTGCGACACACAGCAGAAGAGCCAGTACTGACGGAGCTGGTTTACAGCTAAACCTTTTTCCTATAGTTTAACAGCAAATTAAAGTCATAGAACAGGCGGAGGACAAAAAACCTCCGCTTTTTTATTTCGCAGGAAGAAATCGACGTTCTTTTTGAGAATGAACTGTCTTGTGTTGTAGCAAGCACTGAATTTTGTCTCCCAAATTCACTTGTTAGAGGTATAGCCCCTAATACCCCAAACAAAACATGTATTAATATTAAAGTTGTCGTTTACGAGAAACCATCAGTCAGTCTCTTATCCCCCAAAAATGAAGGCGGACGATACCACATGAAAGATGTATATTCAGGAGGCAGCCGCATCGCCGGGAAGGAAGAACGGTAATGGTTGCCAAAGCTATATGATATTTGACAGACCGTCTTGACATTCCATTGAGCAAGCAATGAAAAACATACAAAAATTTAAAAAAAATTTTCCTAGGGGGGCAACTTTTGCCCAAAAAATCTGCTGATTATTAGAGGGACATTTACTACCCCCTCAAATGCTCTTTGAAAACAAAATAGTTGTTTTATCCGGCACGTTCCCCACATGGCCTGAGAAGGAAAGCCGGATTGCAGGTACGCCAAGACCACCTGTCCGCTATTACACCGGATTGAAGCTGAAGGATCCAATCATACATGGTATTGATGGAGGAAAGGTACGAGCGGTAAATGACAATGCAATTAATAAATGCGGGTAGCATTTATGGCGATGACCCATGTGGAGGGATAATGATACTTGCGCATAGTCGAGGTTAGGTCCCAGAGTGCGCCCCGGTCGCCGACGGGGAGGTGGAATTCCTATGAGGACGGTCAACCGCTGTCCGCCGGATAAA
>DAOOVO010000091.1:0-17265 GCA_035370245.1 Pseudobacteroides sp.
TCCTTTGCTAATGTTTTTCTTTGGTTATTAAACATTTTACAATGGATTACCATGAGTTTTCTATATATTACGGCATTTTATTTTACAACTTCCCGTCTTTAAAAGCATTTTTTCGTATCATTAAGTCGGACAGTTTTCCAAGTTGCCTAATCTTTTCGATCTCATCCTTGTAATCATCTTTATTGAGAAGGCTTCCGTCTTTTATGTCGTACACCTTGCCATCAGATGCATCATAAAGATATTTGTCGGTTACAACAGAATAATCTCTAAGAAGAGCAAAACCTTCTTTTTTATTGAGCATGTCCTGTCCCATTGCATATGGGAAATCAATATCCATTAAGTTTGCTATGGTAGGCAGCAAATCAACCTGACCGGATGTAGTGCTTATGGTCTGGCCTCCTTCAACACCTGGAATGTGTATAATAAGAGGAACCTTTTGAAGCTTGAGCCAGTTAAAGTTGTTGGGTTCAACATTTTCAAGCTTGTAAAGATCTTCTGCTTGAGTTTTTGGTAATGCGTAATGGTCACCATATATCACCAATAATGTATTGTCGTATAAGTTGCGGTTTTTAAGATCTTCTATTAGTTTTCCGATGCATTTGTCAACATAATTGATGGCACCTAAATAGTTTCCAAGTACTGTTTTCTCGTATGGCTTCACATCAATGTCGGATTTATCACCGAAATAATCATACGGATGATGGCTTGACAGAGTTATCAGCATGCTGTAAAAAGGCTTTGTCTTATCTATTTTTTCAAGGGACTGTCTGAAAAATGATTCATCGCTTAATGCATATCCGCCCCATCCCACAAATTCATCAATATTAAAGTCTTTATAGCTTATAAAATTCTGTATTCCTAGACTCTCGTACATGACAGATCTGTTCCAGAAGCTAGGATTATATGCGTGAAAAGCTGAAGTGATATATCCTCTGTCTATAAGTGCCTTTGGCAATGAATAATATTCATGGGTGGGATACCTTAAATATACTGCACCTTCGTTAATAGGATAAAGGGAAGTATTGGTAAGAAACTCCGCATCCGAAGTGTTTCCTCCCTTAACCTGATAGTAGAAGTTGTCAAAATAGAAGCTTTCCTTTGCCAGCTTGTTTAAGTTTGGAGTAACTTCCCTTCCGTTTATTGTTTTGTTCATTGCAAAGCCTTGAAGTGACTCTACCTGAACTATGAGAAGATTCATGCCTTTTGCAACACCCTTATACTTGTCACCCAAAACCTGCTTGTTTGCATAGAAATCGTTCATCTGCTTTTTTTCATCGGCAGTCATTGTTTTGCTTTGCAGAAGATCATCTTTTATAAAATGGAATATGTCATTACCGTGAAAATACAGAATTCCCATATTTTTAATAATTTGGTTGTTATCGAATACCCCGTTTTTAAGATCCGATTTATTGTATGAAATATACATAGTAGGTATTGTTATTATCAGAACTGCTGCAAATACAACCAATCTTTTAACAAAGCTTAACTTTATATGTGCCCTTTGCCTGAAAATAATTAAAAGTGCTATAAGGAAAGGGAAATCAAGAAGCAGTAATATGTCTTTTTTGTTGAAAAGACTTATGACACTTCCTTCCACAGAATTGAGGAATTTCATTGCAAGAAGTACAGGAACGGTTATAGCTGTCGTATAGTAACGTACATATAATATATCGGCGATAAATAATATTGTAAAGAAAACATCAATTATTATAAGAACGCCAAATGTTTTTCTTCCTGAGAATAGAAAAACAAATGAAAATATCAATAAAACAGCGGTAAGTGAAGATACAAGCATGAATAAATTGCTTGATCCCAAAACCGGTCTACCGTTAATATGGGTTATAAATTGAAAATAAAGCAATTTAAGAAAAATGCCCCCAAAAACTGCAAACATTAATATTATTCCAATAAATGGCTTTTTAATTAAGTTTTGTATTGTATTTGATTTGATACTCGGTACTTCCATTTAACTACCTCCCTTAATAATATCTTTAACTCTCCCTTATAAATAAAAAAATTAAATTATAGTATCCTTTTTAACATGGAATCATGGGCACGGGATTCTATCACATCGTCTAAAGGCTGTAATGAAACAAAATCCTTGTACTTCTGCTTTAATGCAAGTGTGAGAAGATGATCGGTAAAAGCCGGATTTTTAGGAAGCAGGCTTCCATGAGAGTACGAGCAGTATACATTCTTATATAAGGCACCTTCACAGTCGTCCTCTCCGTTATTGCCGTATCCTTTTAAAACCCTCCCTAACGGTTTTACATCAGCACCAAGATATGTTTTTCCGGAATGGTTTTCAAAGCCGATTACCTTTCCGTCACATGATTCGCTTTTTAAAAAGTCACATTCAAATGCTATGTTGCCGATCATTCTCTTCCGGCCGCCTATGGTCCAAAGATCAAGGATACCTAAAAACTCTATTTCATTCCCATCCCAGGTCTTGTAGTACTTGCCTAAAAGCTGGTATCCTCCGCATATGCAAAGAAATACCTTATCATTCATGATGGCATTTTTTATTTCTCCGCCTTTGCTCTTTAAAAGATCGTCTTGAATTATTGTTTGCTCGTAATCCTGGCCTCCTCCTAAAAAAATGATGTCATAGTTTTCCGGAATAAAACTGTCTCCGAGTGTTATGTTCGAAACGGTTACTTTTATTCCTCTCCACTCGGAACGCCTTTTCAATGCAATTATATTTCCCCTGTCCCCATAAAGATTTAGGAGATCGGGGTATAGATGGCATATATTTAACTCATACATAAAAAAATGTCCCTTCCATTGTTTATTATAAGTTTTATAATATTGTTTTTAAAGATTTATTTGTCCCATAATATTACTGCTCATTATTTCCAAAATTCCTTAAGACCGAACTTTTTCCTTAGAAAATTTCTAAGCTCTGTCATAGCGGTATAAGTTGGCAGAATATATAGGTTTTGGCCTTCAGGAGTATTATTGAGAGCATTTTCTATAAGCTCTTTATAATCTTTGATTATTGATATTTTATCTGTGTATAGCCCGGCATATTTGAGCCTTAATGCCATATCCTCGGCACGTATGCCTGAAGCATATAAATTGCCTATATTATGCTGAATTTTATCGAGTTTTTCAAAGTCAACATCCCAAATCCACGATATATCGGTACCGTCTGCAAGATTATCATTAAGAAGAAATGCAAGCTGCATTTGATTGTCTTCTGTAAGCAGATAATTAAGTACCTGGTTAAAACCTGTAGGATTTTTTACAAGTATCAACCTTATTTTTTTATTTCCCACATTAATGGTCTCCATCCTTCCAAAGCCGCATTCAAACTTGCTCATTGCTTTTATGGTGTTTTCGTAAGGAAGGTTTAAAAGACTTCCGCAGGCTGCAGCAGCAAGTGCATTGTATACGTTGTAAAGACCGGGAAGGTTTATGCGGGCATTTAATATTTCATTGCCATCCTTGTTTATAGAAAAATGTATATTTGAGTATTCCGCATTAAGTTCCAATACCTTAACACAGTTTACTGATGAGGCAGGTCTTCCGTATCCGCATTTGGGACATGAAAACTCACCTAAGTGGCCGTATATGTGGCTTTTGTATTCATACCTTGTGCGGCAATATAAGCAGAATGAAGCATCATTGTTTGTATTATCTTCCAGACTGTCGCAGGCATCGCTGTTTACACCGTAATATACAACTTCTTTGTCGGTTTCTTTACCGATAGATGCACAAAGAGAGTCATCAGCATTTAAAACCAGTTTTGTCTTCTTATGCTTTGCAATACCTGCCTTAACGCCGTTTAAAGTGGAATACAGTTCGCCGTATCTGTCAAGCTGGTCTCTGAAAAAGTTTGTAACAACAAGAATATCAGGCTCAACAAAATCACTCAGCGATTTAAAGGCAGCCTCGTCAATTTCCAGCAATGCATGGGAGCAGTGGAAGTTGCCCCGTATATCAACAGCATCAAGAAATGTTGTTGCAATTCCGCTTACAAGGTTTGCACCGGATTTGTTTGATATAAACTCAATGTTGTTTTCTTTTAAAATTTGGCTGATTATTCTTGATGTAGTTGTTTTGCCGTTTGTCCCGGTCACCATTATTATTTTAAAGTTTTGGGTTATTTTCTTTATAAAACCAGGATACAACTTAAGAGCGATTTTTCCGGGAAGGGTTGTCCCTCCACGCTTTAGAAGCCGTAATCCCTTTATTGTAATCTTTGATAAAGCAATTGTTAATGAGAGTCTTAAATCCATGTCACTATCCCTTTTTCTCCTAAGGTTGCAAAGTCATTTGATAATTTTGTTCATTAAATTATAACACAATGTAATGATTATAGCACAAAAATTTTATTGGTATATATTGGTTGTTAATGGAAATTACAAAAATTGACTCTTTATACCTGTTTATATTTGGATAATAATGGATATAGAAGCAGTTTCACTACTTTTAGTGAAGAATTAGGTTGCATTACAAAAATGTGTCGCATATATTTATACATTTGGAGCGGTGTTTTAAGTTGATTGATTACTGACACAGTGATAAAATATAATGTGTTATTGTAAAAGCTATAGATAAAACTGCCCATAAACTAACACAACCGGGTGGGTGGGTAACAACTATGTACCTGATTTGTTACCTAGTTTGTTGATAGAAATTATAAGTTACCTAGATATCTAAACAATTATTTGATAGAATATATTATGAAAGTTTTACCAATCAATAATTTAATCGAAAGTTGGTGATATTATGCCAAAGGCAAGTAAAGCAATTACTGGTGCAAGAACTAGTAAAGATTCTATACTATATATTGCAGTAAAAGAATTAAATCCATGTGCCAAAGATAGAGCAATTAATGATATGGTAGATGATATAAAAGAAAGAATAGAAGGTAAAAATCCAGCACAAACTATAGAAATTTAAAAAAATATATTAGAAGGGTTAAAACCAGAAACAATGTTTGAGGTATTATCCCAATATGCTAGTTTTATTGGAAAACTTTACGGAAAAGATGTAATTTTAGATGATATTGATATGCAAGAGATAAATTATATTAAGCGGGCAGACAAAGATAGAGAAAAACTAAGAAAAGAATTTGATTCTACAGAAAGAGAAAATTTTATAAAAAACCTTGCAGAAAAACACGAAAAAGAATTAAAAGAAGCAGGAATAACAGATGAAGAATTATTAAAAATGAAAGATGGTTTATTGCCTAGTAAGGAATGGCAAGTACATCATAAGCTTCCGTTAGATGATGGTGGAACAAATGCGGAAAATAATTTGGTACTAATTAAAAATCATCCATACCATAAAGTGATAACAACTCACCAAAATACTATAGTTGCAAAACAAATAGAAGGTAAAGACGAATGCATTGTAAAATTTCCTATACCACCAGGAAATATTTATCCACCAGAAACACGGGAAGAATTTGAAAAATCAATACCAGTAGCAAAACCTAAAAAAAAGAAAAAAATGAAAAATAAATAAAAGGGAGGATAACTGAATGTGGAAAGATAAAATTGAAGAAATTAGAGTTATATCAGCAAAGTATTCAGAAAAGTTAAATGATGGTTGTAATGAAGAATTATTATCAGATTTTCAAGATGAGGTGTATGATAGTTTTAATTATAATGTTCCAAATGAGTATATTACATTTTTGAATTACATAAATGGTCTTAATTTTAATGGTTTGGTGATATATGGTATAGATGATTATATAATGGAAGCTGAAGAAGATATAAATGAAGATACAGGATTTATTGAATCAAACGAACTGTGGTATGAAAATGAATGGCAAAAGAAATATATGTTTTTTGGTCATAGTGGAATTACTTGGTATTGTTATGATATAGAAAAGAAAATATATTTGGAATTAGATAAGCCATCAGGCTCTAGAGGGTTGGAATATAATTCATTTGATGAACTAATAAATAAGGCATTATATGATGCATTACCAAGTGATAGTAAAAAGAAGTTTACAATATAACAAAAATATATTTATAAACTAAGGACGGTTATTATAACCGTCCTTAGAAACTGTTCCTACACTAGTAGATCAGTTAATCACCTTCCATAAACACACACCTCTATTTACATGTGAAATTTATTCTTATCCCATGATAACAACCTTCTTTACACAAATTTATCTATTTAGTATTTTATCTTCAATGATAGTTTTAATTATATTGATATACTGGTCTGGTACTATTTTGGCCTCTTTGACAATTTCAAAAGCGTAATCAATAGCAACTTTCTTTTTATCTACACTAGGATCATTCTTGTGTAATATTTCAGCGTAAGAAATAGCCCGGTCTATAGTAGCATCTATAAAATCAAGTTGGTCTTGAGTCAATTTATTTTTTTGATTAAAATAGGCTTTATATATATTGTGTAGACAATACACAGGAATACAATGCCTAAAGCAATAAGAGGGGAGTAGTTCTCCATAAAATCATCTCCTATTTTATAACACAAAGGAATGAATATAACACAAAAATTTTATTGGTATATATTACCTATTGATGGAAGTAAATATCATTGAAAGATTAATCATTGGTCACTTTTAATGATTTGGTAAGGGAGAAAATTAAAAAACTCACTAATTATGGAATGGCGTTTTAAGTTGATTGATTACTAACACAGTGATAAAATATATTGTGTTATTGCAAAAACTATGGAAAATAACTATGGATAAAAAATGCCCATAAACTAACACAATCGGGTGGCTGTGAAATAGGCCCCAGACCCATAGACCTCCATCTAAAGGCTATAAAAAAGATGGGTGCAAAGGTGCACTTTATGCAAAAGGGCTTTGTTTATTGCGAAGCTGAAAGACTTAAGGGGTGCGATATTCACCTTGATTACCCGAGTGTGGGAGCTACAGAAAACATAATGCTTGCAGCGGTATTTGCCGAAGGTGAGACCTGTATAAGAAATGCAGCAAAAGAACCGGAAATAGTTGATTTGCAAAATTTCCTCATAGGAATGGGTGTTAACATATGGGGAGCAGGTACTAGCGTTATACGGATTTCAGGCAATAATACCAAGTTAAGAAGTATAGTACATAATGTAATTCCGGATAGGATTGTAGCGGGTACATATATGGTTGCATCAGCAATAACAGGCGGAGATATAGTTTTAAAAAATGTAATTCCGGAGCATATAAACTCAATGATATCAAACCTGAGAGATTGCGGATGCAGTATAAATGTAAAAAGAAACTTAATTAGAATCAGCGGACCGGCAAGACCAAGGTCCATAGATATCATAAGAACATTGCCCTACCCGGGCTTCCCGACGGATATGCAAGCACAAATGGTTTCTCTGCTTTCTATAGCCAGAGGGGAGAGCATAATTGTAGAAACGGTTTTTGAAAACAGATATAAACATGTTGATGAACTTGTCAGAATGGGTGCCAACATAAAGATTGAAGGTAGAATTGCCGTCATTAAAGGCGTGAAAAAGCTTATTGGGGCCAATATAACCTCAAAAGACTTGCGAGGCGGTGCCGCACTTGTTTTAGCAGGGCTTGTAGCTGAGGGAGAAACGAGGGTAGATGGTCTCAAACATATTGATAGGGGATATGAAGACATAGAAGGAAAGCTCAGAGGAGTCGGAGCTTCAATTGTCAGAATCGACGAAGATTGAATTGATAATGAATATTATATCTAAGGTTAGTATACAATTATGCAGTAAGGGGTATGGGCCTTGAAACTACGAAGGATTAAGAAGGACAAAAAGTTTAAATATAAGAAACTGAAGAGGCAAAGTAAACTTAAAAAGAGAAATAAAAAAAGGATAAGGCTCATTAGAAGAACTATTCTGTTTATTCTCTTTATAGTATCATTGATAATGCTTGCCCTGTCTTCTTTATTTAATATAACTGCAATTGAAGTTTATGGAAACAATAAAATCGATACCGATGCATTGATTTCAGTTACAAAAATTGAAATAGGAAGTAACGGATTTAAAAAGGTTGGTAAAAGCTTAAAAAATTATTTTTTCTTTAGATATGGAAATGAAGAAAACAGTATTTTAAATAGCTTCCCGTACGCTAAGAAGGCAAAGGTTATGTTTTGCCTTCCAAATACTGTTAGGATTACTGTTGAAGAAAGAATACCCATGTTTTTTATAAAGTATAATGATGTTTATATTCTTATTGATGAGGAAGGCTATGTGCTTGAGGAGTCCGATAAGCCATATAAAAATGTTATTTTTGTAGAAGGTGTATCATTTGAGAGCTATGAAAAAGGACAGGCTCTAGAAGCGGATGATCCGGATTATATTCAATATATTAAGAAGCTTTTAAGTGAAATACCTAAATATGACGAAAATAACAATGTAAAGATAAATCCTCTTATTACGAAAATTGACGTAGGAGATCCCTTCAGGATAAAAATTGAGCTTGAAGGAAGGATAATGGCTGACCTGGGGGATTTAAGCGAGATTGGGTACAGATTGGATTTTATAAAGGATATATATTTCAATAAGCTTAAGAAAACAGATAAAGGATATTTGGAATATACTGAGGATCAGAAGTATAATTTTAAAATGGACTGATTAAATGACGATAAACAAGGAGGATAAATATGCTGCCACTTATTGGTATATTAGTAGGAATAATTATAGGAGTTATTCTGCCTTATCAAATACCGTATCAGTATTCTACTTATGTTGCAGTAGCAATATTAGCGGCACTTGATTCTGTTTTTGGAGGAATAGCTGCTTCGATGCAAGACAAATTTGATATGAAGGTATTCCTTTCGGGTTTCATTATGAATGCATTACTTGCAGCTGCGTTGGCTTATATTGGGGATCAGCTTGGAATACAGATTTATCTAGCGGCAATATTTGCTTTCGGTAACAGGCTGTTTTTAAATTTTGCAATTATTCGTAGAATTCTATTGAATAAATACACAAAAAAAGATAATATATAAAATGAATTAACTTATATTCTTCGACATTTCCATTAAGTTATAAGATGAAAAGAGAGAAAGTATTTAAAAATAAACTGTTCTTTTTATAATAATTAGGAGGTTTTCGTTAGTGGGAAACATTATTGTTGGCATGGATATAGGAACCTCGAAAGTGAGTACTGTTATTGGCCGCGTTAGCAAAACAGGTGAACTGGAAGTTTTAGGCCACGGAATGGAGCAGTGTAATGGTATAAAAAAAGGTATTATTGTTGATATAGAAAGCACATGTTCCAGCATCAAATCGGCAGTCCGAAAAGCAGAGGCAGCTGCAGGTCTAAAAATAAGTTCCGCATATGTAAGTATAAATGGAATTCATACTTCAATTATTAAAAGCAGGGGAAGGCATGCAATTTCAAATGAAAATCGAGAAATTACCAGTAAGGATGTTGATAAGGTTCTTCTGGCAGCAAGAAATATTAAAATTTCAGATGATAGAGAGATTATAGACATTGTACCGCAGCAGTTTATTGTGGATGGTTATGATGAAATTATTGATCCTGTAGGAATGGCCGGATTGACTTTAGAAGTTGATGCGGATATCATTACAGGAAAAATAACTTCCGTTCAAAATATTGTGAAAAGTATGGAAAGAGCCGATTTAAAAACGGACGGGCTTATAATGGAAGCTCTTGCCACAAGTCAAATAGTCCTTACGCAGGACGAAAAAGAAATGGGAGTTATTCTCATCGATGTTGGTGGCGGTACAACCGATATTTCCATATTTAAAAATAAGAATTTGATTTTCAACGACTGTATAACTGTAGGTGGAGATCATATCACCAATGATGTGGCTATCGGTCTTAAGATTCCGTTTTCTGAAGCTGAGAAAATAAAAAAAGAATTTGAGCTTGCCCTAAGCTCTCTTATTAAAAACGACCAGGAAGTTACAGTTATGGATATTAATGAAAACAAAAAGAAGACCGTTAAAGTATCCGAGATCGTAGAAATAATAGAAGCGAGAGTTTTTGAAATATTCTCATTGTGCAAGGAATCGTTGGAAAAGAGCCAGATTAAGGGAGAGTTTCCGGCCGGTATTGTGCTTACAGGTGGAGGAATATCTTATGTAGACGGAGGCAAAGAGCTGGCAACGGAAGTTTTTGATTTGCCTGCAAGGGTTGCTCTTCAAAAGCCTGATGGTTCCTTAAAGCTTGAAGAGATTACATCGGCGGGGATTGTAAAGTATGTTGGGTCTCACAGCAAAGGAAACGCATATGGCAGTGATGTTAAGAACCAAAAACAGAAATCTCATAAGCAGGAAAAAAATCTATTAAAAAGAATTATAAAGTTTTTTGCATGATTTTTATTGCAGATGAATTTTTTTACAAATGAGTTCTTATTTTCGATATACATAATAGAAAAATTGTTATATAATATAAAAATAAAAATGCTTATATTGCGTTATGCACAATTATAAGGTATTATTATTCTGTGTGATTTTTGAATTAAAATAATAAAATTAAATTAACGATAACAAGTTTATACTTAATTGGTTGAAATTACAATTATACGATATAGATAAGGGCCTGTTGTTTTATGCATTCAGTAATGTTAATTAGGTTGAAAGTATAAAAGCACTTCGCAATTTTTTACTATGTAATACAAAGTTATGCAAGATATTTGGCAGTATTGATTGTTTGTAAGTGGATTACTTGTATGCGAGTTCTTATTTATTAACCAATGAAAAAAGAAGGGGGACTGAAAATTGCTGGAGTTTGATATCGATCTCGAACAATTTGCTCAGATAAAGGTTATTGGAGTAGGCGGAGGAGGAAATAATGCCGTTAACAGGATGATAACTGCCGGACTCCGTGGAGTTGAGTTTTACTCAATTAACACAGACAAGCAAGCATTGTTTTTATCAAAATCGAATACAAAGATTCAAATAGGAGATAAGCTCACAAAGGGATTAGGTGCAGGTGCGAATCCTGAAATCGGTGAAAAAGCTGCAAACGAAAGCAAAGATGAAATAGCTCAAGCAATAAAAGGTGCAGATATGGTATTTGTTACGGCAGGAATGGGCGGAGGAACCGGTACGGGTGCGGCTCCCGTTGTAGCTCAGATTGCCAAAGAAATGGGTATTCTTACTGTCGGCGTTGTTACCAAGCCTTTTATGTTTGAAGGAAGAAAGAGAATGCAGCATGCGGAGAGAGGTATTGAAAATCTCAAAGCTACTGTGGATACATTGGTAACTATACCAAATGACAGACTTTTACAGGTAGCTGAGAAAAAGACTTCCATAGTAGATGCATTCAGAATTGCCGATGATGTTTTAAGACAAGGTGTGCAGGGTATATCCGACCTTATTGCGGTACCGGGTCTTGTAAACCTTGACTTTGCCGATGTTAAGACAATAATGTTCAATACTGGAATAGCCCATATGGGTATAGGCAGAGCAGCCGGTGAAAACAGGGCAGAGGAAGCTGCCAGACAAGCAATACACAGTCCTCTGTTGGAAACATCCATAGATGGAGCAAGGGGTGTTCTTCTCAATATTACCGGAGGCCCCGACCTTGGACTTTTTGAAGTAAATACTGCAGCAGAGTTGGTTCAGCAGTCGGCAGATCCAGATGCTAACATCATATTCGGTGCGGTTATTGATGAAAACCTTAAAGATGAAATCCTCATAACTGTCATTGCTACAGGTTTTGAGAAAGGTCCTATTGTTAAAAAGATGGATAAGCCTTCTTTTGACAGAGGAAATGAAAAACCTCAGGATAGGAATACTTCCAATCAGGCAGCTAATGAAAGGCAGCAGCCTGCGGCTAGCAGTTTTAATAACTCAAACCAGAATGATGAGCTTGATATTCCTACTTTCTTAAGAAGGAACAGGTTTAAATAATGCATGACGGTTAGTGTTATGATTGGATGAAATATAATGATTGGCAAAATATAATGAACTGAGGCAAATATGCTGTCAGTTCTTTTTGTTTCCCAGAAATTATATATACAGAGTATTTAATAGAGGACAATTATAATAAATTAAAGCCAATCACAGCAATTGACTATAAAGAATAATAAACATATGATTTAATTAAGTATGCAATATTATGCTATAGATGTGCCATATTCTGGAAGGAGTGAGGTTTTAATTATAAAATCTTGATTTATGCGGTTTTATACCAAATATTAATTATTATAGGAGGAGCGATATGACCAAGAAAGTTATTATAAAGAAAAGCTTAATTGCACTTCTTTGCGTCAGTTTTTTTATTAGTACGGTTTTTTGCGTTCCGTTTACTGTTAATGCCGAGCCTGAGTACAATTTTGCAAAAGCACTTCAGCTTTCCATGTATTTCTATGATGCCAATAAATGCGGACCGGGTATAACGGGCGGACGTCTTGAATGGCGCGGAGATTGTCATGTGGAGGATATGGAGGTACCTTTGATTCCTATGACGAAAAGCTTTAGAGGTACAAACATGTCCCAAAGCTTTATCGACAAATACAGGTCCGTTCTTGATCCGGACGGAAACGGTACAGTGGATGTAAGCGGAGGGATGCATGATGCAGGAGATCATGTTAAATTCGGTCTTCCTCAATCTTATGCAGCATCTACTGTAGGTTGGGGATACTATGAGTTCCGCGATGCTTACATAAAAATTGGTGAAAAAGAACATATAGAAGACATTTTAAGATGGTTTAACGACTATTTCTTAAGATGTACATTCAGGGACAAGGACGGTAATGTTGTAGCATTTTGCTATGAGGTTGGAGAAGGAGATATAGATCATAACTGGTGGAATCCGCCTGAGCTTCAAAATTCGCAAATGTTAAAGGATTTTGAAAGGCCTGCATATTTTGCAACTTCTGAAACACCTGCAAGTGACCAATGTGCAGGTGCAGCAGCTTCACTGGCCATCAATTATTTGAATTTCAAGGATGAAGATCCGGAATATGCCGAAAAGTGTCTTGATACGGCCATAGCATTGTATGAATTTGCAAGAAAATACAGAGGACTCGGATACGGTAAGCCGTTTTATGAATCATCCTATGATTATGACGAGTTGTCATGGGCTGCAGTATGGCTCAATATAGCAACAGGAGAAGAGGAATATATAGACCACATTGTATCTACCGATGCAAGCGGTAAATATACCGGCTATATGCAGAGAATAATTGTTGACACAGGAAATGAATGGCAGAATATATGGGTACATTGTTGGGATACAGTATGGGGCGGAGTTTTTGCAAAACTTGCACCTATTACCAATACCGATAGAGATTGGTATATTTTCAGATGGAATCTGGAATATTGGTCGGGAGTTCCACGTGAAGATCCGAAGGATACAAATACCCTTGCCAAGACACCGGCAGGTTTCAGTATGTTAAATCCATACGGTTCTGCAAGATACAATACGGCAGCACAGCTTTGTGCAATGGTATACAGGAAGTATACAGGAAACACTGCTTTTACCGATTGGGCAAAGGGTCAAATGGAGTACATAATGGGCAACAACCCAATGAAGAGAGCATATATTGTCGGATATGCACCTGATGGAGCATCACATCCGCATCACCGTGCATCACATGGGTCAAAAACACTTAATATGGATGATCCCAAAGACCAGGTTCACACTTTATGGGGTGCTTTAGTTGGAGGACCGGATGCTGAGGACTTCCATAAAGATATTACATCCGACTTTATATATAATGAAGTTGCTATTGATTATAATGCTGCTTTTGTTGGTGCCTGTGCAGGACTTTATACTTATTATGGAGAAGGCCATGAGCCTATACCTGATTTTCCTCCGAAGGAAAACAAGCCGCTGGAGTTTTTTGTAGAAGGTAAAGTCAGCACCAGTCAGGAAAACAATGAAAGATCACAGATTACACTTCGTATCCATAATGAAAGTGCATATCCTCCTCATTATGAGACTCGCTTGAAGGTAAGGTATTATTTTAATATCAGCGAGCTGTTGGAAGCGGGACAGTCCATAGATGATGTTCATATGGAAGTATACTACGATGAAAATGAAAAATGTTATGATGGAAAAGCTAAATATTCGGATATTATGAAGTATGATGACAAGGGTACATATTATGTTGAATTCGATTGGGAAGGAAAGCAAATATATGCATCCCGCGAAATACAGTTTGCTCTTATAGCAGATCAGGATCCCACAACTTACAAGGGAAATTGGAATGCTAAGAACGATTACAGCAGGGAAGGCTTAGGAGACGAATATGTAATAACCGAAAGATGTCCGTTGTACATTGGTGATGAAATAGTGTTTGGACAAGGACCGGATGGACCAACTCCAAAGCCTACAACTGCATCACCCACACCTACAGGTTCGGGCTATAAGGTTTCAGGTTATATATTACCTGATATGCAGATTCCTGCATCTTCATCTGCAGCTTTAAAATCTGGATTTAAGGTTGAGGTCGCAGGAAAAAGCAGTGTAACTGATAGTGATGGATATTTTGAGATAACTGGGGTTAAAGGAAGCTCCGAACCTCAAACTATAAAGATAAGCAAAGCCAGCTTCCTTTACAGAGAGATAAAAAATGTAGTAATAAATAAAAATGTTGCGATTAGTACTCATGAAAGCCCTATAATGATGTGGGCAGGTGATATTGCAAAAAATGGTGTTCAGGATAATTCCATAAATATGACAGATGTTTTGGAAATTGCAAAATCTTTTAATGCGGTTTCCGGCAGCCCGCTTTATAATGTAAATGCAGATTTGAATTTGGATGGCTCTATAAATATGAGCGATGTTATTATAGTTTCAAGGCATTTTTCAAAGACTTCTGCAGATTATAATTAATTATAAATAATAGAATTATAGATAGTTGAGTTTTCAAATAATAGAATATTTAAGCAAAGAATCGTATTTTTAACACTTTAGATCTTATATCAAAGGTCTAAAGTGTTTTTTGTATCAATTTAATTTGTAAAAAAGGAGGAATCTAATAGATATTGTAGAATATTGTAGAATATTAAGATATGTGAAGCCATTTCATTACGCATTAGGGGAAAATGCAATAGTGTGTCTGTATTTATAATTGTAAATTAATGCTTTAGATATCATCAAAGAATTCTACAGTCAAATGAACATTTCAAGACGCTGGATTAATATAGGTGTAATCAATTCAAAAATTAAATAGGAGGAATAAAATGTTTAAGAACTTATCTGTTAGATCAAAGTTGTTTATGACAGTTTCAATACCTCTATCTGCTATGATTATTATTTCAATAATAGCTGTTATTAGCATGAATTATATTTATAATAATTTGGACAGTAAGATTAAAAAGCAGAGCTATGAGGCCATATCATTAGTATTGAATGCAGACCGTGATATGTACCAGGCTATGCTGGCATCAAAGCAGTATTTGTATGAGAGTGCAAATTTGGAAGCGAAAGAAAAAAATAGGGAAACATTTGATCAAAATACTAAGGAAGCGGTTGACAGGGTTAATAAGGCAAAAAGCAAATTCTCCCAGAATGATGATTTTTGGGGTACTTATAAGGATAAGAACAATAAGCTTATATATCAGTACTTTGATGAATTCTCCATTAGCTTTAATGTTTGGAGAGAGGGTACTATAGATTTTATGAGGTTGGGTAAAAACAATTTATCTGATGATGAATTTGCCAAAGCCAGGGAGTGCTTGAACCTGATAGGAGAAATGATAGATTCAGGTACCGATGAAATAATAGAGATTTGTAATAGTGATAAAAATATGAAAACTGTTACAATGTTTGTTTTTGGCTTAGTAGTATTTTTGGGAGTTTTAGCTTTTGCATATTTACTTATGGACAGAATTTCTAAACCCATAAATGAACTTACTACAGCTGCAGAAAGGTTATCCGTAGGAGATACGGAAATTGCCTTCACACTTGACTCTAAGGATGAGATAGGCCGACTTAAAAAAGCATTTATGGAAATGATACACGATATAAAACTAAAATCGGATGCGGCATTGGAGATTGCAAAGGGAAATCTTGATGTTAAGATTATAGTTAGATCGGATAAAGATAATTTATCAAAAAGCATGGATAAATTGAAAAACACATTGCATGAGATGGTTCAGGATACAAAAACACTAACGGATGCAGCAATGTCAGGTGAATTAAATACGAGGGCGGATAGTAAGAAGCATCACGGAGAGTTTAGGAAAATAGTAGAAGGCATAAATTCTACCCTTGATGCTATAATAGAACCCATCAAAGATATATCCGAAGCAATGGATAATGTTTCGAAAGGAAATTTAAATACATCTATTAAAAAAGATTATAAAGGCTACTATATGCAAATGGCAAATTCATTTAACTCCACAGTTTATAGTCTTAATGTAATGATTGGTGAGATATCATATGTATTAAAGCAGATATCGGAACGTAATCTGGATGTCAACTATGTCAGGGAATATAAAGGTGATTTTAAAGCTATCTCCGATTCCGCCAATGCAATAATTGGAGAGTTGAATAAATTGATTTATGATATAAGAGATGCAGCAGATATGGTTGCTAGAGGAACGGCTCAAGTATCGGATGGAAACATGCAATTATCCCAGGGTGTATCGGAGCAAGCCAGTTCTACGGAGCAGCTGTCAGTCAGCATAAACCAGATAGCTGAACAGACAAAAATGAATGCAACAAATGCAGTGCTTGCAAACCAATTGGCTCTTGAAGCTAAAGAAAATGCTATTAAGGGAAATGAAAGTATGAGTGAAATGCTCAATGCCATGGAAGAGATAAATGACGCTTCGGAGAATATTTCCAAGATTATAAAGGTAATAGACGAGATTGCGTTCCAGACCAATATATTGGCTTTGAATGCTGCTGTTGAAGCTGCAAGGGCCGGCGAGTACGGAAAGGGTTTTGCAGTGGTAGCAGAGGAGGTCAGAAATTTGGCAGCAAGAAGTGCTCGTGCTGCTAGTGAAACAACAGAGTATATAGAGAGCAGCATAAGAAAGGTAGAAAGCGGTACCAAGATTGCTAACGAAACAGCAGGATCTTTGGTTAGTATTGTTGAAAGCACTTCTAAGGTTGCAGGTCTGGTAGGAGAGATTGCAACCGCATCCAATGAACAGGCAGGTGGTATTGCTCAAATAAACATTGGTATTGATCAGGTTTCAAAGGTTATACAGGTTAATTCTGCAACAGCACAACAAGGTGCTGCGGCAAGTGAAGAGCTTATGATTCAGGCAAGACATCTAAATGAAAATATGGCCAGGTTCAGGCTGAGGGAAAGTACAGATGAAATTACCGATTATAAATTTTAATACTTTATAAATACAAAGGGGCTGTTGCAAAACTAAATTAGTTTTGTATCAGCCCCTTTTTTATTCATA
>DAOOVO010000092.1:0-17167 GCA_035370245.1 Pseudobacteroides sp.
AAAGATCGATATTACCTGTTTTTAACAGGAGTTATTGCAGTGGAATCAATATTACTATTTTATTTTTTCACATCTATACTAAATACAAATGAAATTCCAGCCAAAATAAATAATAAATGGGGGACATTATGAAAAACAAATTTCGTTCAAAAATGTTATGTTTAATTATTGCATGTACTATGGCATCTGCTTCTTTGGCTGGTTGCACCAACAAATTAGAAGAAATGCCCGAAGCAGGTAACAGCAATAAGCCTTCGTCTACAGCTTCAAATGTGAGCACACCTGTGCCGGAACCGTCGGAATCCGAACTGCCTCAAGCCAAACCCTCACCCGAGCAGGTTAAGGTTAAGGCCCTTTTCTTATCCTCATGGCCTCTTAGTATACAAAGTAATGTCGATCACTTTATAGAGCTTGCAAAAACCACTGAAATAAACGCATATGTTATTGATATCAAAGATGATACCGGTTATGTAAGTTATCCTTCGGATGTGCCTATTGTAAAGGAAAAAGGAACTTACCAGCAGAGATTCAAGATAGAAGAGGTAGTTAAAAAATTTAAAGAAAACGGTATTTATGTAATAGGAAGGGTAGTATGCTTCAAAGATCCTCTTATATCGAAGAAAATGCCTGAATGGGCAGTAAAAAATAAATCGGGAGGATTTTTAATCCATAACGGTATGACATGGGTTAATGCATATAATAAAGAGGCTTGGAAGTACAATGTAGATATAGCGAAAGAAGCATTATCCAAGGGTGTGGATGAGATACAATTTGATTATGTCAGATTCCCCGACGGAAATAAGGCAAATATGGTTTTTCCGGGTGCAGGCGACAAAAAACTCTATGAGGGAATAAATGAGTTTCTTGCATATGCAAGAAGTGAAATGCCGGACGCTGTATTATCGGCCGATGTTTTCGGAATAATATGTGAAAGTCCTGAAGATACTGAAAAGATAGGTCAATATCTTGAATATATCGGAAAAGATATGGATTATATAAGCCCGATGGTGTATCCGTCACATTATTATTCGGGACAAACAATTAATAAAGTTGTATTTCCGAAACCGGATTTAGATCCGTATAATGTTGTATATAATACATTGATAAAGGCAAAGAATAGAATAAGTGCAGTACCTGATTACAGGGCAAAGGTAAGACCGTATTTGCAGGATTTTACAGCATCATGGCTTGGTGCCGGGAACTATATGAAATACGGAGCTGAAGAAGTAAGACAGCAAATTAAAGCAGTATATGATGCGGGTTATGATGAATGGATTTTATGGAATTCAACCGTTAAGTACTCGGAAGATGCTTTAGAAAAAGAATAGATAAAGATTGAAAAAATGGAATAAAAGTGAATAGGAAAAAGATAGAAAAAGTCAATAAAAAGAAAAAATAATGGGAATAAAATATAATTAAACTTATTTAAAAGCGGCCAAAACAAATAGGCTGCTTTTTTACTTTTCTCATTATGATGATTTGTGTTATATTGTGTTATGTAATGTAAAATGAAATATGATATTATCTATATTATACAGGTGATAAGATGTATGTAATGATTGATAATTATGATTCGTTTGTTTTTAACCTTGTGAGATATATGGTTGAATTAGGCGAAAAAGTACAGGTTTTCAGAAATGACAGGATTACAATAGATAAGCTTTTATGTGAAGATATAGAGGGCATTATTTTATCTCCCGGGCCTAAAACACCTAAAGAAGCAGGAATAACACTCGATATAATTCGTGTATTCAAGGGGAGGATACCGATACTTGGCATTTGTTTGGGACACCAGTCAATAGGATATGCATTTGGTGCGTCAATTGTTAAAGGTGATGTTCCTGTACACGGAAAAATATCTGAAGTGAAGCATGATGGTATAGGGATATTTAAGGGTATAAAAAATCCCCTTAGAGTAACACGCTATCATTCTTTGATTGTGGATAAGGCTACAATACCCGACTGCTTGGAAGTGAGCTGCGAAACGAAAGACGGAGTGATAATGGGAATAAGGCATAAAGAATACCCCATCGAGGGAGTGCAGTTTCATCCTGAGGCTGAATTAACCGAATCCGGGCATCAAATGCTGGGGAACTTTATAAGATTATGCAGAGAATTTAAAGGTGAGAATGATGGAAATTGTTTTGCAATCAGTTGAGACAACTCTAGATCCTTTTGATATTTACTCTATATTTAAAGGAGAAAAGGATGTATCGGTTTTAGACAGCCAAAGGGATCATGAGAGCCTAGGGATGTATTCGTTTATTGGGATTAATCCGTTTCTTGTAATAAAAGGAAAAAACGATTACTGCTTAATAAATGGAGTTGAATATAGATATGACGGTTTTGATAAATTAAGTGAAATTTTGAAGGAATATAAGGTCGAAAATAAAACGGATATTCCGTTTATCGGAGGATGTATCGGTTATTTATCTTATGATTACGGATTGACAATAGAAGATATTAGTCATTCATCACTTGAAGATTTAAAGATTCCACATTACTATTTTATATTTTACGATAACCTTATTATATTTGATAATGTTAATAAGAAAACATATGTAACTTCCTGCGGCATGCTTATGGAGCATTCTAAAAGCATCGGTTTATTGATTGAGAGAATAAAGAAACAGGAAAAACTGGGAAAATATAAAGTAACAGAAAGCAATGCAATTTTTACATCGAATTTCTCAAAAGAAGAATACATAAAAACCATTGGTAAAATGAGAGAATACATAAGGAACGGAGATATTTATATAGCAAACTTGACACAGCGGTTTCAATCGAAGACATTTAAGGACGCATATGAGATATACAGGGATCTAAGAACGGTTAACCCTGCTCCGTTTGCCGCAGTGCTTCACCTGGAGGGCTTTGATATAATATCTTCATCACCTGAAAGATTCTTAAAAATTTACAACAATGAGGTGGAAACTAGACCGATTAAAGGCACACGCCCCCGTGGCAAGAATGAGGAAGAAGATGCAAAAAACAGGGAAGAGCTTATAAACAGTGAGAAGGACAGGGCAGAACTTCTCATGATAGTGGATCTGGAACGAAATGATTTGAGTAAAGTATGCAAGCCTCATTCTGTAAAGGTTACAGAGCTTTTTAAAATTGAGGAATACAGTACCGTATTTCACTTGGTGTCTACAGTCAAAGGAGAATTGATGGACAATGTAGATTCTGTTCAATGCTTAAAAAGCTGTTTTCCTGGCGGGTCAATAACGGGGACGCCTAAGATACGAGCAATGGAGATTATTGATGAGCTTGAAGGAATTAAAAGGGGATTGTATACCGGGTGTATAGGGTATTTTTCATTTGACGGCAATGCGGATTTTAATATAGCCATACGAACTATTATTAAGAAGGGAAATGATGTTTACTTTGGAGTTGGAGGGGGAATCACATGGGATTCCTCAGAAGAGGCCGAGTACCTCGAATGCCTTGACAAAGCAAAAGCATTAATGATGGTGATTTAGACATGAATAGAAATATTATTATCGGTAACAAGAGTTTTGAGTTGGGAAAAAGAACATATATAATGGGAATTTTAAATGTCACTCCCGATTCTTTTTCAGATGGCGGGAGCTATCAAAGTGTGGAAAGTGCGGTTCTTCGTGCTGATGAAATGATGCATCAAGGGACTCATATAATTGACGTTGGAGGAGAATCTACAAGACCGGGGCATACACCTGTAGATGAGGATGAAGAAATAAGGAGAGTCGTTCCTGTAATTAAAGAATTGACCAAGAGGTTTGATATTCCTGTTTCTATTGACACATATAAGGCTAAGGTTGCAGAAGCAGCCATACAAAATGGAGCCGCTATGATAAATGATGTTTGGGGATTTAAACGGGATCCTCTTATTGCCAAAGTGGCAGCCGAATATGGTGTTGCATGCTGTTTGATGCATAATCGGGAGAAGGCAGTGTATAACAATATCATATCGGACATGCTGGATGATTTGAAAGAAAGCATTGATATTGCACTTAATGCAGGTGTTAGAAGTGAAAATATAATAATTGATCCCGGAATTGGCTTTGCAAAAACATATGAAGAAAACTTACATGTTATGAATCAATTGGAGAAATTTACTTCGCTTGGATATCCATTGCTTCTAGGTACCTCCCGAAAGTCCATGATTGGCAACACATTGCATCTGCCGACGGACCAGAGGGTTGAAGGAACAATAGCAACCACTGTTGTGGGAATAATGAAGGGATGCGATTTTGTCCGGGTACATGATATTGAACAGAACCGCAGAGCTATTGTAATGACGGACGCAATAGTTCGAAGATAAATTGAGTGAATGAGGGTGAGGATTTGGATAAAATTATTATCAAAGACCTGGAGGTTTTTGCACATCATGGTGTTTTAGAAGGGGAAAGAGAAGTGGGACAGAAGTTCCTAATATCCCTTGAAGTATTCGTTAATAGATTTAATGAAGAGCAAAATGATGAATTGGAACATACTGTTAACTATGTTGATATATGCAGTTTTGTTGAACATATTTTTACGGAGCACAAGTATAATTTGATTGAAACCTGTGCGGTAAAACTGTCGGAGAGCATATTGCTTAAATTTCCGTCTATACGAAGGGTGGATGTTGTTGTGAAAAAGCCTTGGGCACCCATTGGCAAACCATTGGATTATGCCGCCGTAGAGGTTTCAAGATGCTGGCATAATGCATTTTTAAGCGTCGGCTCAAATTTGGGAGATAAGGAAAAGAATATTAGGGAAGCAATCGAAATGCTCAATGACAATACAACCAGGGTAAAGAAAGTTTCAGGATTGATCACTACAAAACCTGTTGGCTACCTGGATCAGGACGATTTCTTAAACGGATGCATTGAAGTAGTTACATTGAAGTCGCCCCATGAGCTTTTAAAGCAGATTCAAAGCATAGAAGCCAATTTGAAGCGGGAAAGAAAGATTCGTTGGGGCCCGCGAACGATTGACTTAGATATAGTACTGTATGATCAAGAAATTGTTTTTTCAGATGATTTAGTAATACCGCATCCAAGAATGCATGAGAGGCTTTTTGTTTTAGAGCCTCTTGAAGAAATAGCACCTTATCTGATACATCCTGTATTTAATAAAAGCATTGCACAATTAAGATTGGAGAAATCCTGATATTTAATAAAGCCGCATACCTGCAAGGCTATTAATTATAAGCTTGTATGGCATGCGACTTTATTGATTAAATTATTTGACCCATTCTGAGAACTTTAGAAAAATAACATGCAGGATTTTAGCAAACTATGTAGAATTATAATTTTGTAGGGGTATTTAGCACTTGTTTGCTATTATCACCTATTCTTTTACAGCACATCAATTATTAAACTCTGATTTTCTACAAATTTATATGGAGGTCCTTTTTGCTACGTTACACTTTTAATATTCCGGCAGAAGTTTTTAATACATTGAAATTATGATATGTATTATACAGCATTTTTTATTTTTATACTTGTACATAGAGAGGTCATAATATGGATTTTATAGATTTTAATTTTATAGATTCGGAATATCGTGAGTCACTTATTGCCTGCAGAACATTGCGATTTGTTTGCATTGTAGGATTATTTATCACGCCGTTAATATTATTTTTCTGGTATCCTCAATTCGGTTATTTTGAAGCAATCTCATGTATAATTTCCGTTTTTATATTTTTATCTTTACTAATTTCATCAATAGTAAGTAAATTCGTTAAAAAAAATGCAGCTTATTTTCTGGCTGCACTTTATATTGCAGCTTCTGCAGGAACTTTATTTTTTGCGTATGTAAAAAATTTTATGAATTTACAATTATACCTAATTTGCTTGCTCATGGTTATAACTGCACTATCCATGAGAAATATCAAATTTATTGGGATTTATCTTGCTGTAATGCTTGCGTTAACGATTTCTGTTTTATATTTATTGAAAGACCCTATTGTAAACAGGGAGAAGAGTGTTGTAATTCTTATAATATTTATAATGTTGAGTTATACAAATATTAAATTCAGGTCAAACTATCAAGATATATTAAAGGAAAAAGAAGAGCATTACAGAGCTCTTGTTGAAATTTCACCTCAGGCCATATTTGTTCATTACAATGGGAAAATAATATATTTAAATCCCAATGCACTTAAGCTTTTAGGAGCCTCAAATATAGAAGAAATCATAAATAGACCAATGCTGGATTTCATACATGTTGATTATAGGGAAGCTGAGATTAATAGAATAAAAAATGTACTTATTGATATTGAGGATAGCTGTGTTGAACAAATATTAGTAAGACTTGACGGCAATTATGTTATGGTTGAATCAAATTTAAGAAAGATCAAGTTTAACAATTCACAAGCAATTATAGGTATATATAACGACATATCCGAACGAAAAAAATGTGAAATTCAATTGATAGAAGCCGAGTCAAGGTATCGCAATCTTGTAGAAAGTGCTTTTATAGGTGTGTTCCTATATGAGAATAATCAGTTGGTTTACATTAATCCTTATCTAGAACATTTATTGGGATATTCCCTGGAGGAACTGCAAAAAATCGGTTTAATAAATCTATTCCATGATGATGACAAAGCAGATGTACAAAAAACATTGATGACTAGTACTGATAAAACTCTGTGTGGCAATTATCATGTCAGAGTTAGTAGTAAACAAGGCGAGATGATATATATTGAGGTATCAATAGCTCCTTTAAACAATATTTCATTTTTAGGAACTGTCTTAAATATTACAAATCAAAAAAAGGCAGAAGAACAAATTATGCATATGGCTTATTATGATATGCTTACGTCTCTTCCAAACCGTCAGATGCTCACTGATTACTTAAGTCAGAGCATTAAAATGAAGAAAAATAACAAGCATAGGATTGCTGTAATATTTATTGATTTGGACAGATTTAAATTGATAAATGATACGCTTGGTCATAATTATGGGGACAAGCTGCTTCAGGAAGCTGCACAAAGATTAAAAAAATGTGTGAGTAAAAATGATATTGTTTCAAGGTATGGAGGAGATGAGTTTGTAATAATAGTCAATAATGCTGATGAGAATGCTATTTCTCAGGTTTGCAGCAAAATATTGTCCCAATTTGTACAGCCTTTCATGCTTGGAGCCAGGGAGGTTTATACGACGCCAAGCATCGGTATAAGTTTTTATCCCGAAGACGGACAGGATGTGGATACCCTTATTAAGCATGCGGATATTGCCATGTATCGTGCAAAGGATAAAGGGAAGAACAACTTTCAGTTTTATACTTTTTCATTAAACAAAGAGGTTTCAAGACAGATGGACCTTGAGACATCATTAAGAAAAGCTCTTACAAATAATGAGTTTGTTCTTCATTACCAACCTCAGTTTGACTTGAAAACTGGCTTGATATATGGGCTTGAAGCTCTTATTAGATGGGAGAATCCCATAAACGGGCTTGTTTCACCTATGGAGTTCATACCATTATGTGAGGAAACCGGACTAATTATTCCTATAGGTGAATGGGTAATTGAAACGGCATGCAGGCAAAGTAAAATATGGAGAGAAGCAGGATATCCATTCAATCATATTGGAATAAATGTTTCACCAAAACAGTTAAGGCATCCGGGATTTTATTACATGCTTACCGATATTTTGAAAAAGTTGGAAATGGATCCTCAAAACTTGGTAATAGAGGTAACTGAAAGCGTTATGCAGGATATAAATACTTCAGTGCTTATAAATAAACTTATTTCTTCAGGAATAAGAGTGGCTATTGATGATTTCGGTACCGGTTATTCATCCTTAAGGCTTCTTAAAAACTTTAGACCCAGCATTATAAAAATCGATCCTAGCTTCATAAGAGATATTGTAAAGAATAATGATTCTCGTATTATTTTAAAACACATATTAAATATGGGGCATGAATTGAATTGTGTAATCATCGCAGAAGGTATAGAATATGAAGAGCAGAAGTCGTTGTTAAATACCCTCGGATGCGATATAGGTCAGGGATATCTGTTCAGTAAGCCGCTTACAGTCATGAATGTTGAGAAGTTTTATAACGATAAGTTCAAATACATTTATGCAGATAATCTTATTTAATGTTTTTTATGTGATATATAACAGGTGGAAAATTGGTCAATAGATGATACAATAATAACTATCAAATAGCTTTAGAAACATTTTTGGTATGGGGACTATATATGATTTTACCAGTAAAGTCTCGATTGTGAGACACAAATTGATAGAAGCAGTTATTTTGAAGTTTTTTCCGGTTGATAGACTTTTCAAAAAGCATTATAGTATTTGGGGAGAACGAATTTCCGGTTCAATTCATTGGAAGCGAGTCATCATCCTCAAATACTTGGCTTTGGGGATGTTATAAAATGAATTTAGAAGAGAAACTTGTTAAGGAATTTTCGCAATTATCTGAAGATAAGAAAAAAGAAGTAATTGATTTTGTTGAATTTCTTAAAATGAAAGAAAGAAATGAAAAAATAGAATTGATGGATTTAATTATAGATGAAAATGAGGAAGCGTTAAAGGAGCTTGTAAAATATTACTAAAATTAAATGTTAAAATAAAGTATACACAACAAGAATTAATCGAATTTGGATTAGGTGTTGCAACAGGTAAGTACAATGAAGAATTTATAAAAGAATGGATTGAGAATAAAAAGGCATAGGCCTTTTTTTCTATATAAATGGGTTGACTATTTGTACAAATATTGGAAGTACAATTAAAATTCCTGTAGGATCTGAGGTGATTATTCATCATGTAGGAAAAGGCAATACTCTTTGGAATATTGCAAGAAAATATAATAGCACAGTTAATCTGATTGCAGCGAAAAATTATATATCAAATCCTGACCTAATATATTCAGGAGATATTTTAGCAATTCCAGAAGTAATGAAGGAACTATTACAAATGACCGGATTTCTCTAATTTAGGCATTACTCCATTAAAAGGTGAAATAACTATTGAAAACAATATATTAAAAATTAACTTCATTGGTGATATACGGCGTTATAATGGAACCTACGTTGGTTTTGAGGACGAATTTTATCATGGAATTGATAAAAAATGGGGAAGTTTTGGTCCAACAATAAATTATATGGTATATTGACAATTAAATTCATTAACAGCTTATCACTTTTTCCCCCTAATAAATATGATAAGCTGTTAAGCATAAATGTGATGAACTGTCATTGTCTGCTGACAGCTTAAATTAATATAATTTACACATAATTAAGACTTGGAGGGGGATGTGTGTAAATGAAAAAGATTTTTGCTGTGATTCTTGTAGTTTGTGTTTTATTGAGTCAATTGGGGATTGGCTTTTGTGCAGGCGAATCACCTTCAAAGGACCCCGTTTTTTCTTATCCCGGCGGATTTTATGAAAATGAATTTGACCTTAATATTTCCACATCGGAAGCCGGTGCAAAAATTTACTACACCATTGATGGCTGTGACCCTGTACCTGGAAATGAATCTACATTTGAATATGTAGATAGTATTAAAATCAAAAGCAGAAGTGGAGAGCCCAATGTGCTTGCCAACATTAATGTTGTACCTTCTGATGTGACGGATGTTTATTTTGCCGAGCCAAATTCCGAGGTTTTTAAGTGTACAACAGTCAAGGCAGTTGCAATCGGTAAAGATGGTACCAGAAGTAAAGTCAAAACACATTCTTATTTTGTTGATCCGGATATAAAAATAAGATATAGTCTCCCTGTTATTTCACTTGTGACTGATAAGGATAATTTATTTGATGAGGAAAAGGGAATCTATACAGCAAATAATGCCAGAAATAAGGGTTCCGACTGGGAAAGGTCGATGCATATAGAGTTTTTTGAGCCGGGGGGAAAGCTTGGTTTTTCGCAATATGTGGGAGCTAGAATTCATGGAGGGTATTCCAGGGTGTTCCCTCAAAAATCATTCAGGCTTTATGCAGACCATGACTATGATGAAAACAAAAAATTTAAATATGATTTGTTTCCAAATCAGGCCTACGATATAAACGGGGAGCATATAGACAGCTTCAGTCGCTTGATATTAAGGGGGGGAGGAAATGACTTCTTTGGTGTCATGTTTCGTGATGAGGTTATACAAAGTCTCGTATCACATTTAAACATTCCTACTCAGGCATATAGACCATCAGTAGTATTTTTGAATGGTGAGTATTGGGGTATTTACAATATAAGGGAACGCTACGATGATAAATACTTGAGTTCCCACTATGGGCTTGATAAGAAGAAGGTAGCAATACTGGATGTATGGGAATACCCAGAGGTTCAGGAAGGAAGCGAAGAGGATGTTGCGGACTATACGAGGGATATAGTGGAGTTTTTTAAGTACAACGATATAACAGATAAAAGTGCATATGAGTACATAAAAACAAAAATGGATATAGAGAACTTTATTGATTATAATATTGCGAATATATATGTCGGAAATCTCGACTGGCCTGGAAATAATGTTTGTATATGGAGATATAAAACAGATGACGGTAAGTATCATCCTGAGGCATCCTATGGACAGGATGGACGTTGGAGATGGTTTCTAAAAGACACTGATTTTGGTCTTGGAATATGGGGTATCAGCCCTTCAATTGATACTTTATCATATAGTCTGGGTGATTTAATTATTCCTGGTTATGAATTTGCCAACAAACCGTGGGCTGTACAAATACTTAAAACACTTCTTAAAAATGATGAATTCAGAAATCAGTTTATAAACCGCTTTGCAGATCAAATAAACACCACATTTGAGCCGGATAGAGTGAAAAGTCAAATTGACAATGCAAAATCACAATTGGTGAATGATATTAAAGAGCATCTTTATCGTTGGGTGTCATCAGGTATTTCAGAGAGTGGATGGGCTTATGATATTGAATTTATGAAAAATTTTGCAGAGGTGCGTCCTGACTATATGAGGGGTTTTATTGCAGACAAATTCAAAGACTCAGGTGTCGATGGAACAGTGCGATTAAAGATTGAATCAGATTTAACAAAAGGTCATGTCAAGATAAATACAATTGACATAGAAGAAACAACTCCAGGTGTAAAAAATGCAAGTGACTGGACAGGAACTTACTTTAAGGGAGTACCGATAACATTAAAGGCAGTACCTGTGAAAGGGTATAAATTCAGTCATTGGGAAGGTATCTCCAATGCAGACACAAAAACAGATACAATAAGCTTTATTCCCGATACAGACATGAATATTAAAGCAGTTTACAGTCTTGAGCAAGGAGAGCCCACACCATTAAAGGGATATACAATTTCAGGATATATATCAGCAGATTTGGATGGCTACGAGACTTCGGATGGGCTATCAAAAGAAGGCTTTACAATTGAATTATCCGATGGGCAATACGCTGCAAAAACTGATGAATCGGGATTTTTCAAAATATGATATAACCAAGCCTGAACTAAAAACAAGGTATAAGGATGATATTTTTTCATCAATAAAAATTGAAAGAGATATCCAGTATAAGGAGGCATTAAACTATGCAGGAAAAAATGAAAAGCTTCTTTTGGATGTTTATTCTCCGGAAGAAGATACAGAGCAAAAAAGGCCGGTAATACTGTATGTCCATGGTGGAGGCTTATCTAGTGGAAGCAAGGAAGAGGATATTTTAGCAAGTAGAATGGCAGCCAAAGGCTATGTGGTAGTAAGTGTGAATTATAGACTGACTCCAGACCCTGACAGTCAATGGAATAACGCAATGAGAAATGCCATGGAAGATGTTGTTTCGGCTGTAGATTGGATAAAAGCCAATGACAGCAAGTATGGTATTGATAAAAGCAAAATTGTTTTGTCAGGTTATTCGGCAGGTGCTGAGATAATTACCAATGTGGTATATGGTGATTATGTGAATGGATGGGATAGAAGCGGAATAGCAGGAGCTATAGATATTGTAGGCAATAGGCTGTTTTGGGGTACGGTTAAAACTGATGCACCTGTATTGATTATTCATGGTACTGCGGATAATATTAATCCATATTCTGATGTATTGAAATTTATTGAGCAATTGAAAGCTGCAGGGAATAAATATCAACTTGTCCCTTTTGAAGGAGTCGGTCATTCATTTGGCAGTTATGAAAATTCCCAAAAGCTTGTAAATTACACAGCTGAGTTCTTGTATAATAATGTGGTTTTAAAATAATGTTATACAATGATGATACAAAATAAGGCATGTTGAATTGCCGGATAATAAGTTGGTTATTCCTGGATAAACAGCACCCATGGTCGGTGCTGTTTATCCGGTCTTTGCCGTATATTGATTAAATTACATAAATCCTATATGATTAAATTGATAAGCTTCTTTGTAAAGGGGATTTATAAGATGATTAATATTATTATTGCTGAAGATATGCATATGCTGAGAGATAGCTTGAAGTTCATGATAGAAAGTGATCCTGACATGAAGGTCATAGGGCTGGCCCAAAATGGAAAAGAGGTTGTGAGGCTTTGTGAAAATGAAAAGCCCGATTTGATTATCATGGATATTAAAATGCCTGAAATGGATGGGTTTGAAGCTACAAAGTACATTAAGGAAAAGTACGGCAAAATTAAAATAATGATTCTGTCTACTTTTAATGATGAAGAAAGTGTTTCAAAAGCCCTCAAATATGGTGCTGATGGGTTTATTACAAAGGATTTGGGTGTATTGGAGCTGCAGCAGGCAATAAAAAGTGTATATCTTGGCTTGAGAATATTCCAGAATGAAGCGTTGTCCAATTTTGCCAAAAAGAACTCGGAAATGCTAGTCGGCAATACTGTTGATATTAATATTTCGGATAAAGAAAAACTCGTTATAAAGCTTATTGCAGATGGAAAAAGTTATAAGGAAATAGGAAGCATACTTCATTTGTCGGAGGGAACCATTCGCAATATGCTGTACAATCTTTTAGGGAGGTTTAACTTGAACGACAGGATCCAACTTGTTGCTTTTGCGGCTAAAAACAGGATTATATAAAGAAAGGACAAAATGGTACATGAAATGGCCGGATATCATATTATCATTTTCAATAGCTGAAATAACTTTTGTTACCCTTATTATTATGGGGTTTCGAAAGAACAAGACCGACCTTATTAAATCATTTCTCATTTTAAATTCATGCTATTTTTTCTGGACATTTTCAACTTTTGTTCTGTTGGCTTTAAATAATAATGTAAATTCTGTAATTTTTATCAATTTGAAATACATAACGGCATTTTTTCTTGGACCGGTCTGGTTCTTATTCTACCTTAATTTTTCAAGAAGCACTTTTATAGAGAAAAGATCTGGTAAGTTAATTGTCTTATTGTTTTTCCTGCCTGTTTTGATTCTCATTATATTATATTTGACAAGGTGTTTTGGTATGTCCATGTACTTCTTTGATGAGAAGGGAAAAATAACTAATTCCAAAGGATTATGGCTTTCCATGGTTGTTCAATCAATTTATCATTTTGCAGGTCTTTTAGCAGTTTTGAGAAATGCATTTACTCGTCAGACAAAGGAACTTACTATTTTAATAACATCAGGCTTTACTGTGTCTCAGCTTATAACAGTCATATATTACGGTTCTGACCTTTATTATATATTTGGATATATGGATATTTTTCCTTTTGCAGCAATGACAAGTCTTATTGCTTTTGCAATAGCATCTTACAGATATCAGTTTATGAACATCATGCCAATGGCACTATCGGAGATTGTTAACAGCCTCCATGAGGGGATTATGGTTGTTGATGGAAAAGGTAAAATAGCAAGTGTGAATATTTTAATGGAAACATTACTGGGAATTAAAAAGAGCAGCCTGATTGAAAAGAATGCAACAGAAGTTTCAGAGCTGATTCTTAAGAGCTGGAATTACAATGATGAAAGCAGGGAAGCCATCATATCAATCGGGAGGGGGACACAAAAAGAAGTAAAAGGTGTAATTGAACATGGCGAAAATAAGCAATACGAGATTCATTGCCTGCCTCTTAAAAATGCAAATCATTTAATTGGGTGGGTGGTTTCTTTTTATGATATTCATGAACATAAAGCATTACTAGATGAGCTTGGCAGCAAGAACTTGAAACTTTCAGAGGCATATTCCAAACTTTTAGAGCATGCCAATGTTGTAGAAGAATTATCAGCATACAGAGAAAGAAGCAGGATTGCAGGTGAAATCCATGATTCTGTGGGGCATTGTCTTTCAATACTTGTTGCAACTCTTGAGGTTATAAAAATGTCGTTTGGGAAAGCCAATGATGATGAGATTTTGGAAAGGATAAACAGTTCTCATTTAGTTGCTAAAAACGGACTCTCGGAATTAAGGCACATGGTATCCGACTTTATATCGAAAAAAAGAAATGGAAGTCAGCTTATAGAATCAATAAAATCAATGATTGAAGGGTTTGAAGCAACAGGTATCAAGGTTGACTTTACTGTTCAGGGAACATACCCCAGGGAGGTAAGCGAAGTTTTATGGACAACTCTTTATAATGCAACAGCATCATAGTAAACCTGCTTTTCGGTTATCTCATAGAGTTTTTGGAAACAAGCCAGTGATACATCATCCCAGTTTAGGGTCCATTGGTTTTTAAAAGGATCATCATTGTGTTTGTTTCTTTTAAGTATGAATTCTTCCGCTTCCAGAAGATATTTTTTATCCTGTTCTATCTGGTAAAGCCAAATTGCAGCCCAGGTCAGATCATCATAGAAACTGCTTGAAACATATTGAGAATATTCTGTACTATATCCTTTATTGTTAACACCCATGGAGTATAATTCTTTTGCTGCTGTGAGACACTTCTTTGCATATGCTTCGTCTATATCCTTATAATTTAAGTACATCAAAGAGAGTGCTGCTGAGGTTTGACCATAAATATCGGATGCCGGATGACTCTTGTCAGCAACAGCAACGGTAGGTCTCATACCGGTTTGATCTTCAGGTGGTCCCATATATACTAAGTCTTCAACATCATCACCTATTTGATAATAAAAAGTGTCGGAATCTGTATGGCATTTTAAGAAATAATCGGAAAAATACTTCAGAGTGGAAAGCATTTTATCATAATTTTTTGTGCGAATAAATGAATCCTTATTTGAATACAAACTCCATCCAAGAATGGAAGCTGTATAGCTCTGTGTAAGACCATACTTTACATGCATTGATCCATCGTGAAAGCCACCTGTAAGATCAAGTCCGAGATCTTTTCCGTCTTCAATGTGACATGGCACCCTCCAATCAAAAATATTGTCTGAAGCCACATCTTTACCGCATTTATTTGCATCATAAAACCAGATAGAATATTTTAATGCCTCCTCATAATCCTTGTCACTTATGGAAGACGCGGATTTTGGAAACAAAAAAATTTTCGCTGTGATTGATAAAATGATTATATTGATCAATACAATACAAATTATTATAAGTTTTGGAGTCCGCATTAAGTTATACCCCTAATTGCATTAGTCGACAAAATTATATCATAATAAGGGGTATTGGACCAATAGTGTATGTAAAAGAGATGGTACCAATTACTTCTTGATTTTAATCTGGATTTGCAATTTATAATTTGCAATATTATGAAAAAACAACTTGAAACTTTCCAGAAAATGTTCTTTTGAAAACTTTAGTTGATAATTTATTTATTGTTATAAGTGCATTTGTAAGGTTGTACATACTTGTGTAACGAGCTTTTATGATTTTATTACTCCATTTTCTTAAGGCTTATAGAGTCTATCAGTCTGGTACAACAGTAAAATATTGTTTTTTGAAATAAAAAATGATATTATGTAAAAAATGCTAACTTTATGGCAAAATTATGCCAAATAGTAAGGTTACTACTTATATTCTAATAATGAAATGCATCATTTTGCCATAAAAATCTATGGCTAGGGTGGTGAATAATGGGGAAAAAAGCGAGTACAGATGCGAGGTCTGGGAAAGGATGCAGACTTATTCAAACGTTAGAAAAACGTTTTCCGACAGCAGAAAAAAGAGCTATTGACGCTATGGCTGAAAGCATAAAAGAACATATTTCTGGTTGTAGTAAAATAACATCAATAATAAAGCTAAAAGAATTTTTTCCAGATGAACCAAATGTTGTTTTGGCGGTTATAGCAGAAGAAATATTAGAGAAAGCAGGATTAGGTAAACAATATACAAAAGGTAATGAAGTTGTACCTAAATATAGTACTTTAGATGAACGCTATGCTGAAACACCTGCGAATCCAAGTTCTGTTGGAAGTTGGACAGGAGAACCTGGTGAATCTACTTTTGTTTCTACTGATGAGAGAGTAGCTGATACTTTGAAAGAAGTAGGTGTTGATGGTATCGAGTATAAGAATGGAATGCCAGATTTTTCTCAATTTGTAATTGAGGAATTTAAAATTGATAAAATGACAGAAGATAGAGCTAAAAATTTTGCACAAGCTAATAAAAAACTAGCAGAGAAGCTTACTAAAGAAACAGGTGAAAAATGGACTGCAAAAAGAGTAGCAAACTGGATTAAAGAGAATAACTATACATGGCATGAATTAAATGATTGTGAGACAATACAGTTAGTTCCAAGTGAAATAAATCATCCGATATTCCAGCATCTGGGAGGATGTGGCGAATACAAAATAATGTTGGGAAATGGAGGAAATTAGTATGCAAGACGAATTGTTTGGGAATCTAGAGTATGACTATTTATGGCAAGGGAAAATGGAATTATTTATATTTAATCAGAATAATACTATAACTTTATCGATAGAATGTGAAGATGAAGATGAGGATATTACTGATGTTCAGAGAGAGTCAATGATAAAGTTTGAAAAAAATAAAGAGAAAATTACAAAAGAAATTGAAAAAGAAATATTTAACTATTATCAGTCAATATGCTCACTGAAAAGAGAAAAAAGAGTAGCAGATATTGATAAAATTGCACCAATTATTCAAAGTGTGGAGGAAGTAGGGAGATTGGTTAAGCCAGTTAATTTTTATATAAAAAATTCTGATGAAAGAACAATTGCTATATTGTTTGATTGCACATGGGATTTTGATTTAGGTGTTGGAGTGGAAATTGTAAATGAGGAAGTTATACGTGTTGGTGTTCAAAATGATGTACTGTTGTAAATGTTATTTGATAAAATAAGTATAAGGGGTCTTAATAGGGATACTTTCGAGAATGTAATAAATTTTGTGTATTGAAAGATTAAGTGATCTCCTTCTTGG
>DAOOVO010000093.1:0-17154 GCA_035370245.1 Pseudobacteroides sp.
TCAAAGATCGATATTACCTGTTTTTAACAGGAGTTATTGCAGTGGAATCAAGATTTAAAAGTGGTAAGTTAATTTTGTTATTTTATAATATAGCTGCATTTTCTGGTTAGTTTTAGTAAGAAAAAGATTGCTCGAACTTTCTTAAAATAAAAATATATTATATAATTTATTATACTGTCCGAAGTTATATGTGAGGAAAAATACATCAGGAGGGTAATATGGAAAATCTTAGAATTTTATTTGCTTCTTCCGAAGTAGTACCTTTTGCAAAGACCGGGGGTCTTGCAGATGTAGCGGGTTCATTGCCAAAAGCTATAAGAGCTTTGGGCATCGACATTAGAGTAGTAATGCCGAAGTATAAATGTATTGCTAAAAAGTACACCGATGAGATGGAACTGGTTAACAGCTTTTATGTGAACGTAGTTTGGCGCAGGCAGCTTTGTGGAGTTTATAAGCTTGAAATGGATAATGTTGTCTATTACTTTATAGAGAATGATTACTATTTCAACAGGGATGGACTTTATGGGTATTTTGATCAAGCGGAACAGTTTACATTTTTTAATAGGGCCCTTTTGGAAATGATGCCATACTTAGGCTTCCAAGCTGATGTGGTACATTTTAACGATTGGCAGACGGGGATAGGAAGTCTTCTTCTTGAGTCGGACTACAAAGAGCTTAAATTTTACAAGGATATGAAGTCCTTATTCACTATACATAATATCAAGTATCAGGGCATATTCCCAAAAGAAATAATGGACAGCGTGCTTGGCTTAAGCTGGGAGTATTTTCACTTAAACAGTATAGAGCACAATGATCAGGTCAATTTTATGAAAGCAGGAATAGCACATTCAAGTATAGTAAATACAGTGAGTAAAACATATGCGGAAGAGATTAAATATGATTTCTTCGGAGAAGGACTCAATGGAATAATAAACAGACGTGCTGGGGACGTATACGGTATATTGAATGGAATAGATTACGAGCGTAACGACCCTTCAACAGATAAAAGACTATATGTAAATTACGACTCTAAAAATATTAGCGGAAAATATGAAAATAAAAAACGTCTTCAGGAAGAGTTGAACCTTCCGGTAAGAGATGTTCCCATAATAGGTATAATTTCAAGGCTTGTAGATCAGAAGGGCTTTGACCTCATTGATTGTGTGATTGTGGAAATATTACAGATGGACGTACAGTTAATTGTTTTAGGAACAGGTGAATACAGATATGAGAATATGTTCAGATGGGCCGGTGAGGTTTACCCCGAGAAGGTATCTGCAAACATCAAATATGATGATGTATTGGCACAAAGGATTTATGCAGGTAGCGACATATTCCTTATGCCTTCGCTTTTTGAACCGTGCGGATTAAGTCAAATGTTTAGTATGAGATACGGCACCATACCTTTGGTAAGAGAAACCGGAGGGCTTAATGATACTGTTAGACCGTATAATGAGTTTACAGGTGAAGGAAACGGGTTTACATTTTCCAATTACAATGCACATGATATGCTCTATACTATAAGGAGAGCAGTTGAGTTTTATAATAACAAGCCCATATGGGAGATGCTTGTTAAAAGAGTTATGAAAGAGGACTTCAGGTGGGAGAAGTCGGCAAATGAGTATGTTGAATTATATAAAAAAGCTATGGAGAAGGAATAAACATAATTTAAGGTGAACTATTGTGGAATTAAGACTTCCTGTTTTAGAAGAAATAAAGAGGTATATATCATCTGATCCTCTGCCTTTCCATATGCCGGGACATAAAATGGGAAGAGGGTTTAAAAAAGGCTATTTTGATCAAATAGCGGCTATGGACCTAACAGAGATTCCAATGCTTGATAATCTGCATTTTCCCGATGGAGTGATAAGGGAAGCACAGACATTGGCATCTAAGGCTTTTGGTGCGGAATACACATTTTTCCTTGTCAATGGCTCTACTAGTGGAATACATGCTATAATAAGGTCAATTTGCAAGCCTGGAGAAAAATTATTGGTGGGACGTGACTGCCATAAATCGGTAATTAACGGAATGATACTTTCAGGTGTGGAGCCTTGTTATGTAAGTCCGGAGTTTGATAATGATTTTGGTATTCCTACTGTGATATCCCCTGAAAAGGTTCGTGAGGCATTTGAAAAAAATAATGAGTTGAAGGGATTAATATTAACTAGACCAAATTATTATGGAATTTGCTCCGATTTGGAATCTATTGCAGCTATAGCTGCATCATATGGAAAGATTCTTGCCGTTGATGAGGCCCATGGTGCACATCTTAAATTTAACAATACATTGCCCAAATGTGCTATGGACATCGGTGCGGATATATGCGTTCAGAGTGCACACAAGACTCTTCCAGCATTTACACAAGGAGCGTATCTTCATGTGAAATCGGATAAAGTTGATGTGGAGAGAGTTAAATCCGTTCTTGGAATGCTTCAAACAACAAGTCCGTCGTATATAATCATGTCATCATTGGACTATGCAAGGGCCATTATGGAAAGAGAAGGAGAGGAGCTCTTAGGAAGTCTTGTTAATAATATAGATTGGTTTACTGATTCGTTAAAGAGCATCGATGAGTATTCCGTTCTGTCTGTAGACGGCATGGGAAATTATGAGATAGACAAAACGAGACTGGTTATAAATGTAAGCAAAATGGGGCTTACAGGATTTGAGGTTGAAAGGCAATTAAGATTTGATTATAATATACAGGTTGAGATGTCAGATCCAGGCAATATAGTTTGTATTGCTGCAATATCTGATACCAGAAAGGAATTTGAAAGGCTTTATTTTGCTCTTAAAGATATTAGGAGCAGAGTTGTTAAAAAAGGAAAAAAAGCCGATATAGATTTATATAAGTGTTACTGCAGCCTGGAAGTTCCTGAGCAGGTTGTGCCCCTGAGGGATGTAATTAATTCACCGTCAAAAAAGGTTCAACTTCAGCTTGCTGCAGGTATGATTGCAAAATGTACCATAACTCCTTATCCTCCAGGCATTCCCGTTATTTGTCCGGGAGAGCGTATTTCAAGGGAAGCTGTTCATTCGTTGCTGGCTTTATTAGAGCAGGGAGGAAATGTTAATGGTATTGGAAAGAATAATGAGATAGAAGTTATTGACTATTGAGATTTATAATTTTGTAAAGTGTGAGGTCGGTGGTAGCCATGGTCAGAGGATATTTTATTACGGTTGAAGGTACTGATGGGGCTGGAAAGACAACTCAGATAAAATTGATTGAAGATTATTTGAAAAGCAAGAATAAATCTGTGGTGGTAACCAGGGAGCCTGGCGGCACAAATATAGGCGAAAAAATTAGAGATATATTGCTGGATTCACAGAACTCAGAAATGGGGATAATAACCGAAATGCTCTTGTATGCATCTGCTCGGGCCCAACTGGTATCGGAGGTTATAAGGCCTGCTATAGAAGAAGGTAAAGTTGTAATCTGTGACAGATTTGTTGATTCCAGCTATGTTTACCAGGGATTTGGAAGAGGTATTGATTTAAAGATAATTACAGATGTTAATAGAGTAGCACTTGACGGATTATTGCCGGATATCACCCTGTTTTTTGATATAAACCCGGTAGATGCTTTGAGAAGAAGGAGCAATTCATCTGAGTTGGACAGGATTGAGAAAGAAAAAATGGATTTTCATAAAAGGGTGTATAATGGGTATAAAAAGCTGGCAATGCTATACTCTGATAGAATTAATTGCATAGACAGCAATAGAAGTGTTGAAGAAATATTTGTTGATGTTAAAGCCTGTATAGACGAGCTCATGGATTTATAAAAAATATAGCCTGTATGAAAAGTGTGATATTGATTGCTTAATATAATGTGTGGAGTGATTCTAAATGAAGGTTAGGAATTTTGGAGAAAATACTACGAATATAAGTGGAGCTCGTGGCCGCGAGGAAAGAAAAATTTCTGAGACAAAGAGCAGCACTTTTCAGACTAAGCTTTTTCAGGCTGAGGCAAACAGTTTTGATGAGCGTGTAAGGATTATGATCGACAAAATTGTTGAACAGGGCAACAAGCTGGCTAAAAAGATAGATATCAGGGAATTTAAAATTTATAAGGCAATGATTTCTGAATTTCTTGATGAAATTGTTAATAATTCCCATAAGTTTTCTAAAAAGAGTTTTCTTGACAGGAGAGGAAGATATAAGGTTTATGCTGTTATTAAGAGGATAAACGAAGAGCTTGACGCTCTTGCCAGGGAATTCCTAAATGACGAAAGGGACAATATTCAGATTCTCAAGAGGTTGGACGATATAAGAGGACTGATTTTAGACATAATGATGTAAGGGGTGTACAGACATATTTAATAGACTTGTTGGGCAGGCGGAGATTAAAGGGATTCTTGAAAACTCAATAAAAGCCAATAAAGTATTCCATGCATATGCATTTACCGGGCCTAAGGGAATAGGTAAAAAGACATTTGCAAAGGCTTATTCGGGTTTGCTGTTGTGCCAGAAGCAATCAGGGGATGAAAAGTGTGGCCAATGCTTTGCATGCAAGACATTCGACAGTAACACTAATCCCGATATTCACATAATTGATCCCGGTGATGGAAGCATTAGTGTGGAAGAAATAAGAAGTATGCAGAACGATGTTATTATAAAACCGCTATATTCTGCCAGAAAAGTTTATCTTATTTTTGAAGCGGATAAAATGACAGTTCAGGCACAAAACTGTCTTTTGAAGACCCTTGAAGAGCCACCGTCATATGCTGTTATAATATTGACTGCATCCAACTACGAAGCACTTATGGAAACAATTCGCTCAAGGGTTTTGCGGCTATCATTCAAGAAATACAGCAATGATGAATTAAAGGCTATTATTGAAAGAAATTTAGACAAGCCCGTCGATAATATTGATTTTGTGCTTTCATTTTCTGATGGCATCGCAGGAAATGCTTTGGAAATTGCAGGCTCTGAAGAATTTATTCGGTTGAGAGAGGAAACTATACAAGTGGTTTTAAGCTTGCATAACAATAATGTTGATGAATCGTTTAAGGCCATGAATTTCATGGCGGATAATAAAGGAGTAATTGATACCGTATTGGATATTATGATGACGTTTTTCAGAGATTTACTCATATACAAAAAAACCGGGGATGAAAAAATGTTGATTAATTCCGATAAAAAGGGTATCATATTAAATAATGTTGATAAATTTACATTAAAAAGGCTTGGTGAAAGTATCGAATTAATTGAGAATACCAAGCGGATTTTGCAGCAGAACGCAAATTTTCAACTTTCAATGGAAGTAATGCTTATGAAGCTTCAGGAGGAATAAAATAGATGGTAAAGGTGGTTGGGGTTAGGTTTAAAAGTGCAGGGAAGATTTATTTCTTCGATCCCGGCGATTTGGAGATTGAAATAAACACAAATGTTATTGTTGAAACAGCTAGAGGTGTGGAGTTTGGTCTAGTTGTCATTCCAATCAGGGAAGTGCCGGAAGAAGAAATTGTTGCCCCTCTAAAACCCGTAATAAGGATTGCAACAGAGGATGACAAGAAACACGCAGAAGATAATAAAAAGAAGGAAGAAGAAGCATTCGATATATGTTTGAAGAAGATTAAAGACCATAATCTGGAAATGAAATTGATTGATGTTGAATATACATTTGATAACAACAAAGTTTTATTCTATTTCACTGCAGATGGAAGAGTGGATTTTAGAGAACTGGTAAAGGATCTTGCATCTGTGTTCAAAACAAGGATTGAATTAAGGCAAATAGGAGTCAGGGATGAAGCTAAAATGCTTGGCGGTATAGGAGTTTGCGGTCGTGTATTATGCTGTAATTCCTATTTGGGCGAGTTTCAGCCTGTATCCATTAAAATGGCAAAGGAACAGTGCCTGTCGTTAAATCCTACCAAGATATCGGGAACATGCGGAAGACTTATGTGTTGTTTAAAATATGAACAGGATGCCTATGAAGAAATACTGTCAAGGGTTCCGAGAGTTGGGGCCATCGTTAGTACTCCCGGCGGTCAGGGGACTGTAATGGATATAAGTCTTCTTAAGGAATTGGTTAAGGTAAAATTGGATAAAGGTAATGAGACCGACTTGGAGATTTATAAAGCTGATGAGGTAACGGTTATAAAGGATGTTGCAAAAGAGGATGACATAGACATCAATATTGAAGAGCTAAAAAGTCTTGAAGATTAGTGAAAATAAAAAAAGAGTTTCCTTTAATGAGCATTGGTGGTAAAATAGTAAAGTCGATAATATATAGTAGTATTTGTGTTTTTGATAATTATCAAGGAGGTGTTTTTGATGGCATATTTTATTGAAGACTCATGTATAAGCTGTGGGGCATGTGAATCAGAATGCCCGGTTTCCTGTATAAGTGCTGGGGATAAATCATATGTAATTGATGCAGATGCATGTATTTCATGTGGTGCTTGTGCAAATGTTTGTCCAGTAGATGCACCGAAGGAGCAGTAATTAATTTAAGATAGGGTCGGGTAGAGAGTATAAGTATCTTTGCCCGACTTTATTGATGTCTGGAAAAGGTATGGGTATAAAGTGGATATTTTTTTAAATGATAATGAGGTTATTGATGACCTCCAATATAAAGGTCTTAGGATTATACAAAAGAATGACGGATTTAAGTTCGGCATAGACGCGGTTATATTAAGCCATTTCGTTGATGTGAAAAAGAATGATAATGTTATTGATTTAGGAACAGGAACAGGCATAATACCTATTTTGCTGGCGGGAAAAACAGAGGCAAAATCCATAACAGGCCTTGAAATACAGTCTGATATGGCTGAAATGGCAAATAGAAGCGTTCTCCTTAATTCTCTTGAAGAGAGGGTTAAAATTGTGTGTGGAGATATAAAAGAGTGTGTTGAGCTTTTCGGTCGTTCAAAGTTTAATGTGGTTGTAACCAATCCGCCTTATATGAGTGTTGGAAGAGGGCTTGTAAATCCTTCAGATACCAAATCCATAGCAAGGCACGAGATTTTATGCACTTTGGAGGACATAATAAGGGTCAGTTCAAAGCTTCTTGTTCCTGGAGGGCAATTTGCAATGGTTCACAGGCCTCAGAGGTTGGTGGATATATTATTCCTCATGAGGCAGTATAAAATAGAACCTAAGTTTTTAAGATTTGTTCATCCGTCTCCCTATAAACGTGCCAATCTTATTCTTGTTAAAGGCTCAAGAGGCGGAAATCCCGAGCTTAAAATGATGGAACCGCTATATGTCTATGATGAGAACGGCAAATATTCAGGCAAATATTCAAAAGAGATAGATGATATATATCATAGAGGAGAATACCAAGTTGAGTAATAATGGAATGCTATATCTTGTTGCAACTCCTATAGGCAATCTGGAAGATATAACTCTAAGGGCTATAAAAGTATTAAATAAGGTTGATATTATTGCAGCTGAGGACACACGTCAGACATTGAAGCTCCTAAACCATCTGGAAATAAAAAAGCCTTTGGTCAGTTATTATGAGCACAATAAAGTGAGTAAAGGCAATTATTTGATTGAGCAGCTTTTGGAAGGAAAGGAAATAGCATTGGTTTCTGACGCAGGAACGCCTGCAATATCAGACCCCGGTGAGGATTTGGTCAAGCTTGCCATTGAGAATAACATACAAATAACTTCCATTCCCGGGCCGGTAGCTGCTATAGCAGGGATAACTGCATCAGGTCTTAAATGTGGCCGCTTCGTATTTGAAGGCTTTCTGCCAATGAATAAAAAAGAAAGGAAGTACAGACTGAGCCAACTTAAGGGAGAGGTCCGCACTATGATATTTTATGAAGCTCCTCACAAATTAAAATATACATTGAATGATTTATATGAAACCCTTGGAGACCGTAGGATTGTACTGGCAAGGGAGCTTACCAAAAAGTTTGAGGAGTATTTGAGATTCAGCTTGAAGGAAGCGATAGATTTCTATGAGAACAACCCACCTAAGGGTGAGTTTGTAGTTATGGTAGAGGGAGCTAATGAAGAGGAATTGGCAGAAGAACAGACTCACAAATGGAGTAATATTAGTTTGGAAGAGCATGTTAAGCTGTATATGGACGAGGGGATGACAAAAAAGGAGGCTATTTCCAAGGTAGCTGCTGACCGTGGACTTAGTAAAAGGGATGTGTACAACAGCTGCATGAAGAAATAGAATCATATATGGTATTGCACTTATAAATCCGAATATAATTTATAAATCTGAACATAAAAAAGGACTGTCATTTAACAGCCCTTTTTCTCATTTGTTCATTATTTTTTAATTATTTTTTGAGCTCTCTCATGCAGTCAGGACAAATATTCTTTCCCTTGTATACTGAAACGTCTTTAGCGTTTCCACAGAATATGCAAGCTGGCTCGTATTTCTTAAGTATTATTGTCTGACCATCTACGTATATTTCTAAAGCATCCTTTTCTGCGATGTCAAGTGTTCTTCTTAATTCGATCGGGAGCACAACTCTTCCTAATTCGTCAACTTTTCTAACAATTCCAGTAGATTTCATTTTTTTTCCTCCTCTAAAATTACAGTATTCGACAAACTTTGCATTTTTATAGTAGCATAAATTCCAGCTAACGTCAACAATAAATTTAAAAAAATTCTAAAAAATGTTTTTGAAAAAGTTCAGCTGATTAATGCTTAAAACCAAATGGAGCTATACCAACTTATACTTTCCTGGTTATATGGGTTTGATTTCTGCTATTTATGGTTTTGTACAATTAGCTCCTAAAAAAAGAAATAATTAACTGGTAAGTGTTATTAAAAACTTAACGACAATATTCGACAAAGAATTCGAAAATCCTTCTTAAAAATCCCTGCAAATTTCTGTTATAACTGTAAAGCTCTCAATACAATGATATTATATTATAACCACTATTAATCAATTTTAGGAATTAATTAAAATACAAAAATTTTTAGCTATTATTAAAACATATATACCCATAACCTGTCATATAAATAAATTGATTATTGAAAACATACAGGTGGAGTAATGCTCAATTATGTTTGGATGGGTATGCTGCTTATAGGTTTTATAATTGGGGGCTTAAACGGCAGGCTTGAGGAGGTAACCCAGGCGGCATTCAATTCATCAAAATCGGCTGTGGAATTGTCAATAGGACTTATTGGTGTTCTTTGCCTATGGACTGGTTTGATGGGGGTCGCGGAAAAAAGTGGACTGTTAAACAAGCTGGCCTATCTGGTTTCTCCTATAATAAGGCTCCTTTTCCCGCAAATTCCTAAAAAAAGTCCTGCCATAGGGGCAATAGTAATGAATATGGCAGCTAATTTTTTCGGACTGGGTAATGCTGCTACGCCTCTGGGATTAAAAGCCATGAGTGAACTTCAAAAACATAATACTGTAAAAGATACGGCCTCCGATTCCATGATAATGTTCCTTATACTTAATGCTTCAGCAATTCAGTTGGTGCCTGCCACCATAATTGCCCTTAGAGCTTCGGCAGGATCAACAAACCCGGCGGAAGTTATAGTACCGATATGGATGGCATCGGTTGCTGCAGCAACTACAGGGATCATTGCTGTCAAGTTGTTGGGAAAAAAGACTGATAGTCATAAAAGAAAAATGAGGTTAAAAAATAGAAGAAATAATTGTTAGGGAGTTGAGCAGTTATACTTAAATTTTTCTCAAATTTAACTGTGCCGTTGATATTTGTAGTAATTCTAATAGCAGGTTATGTAAAAAATGTAAAGGTTTATGATGTATTTGTTGAAAATGCAAGGGAAGGGTTAAATACTGTATTGGGTATTCTCACCTCTCTAATAGGTCTTATGGTGGCAATAGGGGTTTTCAGGGCATCAGGAGCACTTGATGTAATAATCTATGCTGCAAAGCCGATTGCATCTTTACTGGGAATTCCATCGGAGGCTTTGCCTCTCGCCTTTTTAAGGCCCATATCAGGAAGTGCTTCTCTAGCATTGGTATCGGATATTATGAAAAATTTCGGACCTGATTCATTTATAGGAAGAGTGGTTTCTACTATGATGGGATCAACGGAAACAATATTTTATACATTGACAGTATATTATGGCTCTGTAGGAATAAAAAATATAAGGCATACCCTCACGGCGGCCTTGATTGCGGAATTTGTAAGCGTATTGGTATCGGTATGGGCATGTGCTTTCATATTCGGTACATAAATAAAAGACGACTCTATTAATATACGTAAATATACGTAAAAAATCAATATCATCAGTGCCGTTAGGCATGTTAAAACAGGAGTGCATATGGATAATTATTGTATTGCCATTTTTAAGAGTAATGAATTGCAGGAAGAAGAAAGCTGTATTAAAAAGTTTTTTCGACAAAAATTGTGGCTGTTTAGAAGGGAGGATAAATCCCATTGGTTTGAGACATTAGAATTATCCGATGATTTAAGCATCAACTTAATAAGAATACCCTACAGCATGGAAAAATACAAGGAACTTAAAGACAAAAGTAAAGCTAGAATTCTAAAAGATGTAAAGCAAATATGTTTCGAAAAGGGTGCGAAATACTGCATTCTTCCTTATAAAACACAGGAGGATAATGAGGATGAAGGGTTTTATAAAAATTGCAACAATGGAAAAATTCTATTTAAAGCACTATTGGTAAATATAATAAATAAAATTTGTTCCATGAGAAATTTAGACATAAATTCTATAGAAATTACAATAATTAATGGTGATGATAATACAGAATTATTACAAATTGTAAAATTACTATCAAGTTTTACTAAATTTATTACGATAATCACAAAGGATATGTGCATAAAAAATGAAGTGGAAGAGATTTTTTACGAAACAGGCACTTCAATATGCATATCTGAAGACTTCAGCAACATCAAGCGAGCTGATATAATTATTAATTTAGGGGATGCAGAGGATTTTAAATATTTTATAACAAAGAAAACTGTTGTGTTAAATTATGGAAAAGCAACGGATTTTAATAAGAAGACCTGGGTTATAAATGATATAAGAGTTTCGCTGCCTTTAAACATTATATCAAAAGTAGACAACAGTTTGTGGGAGTTATATAATGTAAATGAAATTTCAGAAATGCTTGTACTTCATAAGGCAGGGTATTCCGCTATAGGTGATGGAGTCAAAAATGACCCGGATTATATCAGTAAATTAGCAGATGTATTTGACAAAGACGGCTATAAGCTGGATGGTTTGGAATAGATAATGCTTAGGAACCAGAATAAACATTATGGTATGGCTTAATAGCAATTTTTAATGTGACTGTAATTCTTGACAACAAGATGTTTGTATTTTATAATGGTGAAAAATAATTGTGTTATACTTTTTTTGTTTATTGTTGTACATGCCGTTTATTTTGTCATTTTATTCTAATTAGTCGCTTTTTGTTGATATAAGGGCCTTAACAGTGTTGAAATGAAGTTTGTATTTGAATTGGCACTAAATGGCCTTATTGTTTCATAAAATAGTGTTAAAGAATATATTGATGATCTAGTATTAGGCAGAGTGAAAACAAAATTATTTATTTTTTGGATAAATCACTTTCAATATAGCTACGTAAGAATAAATTAGCTAGAATTGCATATATTATCAACACAAATTTAAAAAAAGGAGAACTTCAAATGACCAGCAAAGAAGTTGTTTTGACTTATGAAGGGTTAAAAAAGTTAGAGGAAGAATTGGAATATTTGAAAGGTACTAAAAGAAGAGAAATTGCTGAAAGAATTAAACAGGCACTTTCATTTGGAGATATTTCAGAAAACTCCGAGTATGATGAAGCTAAAAACGAGCAAGCTCATATTGAAGGCAGAATTGTTCAGATAGAGAGTATGTTGAAGAATGCCAAGGTGATTGATGAGGATGAAGTCAGCACCGAGGTTGTAAGTTTAGGTTCTAAGGTAAGACTTCTTGATGTTGAGTTCAACGAAGAGGTTGAGTATTATATAGTTGGATCTACTGAAGCAGATCCATCCAAGTTTAAAATATCAAATGAATCTCCTGTAGGAAGTGCACTTATAGGAAAGAAAATTGGAGAAACTGTGGATGTAGCGGTACCCGATGGAGTTATTAAATTTAAAATTCTTGCAATCAATAAATAACTTGTAATTATGACTAAATTTATATATAATGGATGAAATAACAGTTTACATATCGTGTAAGCTGTTATTTTGTTGAGAAATTTGTGATTAAGACTATTTTTTTAATATACAATGAGTTATATTAAATACGTTATTAATCTTACATTTAGCAGAAGATAAATGTAAAAGATTAATGGTATTTAGTATGGGTTATATAGGAGGAGAAAAATGTCCGAAAATATTGAACAAAAAAATGGAAAAAACAATGAGCAAAGCACTGAAACTATGGATTTAAATGAACTGCTTAAGGTTAGAAGGCAGAAACTTTCAGAACTGCAGAGCAGCGGTAAGGATCCGTTTAAAATTGTTAAGTTTGATGTTAATTGTTCAGCTAAACACATAGTGGAAAACTATGATGAAATGGAAGGAAAGACTGTTTCAATAGCAGGAAGACTTATGTCAAAAAGAGGCATGGGCAAGGTTGGTTTTTGTGATCTTCAGGACAGGGATGGAAAAATTCAGCTATATGTCCGTGTTGATGGAATAGGTGAAGAAAGCTATAACGAGTTCAAGAAGTTTGATATAGGTGATATAGTTGGAGTAACAGGTGAAGTTTTCAAGACTAAAACCGGAGAGACATCCATAAAAGTGAAAGAAATAACATTACTTTCAAAATCTCTGCAGGTGCTGCCTGAGAAATGGCATGGCCTTAAAGATATGGATTTGAGATACAGGCAAAGGTATGTTGACTTAATAGTAAATCCTGATGTTAGAAATACATTCATAATTAGAAGTAAGATAATTAAAGCGGTTAGGGAGTTTCTCGACAACAGAGGATTTTTAGAGGTTGATACTCCTCTTTTAAATACAATACCTGGAGGAGCTGCAGCAAAGCCGTTTATTACACATCATAACACACTTGATATTGATTTGTATCTTAGAATAGCACCCGAACTTTACCTCAAAAGACTTATAGTAGGCGGTCTTGAAAAAGTATATGAGATGGGCAGAATGTTCAGAAATGAGGGAATGTCCATTAAACACAATCCTGAGTTTACTTTGATGGAAGTTTATGAAGCTTATAACGATTATAAAGGCATGATGGAGTTAACTGAAGGCCTGATTTCTTATGTAGCGGAGAAGGTTCTTGGAACTACAAAGATTAGTTATCAGGGTCAGGAAATCGATTTGACACCGCCATGGAACAGAATGACTATGGTTGAAGCGGTCAAGAAATATACCGGTGTAGATTTTGATGAGATTAAAAGCGATGAAGAAGCAAGACAAATCGCAAAGGATAAGAAAATACATCTTGATAGCAATCTCACAAAAGGTGAGATATTGAATTTGATGTTTGAAGAATTTGTAGAAGAGCATCTGATACAGCCAACATTTATTTTGGATTATCCTGTTGAGGTTTCACCTCTCACAAAGAGAAAGCCAGACAGGCCCGAATTGACAGAAAGGTTTGAGCTTTTTATAACAAGCAGGGAAATGGCAAATGCATATTCAGAGCTCAATGATCCTATTGATCAAAGGGAGAGATTCCTAAATCAGGTGAAGAAGAGAGAAGCCGGTGATGAGGAAGCAAATATGATGGATGAGGATTTCCTCACTGCGTTGGAATACGGTATGCCACCTACGGGCGGTCTTGGTATAGGCATAGACAGACTTATTATGCTTCTTACAGATTCTTACTCAATAAGGGATGTATTATTGTTCCCGACAATGAAGCCTCGTGATTGATAATCCTTTGTCTATCAATGAAAGTATGGTTGGAGGACAAATAAAATGGAGCAAAAGGATCCTTATGAAATATTGGGATTGAGAAAAGATGCAACCAGGGACGAAATAGTAAAAAGATATAATCTTTTATTAAAGAAATACAGAAGCGATAATACCAAATCTGCTAATGACAAAAATGCTCAAATTCAAGAAATTGAAGAGGCCTATAATGTTCTAATGGGATATGACTTTAATTCATTGGCAGAAGGCAAATTATCGGAGGAGGCCAAAAAACCTCCTAATCCTCTGTTAAAAAAATTAAATATAGACGAAAAAAAACTTGGTAATTTTATACATTATTATAAGGCCCACATGATTATAGGCACTATAGTATTAATAAGTCTATTTTTTATTATAAGATCCATAGTGACTCGTGTGGAGCCGGATTTGAGACTCAAACTGGTGGGAATTTATCCAACTACAAGTATTGAAAAATTGGAAGAAAAAATCATGGATAACATTGCCGGTTTGAAAAAGGTTGAAATAGATCCCCTCATATTTTGGGACAAAACTAACCCAAATGTAGAGTATTCGATGGAAGTAAAGTTGTACACATTGTCGGGTACGGGAGAAGTTGATGCGTATTTTCTTGATGAGGAACGTTTTGAAAAGCTTATGACCATGCCGAACAGAGTAAAACCGATGGACGATATTGTTAAGCGGTATGGGGACAAGATTGAAGAAAAAAATATTATCAAAAAGAAAATGAAAAATGACAATGGAGAGCATGTTTACGGTATTGAGGTTGAAAATAGAGACTTTTTTAAAGGAACAGAGTTGGAGAATTTTAAAGTAATATTATCCATTGGCATGGATGGAGAATATGCTGAGAATACAGAAAAGTTATTGGATTTAATATTTAAGTAAAAGGTTTGCGAATATTAAATTATCCGGGAGGGATGAATATGGCGGAGGAGTTAGATTACAGGGAAGAACACTTGGAAGGTTCTGTAAATATATATTTAAAAGGCGAATTGGACATATATTCATCTGAAGGTTTTAAGGAGAAGTTGTACAAAACTGCTGAGAATACTGATGCTGACTTGAAAATACACTGTGAAAACCTAAGATACATAGATAGTACCGGACTGGGAATTTTTGTAGGAGCTCTTAAAAGAGTTAAGGCGAAAAACAAAAATATAATCCTCATTAATCTTAAAGATAATCTAAAAAAATTATTTATTATAACAGGATTGGATAAGGTATTTATTATAGAGGAGTGAAGAAATGGATAATTTTGATGCGGTAGAGCTGAAGCTTCCGTTAAAAGCTGAGTATGTTAGTGTTGTAAGATTGACAGCATCAGGTATATCAAATAGAATTGGCTTTGATATTGACTCCATTGAAGATATAAAGATTGCCATTGCAGAGGTTTGTAATAAGCTGATTACTGTAGGAAACGCAAAAGAAGATATTAAGATAATTTTTAAAGTTTTCAAGGATAAGCTGACGGTTATATTTGATTCTGAGGATAAGTCCCTTAAATGCATATTTGGCGGAAGTGAAAATGAATTTGGCCTCTCAATTATTAATGCACTAATGGATGAAGTAGATCTGTGCTCGGATAGTTATATATTGTCAATATCAAAAGTGACCGAAGGGAAAAGCTAAAATGATCGATATGAATGATAATATAGATGTTGCTCTAAGTCAGGCGGATAATGATGAAATTTTTATAATGTACAGGGATAATCCCAATGTCTCCACCCGAAATGCAATTGTAAATCGGTTTATGTATCTTGCTGAGATAATTTCTAAAAAATTCGTTAATAGAGGTGTTGACTACGAGGATATTTATCAGGTAGCTTGTATGGCACTAATTAAGGCTGTCGAACGCTTTAGCCCTGATAAGGGTGTTAAATTTGTAAGCTTTGCTACTCCCACAATTATTGGTGAAATAAAAAGATACTTCAGAGATAAGGGGTCTGTTATAAGAATTCCGAGAAGAATATATGAAGTGTATCAAAAGGTCAATCAGGCTAGGGATAATTTGACCCAGGAGTTAAACAGAAGTCCGAGAGTCGATGAGATTGCCAAGCACCTTAATATTGATGAAGAAACAGTGCTTGAGATAATTGAGTCTTGGAATGCATATAACATGCAGTCTTTTGATCAAAATGCATTTGCAGACGACGATTTGGAGTTGCATGAGACCATAGGTGAGGAAGATAATGCTTTTGAAAGAATCGAAAATCTGGATTTTTTGAAAAAGAGTCTGGATAACTTTAATGATGCCGAAAAAGAGTTTATAAAAATGAGGTATTTCGGCAACAAAACTCAGAAAGAAATTGCTGAGAAATTTGCTGTTTCACAAATGTACATCTCCAGGATGGAAAGAAAGATACTTGATAAATTTAGAAAGATATTATCTAAATAGGGAAGTATTTTTTATAACAAAACACTTCGGATTGCTTTTTATCTGGAGTGTTTTATCTGTGTTTAGGATTGTTTTTTGATTTTATTAATTCAAAAGTTTAATGAATAAAATTGATGGGTAATATAATTATATAATATGATTAAGGCGGGGTCGCTTTGAAAACTAAAAGGTTTTATAATGCTAAATTTGCAAGTGACATTGAGAACATCGGAAGTGTAATCAATGAAATACTTTGCAAATTGAATAGTCTTGATGGTATTGATGATGCATTTGTATTTGAAACAAAAGTCATATTGAATGAATTGATTGTTAATGCCATAAAGCATGGTAACAACTGTATTAGTAACAAAAGTGTTAAAGTATCTGTATCAGTAATAAACGACCAGTATCTTTTATTTGCAATACAGGATGAGGGAGAAGGATGTCCTCATGATTATACAACATCAGATACTGTGTCAGACGGTGGACCCGATAACATTAATAATTGTTTTTCGCTGTTAGAAAGCGGAAGAGGAATTGTTATTGTAAAATGCCTTTGTGATAAGTTGAAGTTCAATAAGAAAGGCAATCGTGTACTTGTGCTTAAAAGAATTCATTCTTCATAACACATTTTATTACACTTGAAATTGTGAGCTTGGTTATAGGTTATGGTGGCATAGTTCTATTGAATATAATTATGCAGCATTTTAATAAAATATGCAGAATGTTAGAGAATTATACAGAAAATTAGGATTAATTTAATTTAGCAGTCAAATTTCATAAAATAATAATATTGAAAACGATAAGCACTTGATGGTATAGTATAAAAGCTGTCGCTCATAAGTCAACGAAATATAAAATTAAAAACAAAAAAGTGTTGACAAAGTAAAAAAAGTGTGATAGTATGATTAAGCTGCTTCGCAGCAATGGACTTTGAAAAGTAAACAGTGTAAAAAGACGAAAGGAACTCGTTA
>DAOOVO010000094.1:0-17106 GCA_035370245.1 Pseudobacteroides sp.
TATTAAGTTTATTAATTTGCCTGAAAATAAATATATAAACTTCCAATTTAAAGTTAAATATGATAAAAGTCACTTGGAATTAGATCCGGATCAAAACTCAGATCTAAAGAAAATAATAGCAAGTCCATATAGAAGTAATATATCACCAAACAAAACGGAAGATGGAATTATTGAGTTTGCTACAAATAAATCCATAGAATCTAACTCATTGACAAATAAAAATTTTGCTACACTAAGATTTAAAATCAAAAGTGTTTCAAATAGCAATTTAATTATTAATGATTTATATGTAAGTCAATGGCCTAATGCAAAAATAGAGTGTGAAGTAATAAATGGACAAGTTAGTTCGAATAAAAATACACCCACAAACACTCCAACAAATACACCTACAAATACGCCAAAGAGTACGCCTACAAATACACCAAAGAATACGCCAACAAATACACCTACAAACACCCCAACATTTACATCAACGCCAAGCTATAATTATTTAGAAGGTTTGATAGGGGAATATTATCAATGGAATGATAGAAATAATGCTTTTGATAAAAATCTTAAGCTTTTTGAGAGGATAGATAGAGAAATTAATTTTGATTGGAAGAGGAATAGTGTAACACATGAAGATTATAAAACTCCTAGAGATTATTTTTCTGTAAGATGGACAGGGTATATTAAAGTGTTAGAAGATGGAGATTATACTTTTCATTCTAAGTCAGATGATGGAGTAAGAGTTAAAATAGATGGAAGGACAGTAATTGACGATTGGAATGTACATGATAATTCGAAAGAAGTTAAAGGTATTATTTATTTAACTAAAGATGATATGCATAGTATTACAGTTGAATATTTTGAAGAAGAAGGAGAAGCAAGTATAATGCTGTCTTGGTCAAGGAATGGTGTGAATCCAGTGGTTATTCCAGCAGATAAACTATTTCATATCGACCAATCATCTACACCAAATCCAACACCAACACCAACAGCAACGCCAAAACAATCATCAACACCAACGCCAACAGCAACACCAAAACCAACAGCGACACAAGCACCGTACAATCCACCACCGCCACCACCAGTTGTTGTCGTACAGCCGTCGCCAACTGCAATACCTCAGGCTATAACAAGTGACCTGTCAGTGTCACTAAGCTCAGATAAGAAAGCATATGATGCTGGGCAGAATATTGAATTTACAATTCATTACAGAAACAGGTTGGGGACTGAGATAGCTAATGTAAAGCTTTCGTCAGATATACCGCCTAATACTACATTTGTAGAAGGTGCAGGAGGTATTGTTGCAGGAAATAAAATCACATGGGATTTGGGAACTCTTCAGGGCAATAAAGAAGGAACTGTAAAATACACAGTTAAGGTTGATTCATTTGAAGGTGAGGATAAAGAGGTTTCGGTTACTGCCAATATAGGAAGTACAACTTCAACAGATGCTACTATAGACGACAACAAATCCGTATTGAAGATAATGCTGTATTCAAAGAAGGTTCTTGGAACTCATAAAAAATATATTAACGGTTATACAGATGGTACGTTTAAACCCGATAAACCAATTACAAGAGCTGAAATATCTGCTTTAATAGTAAGAGTATCGGAAGTTGGCACAGCAGCGTCAGACAAGCAAATATTTACCGATGTTAGCAAAAACCACTGGGCATTTAAAGACATTAATACTGCAGTCGCCAATGGATTTTTCAAAGGAGCGACACCCACTCTCTTTAAGCCTGATGCATATATTACAAAGGGAGAGCTTGCAGCAGTTATATGTAGGTGTTTGGGCATTGAAGAGTCATCAATTGATGAAGAAGACTTTTTCTTCAGTGATACAAAGGATCATTGGGCAGGCAAGTTTATTGAAGAGTTGTACAGATGTAAAATAGTAATTGGAAATGCAGGAAAATTCTATCCCAAAAATCAAGTCACAAGGGCAGAAGCAGTTACTATGATTAACAGATGGCTATATAGAGGTCCTTTAAACGGAGTGACTCTGAAATTTAAGGATGTACCAACAAGCCATTGGGGTTACGGTCATATTGCAGAAGCTGTGTATGACCATAAGTACTCAAGAGATCCAAATGGCGGAGAAAAATACGAGGGTGAAATAAAATAAAAGGTTGAAATAAAAATAAAATATAAAGTAGAGTGTGAAAGATTGGTGGAGTGCCAATCTTTCATTTTTGAAAATTAAATTTTAATAAATTTAAACTTTACCTTGACAAATGATAATTGTTAAACTAAAATTAGGTGTAAAGTATTTTTACTTTACACCTAAGGATTGAATATTATGAATAATGTATTTGAAATTGGACTGCTGTTGGATTTCTATGGACAGCTCCTTACGCAGAAGCAAATGGAAATTTTGGATTTGCATTACAACAATGACTACTCTCTCGGGGAAATTGCCGAGGAGCTGGGTGTAAGCAGACAAGCGGTTCATGATAACATAAAGCGTGGTAAAGCAATATTATACGAGTTTGAGCAAAAGCTTGGGCTTCTTAAGAAGTTTACCGAGCAAAAAAGAAAAGCAATGGAAGTTCTTGAATTATTAAAGGGAATAAATATAGATAAGCTTGATATTGGTGAAAGAGAAAGCATTGAAAAGATTCAAGAAGGTGTTGAATTCATTATCAACAGAATCTAGAGGAGTTTTGATATATGGTATTCGAAGGATTGTCAGAAAAGTTACAGCAAGCTGTAAACAAGCTTCGCGGTAAAGGAAGAGTAAGTGAAAAAGACGTTAAGGAAATGATGAGGGAGATAAAACTTGCCCTTTTGGAAGCCGACGTCAATTTCAAAGTGGTAAAGGACTTTATAGGTAAGGTATCTGAAAGAGCTGTAGGTCAGGATGTTTTAGAAAGCCTTACACCGGGCCAGCAAGTAATTAAGATAGTTCACGAGGAGCTGATAGAGCTTCTTGGACGTGAATCGTCGAAAGTTACCTTTTCGCCTAAGTCTCCTACGGTTTTTATGATGGTTGGTCTGCAGGGTTCCGGTAAAACAACTACATCCGGAAAGCTGGCAAACCTCCTTAGAAAGCAAAATGCAAAAAAGCCTTTGCTGGTAGCATGTGACGTGTATAGACCGGCAGCTATTAAGCAATTGGAAGTTGTGGGAGGACAACTTAACATTCCCGTATTTACAATGGGGGATAAGGTTAATCCTGTAGAAATAGCAAAAGAAGCTATAGAGCATGCAAGATTGAAATTATATGATCTGGTTATAATTGACACAGCGGGACGTCTGCACATAGATGAAGAGCTTATGAATGAACTCGTTGGCATAAAGAAAGCTGTTATGCCTCAAGAGATTTTGCTTGTAATCGACTCTATGACAGGTCAGGATGCGGTTAATGTTGCTAAAAGTTTTGACGAAAAGCTTGGTGTGGATGGTATTATACTTACAAAGCTCGATGGTGATACAAGAGGCGGGGCTGCATTGTCTGTAAAAGCTGTTACAGGAAAGCCTATAAAGTTTGCCGGTTTGGGTGAAAAGTTAAGCGATTTGGAACCGTTTTTCCCTGATAGAATGGCATCAAGAATTCTCGGTATGGGTGATGTGTTAAGCCTTATTGAGAAAGCACAGGAAGCTTTTGATGAAAAGAAAGCCCTTGAGTTGGAAAAGAAAATGCGTACCATGCAGTTTACTTTCGAGGATTTTCTTGAGCAAATGCAGCAGATTAAGAAAATGGGGCCTCTTACGCAGATATTGGGCATGTTGCCTGGTATAAATCCCAAGGCGTTGGAAGGTGCCGGCCTTGATGAAAAGAAAATGGGCAGGGTTGAGGCTATCATAAAGTCAATGACAAAGCAGGAAAGAAATGACCCTTCCATAATAAACGGAAGCAGAAGAAAAAGAATAGCCTTTGGAAGCGGTACAACCATTCAAGAGGTAAACAAGCTTCTCAAAGAATTTGAAGAAATGAAAAAACTTATGAAAGCAATGGGAGATATGAATAAGTTTGGTAAAAAAGGAAAAGGAAGGTTCCGTTTGCCCTTTTAATGAAATTTGATTTATTATATTTGCCATAGGCATTTATTATTATATAAGTATTATTCATTATTATATTTTTCCATTATTCTTTAAAGGAGGTGAAAAAGGTGGCAGTTAAAATGAGATTAAGAAGAATGGGTGCTAAGAAAAGTCCTTTCTACAGAGTAGTTGTTGCTGACTCGAGATATCCAAGAGATGGCAGATTTATAGAAGAAATTGGTACTTATAACCCTATAACTGATCCGGCTGAGATCAAGATTGACAGTGAAAAAGCTCAGAAATGGTTGAAAAATGGAGCTCAACCCACTGATACTGTTAAGTCATTGTTGAAGAAAACAGGTGTTATATAAGTTCTGTAGATTATTAGCCAGTGGTTGTTGCTACATATAATGGGCTTCTCCATATATGTGCACATGTGTAGGATATTTGGAGGTCGTACAATGAAAGAACTACTTGAATTCATAGCAAAATCCCTAGTTGATGAACCAGAAATGGTTTCGGTTAATGAAGTTGAAGGTGAACAATCAGTTATCCTTGAGCTCAAAGTGGCGAAGGATGATATGGGAAAGGTCATTGGAAAACAGGGAAGGATTGCTAAGGCAATTAGAACTGTTGTAAAATCGGCAGCAGTGAAAGAAAACAAAAGAGTTGAAGTTGATATAATCCAGTAAAACAGATTTTTAAAACTGCTATCGGATTTACTTCACATATTCTAGTACAGATAAACACTTTAGACATTTATTTGGTCTAAAGTGTTTTATGTAATTACACAATATCACGAGGAGAATATTTATTTATGACTGAGTTTTTGCAGGTTGGAAAGATTGTGAATACCCATGGTGTAAGAGGTGAGGTTAAGGTTATACCTCTGACAGATGATCCAAGGAGATTTGAGGATTTAAATGATGTGTTTGTAGGCACCGATGATAAAAAAGAAGTATTAAATATAGAAAATATCAAGTATTTTAAAAATACTGTTATTATAAAATTTAAAGAATCCGGCGATATGAACTATGCCGAAAAGCTCAAAGATATGTTTATATATGTTGACAGAAAAAATGCTATTAAGCTTCCCGAGGGCAGATACTTTATATGCGATCTCATCGGAATGGAAGTTTCGGAGATTGACGGCAACAAGCTTGGGGTCCTTGTCGATGTGCTTGAGACCGGTAGTAACGATGTTTATGTGGTTAAAAATAAGGATAATAAGGAAATACTTATTCCGGCGTTAAAAAGTGTATTAAAAGAAGTTTCGGTGGAAAATAAAACTATGAAAGTGGAGCTGCCTGACGGACTTCTCGATATATACCTGAAATGATGTTTTGTAGAATATCGATATACCTGAAATGAGGATTTGTGGGATATGAGGTTTGATGTATTGACATTGTTTCCCGAGTCATTCAATTTGGTTATGTCCGACAGCATAATCGGAAATGCAAGGGAAAAGGGCATAATAGAGATTAATGCAATTAATATACGTGACTTTTCAACCAACAAGCACAGGAAAGTGGACGATTACCCATATGGCGGAGGAAGCGGAATGGTTATGACGCCTCAGCCTATTTATGATGCGTTCATGTCTATAGTAAACAGTGTGGGATATAAGCCTAGAACTATTTACATGTCGCCTCAGGGCAGGGTTTTTAATCAAAAAATTGCCCGTGAGATAAAGGAGTATAAGCATGTGGTTTTGCTATGCGGGCATTATGAGGGAATTGACGAAAGGATAATAGAAGAAATTGTGGATGAAGAAATTTCAATAGGTGATTATGTATTGACCGGTGGAGAACTGCCGGCTATGGTTGTTATTGATTGTGTGAGCCGTCTTGTACCCGGTGTTCTTTCAAGTGAGGAGTCCTACACAGAAGAGTCTCATTACAACGGGCTTTTGGAGTATCCTCAATATACAAGGCCATATGAGTTTATGGGAAGAAAGGTTCCCGACATACTTTTATCGGGGCACCACGCCAATATTGAAAAATGGAGAAAAGAACAATCAATTGAAAGAACAATTAGAAAGAGACCGGATTTGATGAATAATTTAAAGAATAAAGGATAAAAATATCAAAAATATCAAATTGCATATTTACATAAAAGGAACATTGTGTTATAATACATCAGTGTGTATTACGGACGGTCCTCTGCATTAAGATGCAAGAACGTCTAGGCAAGGGAGGAGGACGAAAAAATGGATATAATTAAAGCGATTGAAAAAGAACAATTAAAAACTGATCTTCCACAGTTAAATATTGGAGATACAGTAAGAGTTCATGTTAAGGTTAAAGAAGGAAATAAGGAAAGACTCCAAGCTTTTGAAGGAACTATAATAGGTAAAAAAGGCGAAGGTATAAAGGAAACTTTCACTGTAAGAAGAATATCATACGGTGTAGGTGTTGAAAGGGTTTTCCCTGTTCATTCACCTAGGCTTGACCATATCGACGTTGTGAAAAGAGGTAAAGTAAGGAGAGCAAAGCTTTACTACTTGCGTGAGAGATTAGGAAAGGCTGCAAAAGTTAAGCAGAAAATTGAATCAAAGGATTAATAAAAAAGGGGACGAAAGTCCTTTTTTTTGTAGTTGTCTTGGCTGGCATTTGAAATAAGACATGATTAAGGAATGATTAAGATATGATAATTGAAAATAACAACGATTTCAATGAGGAAAAAATAAAAAGTGATGAGGCAGGTAAAAATATGCCTGTTATAAAAAATATGATCCAGTGGGTTTGCATAGTCATCCTTGCGTTGTTGATATCGCTTTTAATTAGAAGCTTTGTATTTGAGTTTGTTACAGTTGAAGGGCCTTCAATGCAAAACACCATGTTTTCAGGACAACGGCTTATAGTTTATAAACTGGGCTATGCTTTATCTTTTCCAAAAAGAGGAGATATCATTGTGTTTAAATATAAGGAAGGAACCAATACTGTTTTGCCTTTAGCGGATAAAATACCCGTAATAAACGATATTATTCCTAAAGATGATGAAGAGGATTATATAAAAAGGGTAATAGCAGTTCCCGGTGATAGGGTTGATATAAAGGATGGGGTTGTTTATGTTAATGGTGAAAAGCAAAGTGAACCTTACGCAATAGGAAGCACACACGTATTTTCAGAGGTTAAATTTCCCATAGAAAGTATACCCAGCGGTAAGTTGTTTGTGATGGGGGATAACAGGGAAATGAGCTCCGATTCCAGAATGATCGGACTAATTGACATAAGCCAGGTAAAAGGAAAGGCGGTATTCAGAATTTTCCCGTTGGACCAATTGGGAAAATTGAAATAATTTATAAATCAATTACAAAATATATTAAATACTATTAGTAAAAGATATTATGGAGGAAATGATGAATATACAATGGTTTCCGGGGCATATGGCGAAGACCAGAAGGCTCCTTGCAGAAAACTTGAAAATGATAGATGTTGTAATAGAGCTTTTGGATGCAAGGATACCAAGAAGCAGCAAGAATCCTGAGATAGATGACATAATAAAAGGAAAGCCGAGGATAATGGCATTTAACAAAGCGGATTTGGCAGATGACAATGTATCGAAGGAATGGCAAAAACACTTCAAATCCATGGGACATTCCTGCATATTTATCGATTCCATAAAGGGTACAGGTATTAATGAGCTTAAGAACATGGTTAATAATGCAGTCAAGGATAAGATGGACAGGCAGAAGCAAAAAGGGTATGTTTTCAGGCCTGTTAGGACCATGGTTGTGGGTGTTCCTAATGTTGGAAAATCATCCTTTATAAATAAAATTGCAGGCAAAGCCAGTGCTGTAACAGGGGATAGACCTGGAGTAACAAGGGGAAAGCAGTGGATAAGAATAAATGAAAAGATTGAGCTTTTAGACACTCCGGGCATTTTATGGCCCAAGTTTGACGACATGGAGGTAGGCTCAAACCTTGCTTTTACAGGTGCTATTAAAGATGATATCTATGATATAGCAGAAGTGGCTGCCGCACTTATGGAAAAACTAAAGAATATCTATCCCGAAAAATTAGCAGCAAGATATAAGTTGGAAAAGCTAGATGGCTTGGGGATTGATTTGCTTGAAAATGCGGGAAGAAAAAGAGGCTGCCTTGTTTCAGGCGGTGAGATAGATTTGTACAGAATTGCAGCAATAGTTTTAGATGAGTTTAGAGGAGGGAAAATAGGAAGGATTTCCCTTGAAAGACCGGATGATTTACAAAAAGCCAATGATATGAAAGATGCTAATGATGTGAAAGATACAAATGATGATAATGATGTGAAACATACTAATGAAACTGACAGGAAAGCGGGTGTTGAAAATGGCAGCCAGGATCAAAATTAAGGATATAGAGCTTTCAATTAAAGAACTTGAACCTCAGGAAGCACTTGACAAACTATATAAAATAAGGGAAGAAACAGGATTATCCCTTGATAAGCTTATCGCTAAATACACTAAAAAGAAAGATGCATTGGATAAGGAAAAGGCAAGATATGATAAAATGTGTGTTTACGAGAAAGAGGCAAGAAAAGAGGGGATTGAGTTTATTGCAGGAGTTGATGAAGCAGGAAGAGGGCCATTGGCAGGGCCGGTTGTGGCAGCAGCTGTGATACTTCCTAAGGACATTTTTATTGAAGGTCTCAATGATTCTAAAAAGCTTTCACACGAGAAAAGAGAAAAACTCTACGACATAATAATAAAAAATGCATTGGCCTATGGTATTGGCATGGCGGATGAAAAATGCATAGATGAAATAAATATATTAAACGCAACAATTAAAGCAATGGAGGATGCTATTTCAAAGCTTGTTCCTTCACCTGAGCTTATATTAACCGATGCTGTAAAGCTCAAAAATATACCCGTTAAACAGGTGAACATCGTTCGAGGAGATAGTTTAAGCGTTTCTATTGCAGCCGCATCCGTTCTGGCAAAAGTCACCAGGGACAGGTTGATTTGCGAAATGGACAGCAAGTATCCGGAATATGGTTTTGCAAGTCATAAAGGTTATGGAACAAAGGAACACATAGAAGCTATAAAGAAATTTGGAATTTGTCCGATACATAGAGTGAGCTTTACTAAAAATTTTGTGACTTAAAGCGGTTTTCACCTGAGGTAGCAGGTGAGGCTTTTGGTCATAAACTGTACCGCAGGTGGATTATGAAGATTACTCATTTTAATGATAGTATTACAATAGGTATTTCCAATATTGATGATATTGTTTCAAAGCTTGATGTTGGAGATTCGTTAAGGGCAAGAGTTGTAGGTATGACAGGCAATGAGCTTGTTCTTAAGCTGACCGACGGCTCTTTATTAAAGGCTGCCTCCATGGTTCCTCTCGATTTAAAGCAGGGACAGCTGGTGGACTTTATAGTTAAAAATAAAATTGACGGCAAGATTTTTATTGAGACGGTAAGAGACGATGTTCAAAGAACCGATACCAATAACATAAAGAACGCACTTATTTCAATGGATATCAAGCCCGATGAAAAAAGCTTGGAAATAGCAAATGCAATCAAGTTAAACAACATGCCATTAAATAAAGACACTTTTACAAACATCGTCCAATCCTTAAAATTTTTCAAAAACATTTCTCCATTAAAAGCAGCTTTTCTAGCGGCCAATAATTTAAACATTGATGAAAAAAATATATCTGCATTAAACTCTCTTTTGGATAATAGTACAAAAATTGGAAAGAGTATCAACAGCTTAAAAGAAATGTTTGAAAGCATGGATGATATTGAGCTTCTCGATAAAATTGAGGCTAATCTTAAAAAAGCAGGTTTTAGTACCGAAGATAAGTATGAAAATTCTGCTTTGTCCCAAAAGGGTATTGATAAAGCTGGCATTACTAAAGTAAATAGCGATAATAATGAAACATTGATGAAATTAAGCGGAGAAATCGCTAAAGCACAAAGTGACAGTTCTGTTAAGGCCATATTGAGTAAGTTGACCGATGAAGATATTGATGGCTTGTCCCAATTGATAAAGGGATCAAAGGAGCAGGATTTTGAAGCACTATTAAGTAAGCTCAGGGAAATAATAAATAAAAATGCATCCAATACACATGAATCGGATAAAATTATAGGCGATAAAGCCGGTACACTGCTTAAAAATGTCGCAGTAATAAATGTAAAGAATAAGGCAGTTGAGGACCTTTTTGAGGATATAAAAACTCTCTTTCAAAAAATTAAAAATACAGAAAAAAACACCAGCACAAATGAAGGAAATGATAAGGGAATAGTTTCTTCACAATCTAATATCAATGAAAATAAATCGGGGAATAATATAAGTAAAGTTTTAGATTCATTATTTGTAAGAATTGACTCTGACACATTAAAGGATGATCTTCATGCAAAAAGCATTTATAAGGATATTAACAGCATGCTTGAAATTATAAAGGATACGGTTTCATTATCCGACAATGCCATGAAGGATCAGATTATAAATAAAACCGACAGTATGCAAAATATGATTAGGTTTTTAAACGATATTAACAATCACAGTACATTTCTCCAAATACCTTTAAAGATTGTTGACGGGAATACCAATTGTGATATATATGTTCTTAAGAAAAATCCGGGGAAAAAGAAGATTGACCCCGATAATGCGACTGCATATATATCCCTAGATACAAACAATATCGGAAAAGTGGATACACTTATTAAAATGAGTAAAAAAAACATAAGTATAAATATGATTGTGGAAAACGATGGAATATGTAATTTTGTAAAATCACATTACAGCATTCTGTATAAAAGTCTTAGGGAAAAGGGATATAATCTTGCGGATCTAAAATGCAGGGTTTCAAGTGAGGATGTTAACTTTATAAATGCAAGCAGTATTATCAATGAAGACGTTATTAAAAGAGGTTCAATAGATTACAAAGTATAGTTAATATTGTTTTTTATAAAACATATCAAATAAGGAACATATCAAATTATTAACCGGGAGAAAAAATATGGATAAAGAAAAGAAGAAAATAAAAGAAGCCGCCGCACTAAAGTATACACCTGGAGAGAACGCCGCACCTAAAATTGTGGCTTTGGCTAAAGGTGATATGGCAGAAAAGATTGTTGAGAAGGCAGTAGAGAATGAAGTGCCTGTTTATGAGAATGCACAGCTGGCACATACATTAAATGCACTTGGTATTGGGGATGAAATACCTCCCGAGCTTTATGAAGTAGTAGCCGAAATACTGGTTTTTGTAGGATCTATAGATAATGGTTATGGTGAATTAAATGGAAAAAGAAAATAATAGAAGGATTGGAAGTGCAAACGAAAAAATTGCAGCAGAATATCTTGAAGCTTGCGGTTATTCAATTATAACTTTAAACTTCAGAGCTGGAAAGCATGGAGAAATAGATATTATTGCCCGGGAAAAGGAATATTTATGTTTTATAGAGGTTAAGTCCAGAAGTGGCCTTATATTCGGTACTCCGGCAGAGGCTGTTGATAAGAGAAAGCAGGATAGGATAAAAAAACTTGCATATATTTACATAAATCAAAATAAACTCCATCATGAAAACATAAGATTTGACATAGTTGAGATTATAATGGAAGATAAAAACCGAAAAGTCAGGAAAATCAATCTAATCAAGAATGCCTTTTGAAAAGGGAAAGTAAAAAGATATATATTTAATATCTGTTTTTGCCGATATAAATATATGTATTAATGTTACTAACATAAGCTACTGCATACCTGAAAATGAGGTGAATAAATCCTATGTCAAGTAATGATATTATTATTGATAGCGAATTTATGGATTTTTTCGATGATGAAATCGATGATAAAATAATTGAAGATATAAATAAGAAATGGAAAATAATGATAATAGATGATGATTCTGAGGTACATACTATTACAAAGCTTGTACTAAGTGATTTTGCCTTTAATAATGTCAGCATAGAATTTATTGATGCATATTCTGCAAAGGAAGCACGTGAGCTTTTAGAAAAGCATCAGGACATAGCCATTATTCTCCTCGATGTAGTTATGGAAGAGGAAGATTCCGGACTTAAGCTTGTCCGTTTTATAAGAGAGGAATTAAAAAATTACGAAGTAAGAATAATTCTAAGAACCGGTCAACCTGGGCAAGCTCCGGAAAAGAGGGTCATTGTCGATTATGATATAAATGATTATAAGGAGAAAACGGAGTTAACCGCCCAAAAGCTGTTCACGACTATTGTTGCATCCCTTAGGGCATATGAAAGCATACATCTTACCAATATAAATAAAAAAGGTTTGGAGAAGGTTATAGAAGCATCATCATATCTTTTTGAAATTCAATCAATAACAAAGCTTTCTACGATTGTTCTTGAGCAAATCAACTCAATTCTCTGCTTTTATAAAAATATACAATTAAAGGAGCAGTCCAGCTTTGTAGCGTTTAAAAAAGTCGATAACTATTATATTACTGCCGCTTCAGGTGATTTTGCCAAGAGCATTAATGTGGATATCCGCGATGTTCTTCCCGAAAGTTTATATACATCGATAATTGACGGTATTAATGATAATGGAATATTTACAATCGGTACAAATATAATACTTCATTTTAAAAGTGTTACTGATCTTGAATATATTCTATTCTTCGATGGTGTAGATGAAGTGAGAGATTTTGATAAAAATCTTTTGGAAATTTTTAGCCATAATATTTCAAATGCTTTTGAAAATGCTGCTTTAAATATGAAATTACAGGATACACAAAAGGAAATAATTTACACACTAGGAGAGATTGCAGAAGCAAGGTCTAAGGAAACAGGCAATCATGTAAAAAGGGTTTCGGAATTTACAAGGCTTTTGGCTTTAAAATACGGAATGTCTGAAGAAGAAGCGGAAACTATTTCTCTAGCTTCAGCAATGCATGATATAGGCAAGCTTGGCGTACCTTCAAGTATATTAAACAAGCCCGGCAAGTTGACTGAAGAAGAGTTTGAGGTTATAAAGACACATACTACAATAGGCTATGATATGCTTAAAAATTCCACAAAGGACATAATTAGGACGGCAAGTATTATTGCATATCACCATCATGAAAAGTATAACGGCAAAGGTTACCCCAACGGCCTTAAGGGTGAGGAAATCCATATATATGGCAGAATAACGGCAATTGCAGATGTGTTTGATGCTTTAGGAACGGTCAGAATCTATAAACCTGCATGGGAATTGAACAAGATACTTGAATATTTCAGAGCTCAAAGAGGTGAGCATTTCGATCCATATTTAGTAGATTTGTTTTTTGAAAATTTAGATGAGTTCCTTTCCATTAGAGATTCTTTCAAGGATCAGACATAATTGGGTATCATTGGCCGACTTCTTCAGATTCAAGTCTCTTATCCAGAAAGTTTAGGAAAATTGACTTGAAAAGTGCCATAAAAGGAACAGAAAGGAACATGCCGATAACTCCATATAATGCTCCACCAATTGTTATGGATATCATTATGAGTATTGGGTTTAAGCCTATTTTGCTGCCTATTATTTTAGGGGCTATAACAGAACCGTCAATCTGGCCTAATACAAGAAGGAAGATGGTGAGCCAGACAGCTTTGACAGGACTTATGAAAAGTGTAATTATTACACTTGGGATAAGACCTATCAGTGATCCGAAATAGGGAACCAGATTGAATATTCCTACAAAAAGGCTTATAAGTAATGGATAGGGCATCCCGGTAACAATACAAAAAACAAAGCATATGATACATATTACAAATGCGTCTATGATTTTACCGATAATGTATCTGGAAAAAACATCATTTGCGGTTTTGGCAAAATTAATGAGCTTATTTCCGTTATCCCTTTTGAAAAAAACATATATTGTCTTTTTAAGGGTTGATATTATGGCTTCCTTGTCATAGAGAAGATATATTGAAATTGTAATACTTAAAACAAGCTTTATAATTGTTGATGTAATATTTATGATGTTGCTGAAAAGATAATTGATCAATGTAATTAAAAGACTTTGAGATTCATCTACTATCTTCTCCATATTATTTTTCAAATAGCTGCTTAAATTGTACTGATCGTCTAACAGTTTAAAGTCAGCAATCTTGGATTGAGCCCAAGCAGTTGTATCTCTAACATATTCAGCAAAATTATTATTTAACTGAGTTATGCTGTCAATAACTATTGGTGCAAGAATAGTAACTGTGAATATGATTAGGCCTGAAAAAAGTATATATATTATTGATATGCTTAAAAATCTACGTAATTTAAGCTTCTTCTCAATAAAAACCATCAAAGGGTTTAATGTATATGCTATACCAAAAGCCCAGAACAGATAACTTAGGACTGAAAGTACAAAACTTATACCGTTAATCAAATGTTCAGCATTGTCAACAAGCTTGTAAACAACTATAGCTATTACAATTATCGGTAAATATCTCCAATAAGGTATTTTACGGTATTTGAACGACATGTTATTCACCTTAATATATGATTTATATTAAAATAGCAATACTTTTTATAGGATTATATCATAAAGGAGAGTTGAGTCAAATATGTTTTATAGATAAATACATAATTTCATAGATTTTTATTAATATAGAGGATATTTAAATTATGATGTTGAATTATTTATATATAGGGTAAATATATAAATGTAGAGATACAAAAGTAATATTGTTTTATCGTCCTATCTTAAATGTAAACTTTCTTAAATTATCCTGATTAATTGAATTAAATTTATATAAGAATATTCCCCCCATTTGAAAGGCAGGGATATTATATAAACAACAAATTATCATTAAAAAATTATAAAAACTTAATCATGTTTATTGTTCTTGCAGTATTAAGCATGCTCGCAAGAATATATGAGCTTAATTTTTCCTATGGTATCAGCTTTGCATTTGGAAATGTTTTTACTATTATAATTTTAAGATATTTTGGGAAATTTAAAGCTTTGAGTATGGCGGTTGTTGCTAATATTCTGGATGTATATTTTTTTAATGGAAACATATATACAGTCTTTTATACTGTGGAAATTTTTGTTCTGGCCATTTTATGGAAAAATAATAATCGCAGATTGTTAATTATGGATATATTGTATTGGGTATTGATTGGAGTACCTTTATCTACACTTGTATTTTATATGAACAGCGGAACAGTAGGGCTAGAAGGATTTTTAATGGTTGTTAATAACTGGATATGTGGAAGCGTGAATGTACTTATTGCTGATATAATTATTTCATATGTTCCAATAAGATTAATTTTAGGCAGTCAAGAAAAAAATTTGACGGATTTAAATAGATTGATATTTCATCTGACAACAGCAGCTGTTATTGGACCGTTTTTGGTCTATATAATGATTGACGGCTGGCTGACACAGGACAGAGTAGATTCCGAAATAATTCAAATATTAAATACATCAAGAGCAAATATTGTTGATCAGATTGAAACTTGGGATGTGAATGATCTTAGAAAAATTCGGTTGAGATCGCCGGTACATCTAAAGGATTTGAAAGAAATAATTGTAAGTAATCCCTTAAATGACAAGGTTGAAGTATATTTCGTCGATAAAAAGAATATTGTATATTCTTCAAATCGAAGCAATGAAAAGGCAAATACTGTTTATAGCTGGAGAGACGGAGGTATAGTGAAAAATATAACCGACGACATATATAGCTGGATGCCTAAAAGCAAGAGACTGTCATTTGACTATGAACAATTGAGGAGTACATTTTATATTGTGATTTATCAATTTAAAGATGTTGACCTGCAGCTCCAGATAAAAGTTCCATTGTCAATTTTTATTAATGATATTTGGGAAAATTATCAGAACAAATTTATTATATTGATTGCATTTTGTTTTATTTCAATATTTATATCCATGATGTTGGGTCGGGTTTTATCAAGAGACTTGTCAAAGCTTACACAAAGCACAACAGACCTTCCGGACAAGTTAAAGCGGAATGAAATAATTGTATGGCCCGATACTTCCATAGTACAGGTAAATAATTTGGTATCTAATTTTAAGGTAATGTCAAATAACCTAGTTAAACTGTTCAATGATGTCAATGTCATGAATGATAAACTCCTGTCCCAAACTAAAGAACTTGAAAATTCCAGAGAGGAAATGAAAAGATTGGCATACACTGATTCTCTTACAGGATTGCCCAACAGATACTATTTTACAAATTATCTCGAAGAGCTCTTAGCCGAAAAATATAAAAAGTTTGCTGTAATGTTTATTGACTTAAACAAATTTAAAAATATAAATGACAAATTAGGCCATGATGTTGGAGATATGCTTTTGAAAGAAGTTGCATCAAGATTTAAAGTTTTTGTCAATGAGTACGATTTTGTTGCAAGGCTTGGAGGAGATGAGTTCGTCGTAATATTAAAGGATACGGACAAAGAAAGGGCGGCAGCGACTGCTGAACAAATAAATAGTACATTATGTGAAACCATTGTTGTATATCAGAAAGACAAAAAGTATGAACTTAATATATCGGGAAGTATAGGCATAAGCATATGTCCCGATGATGCCACCGATAAATCTGCATTACTTAAAATGGCAGATATGGCGATGTATGCTTCAAAAGAAAAAGGTGAGAGCGAATATAAATTTTATTCTGATTTAAATAAAACTGAACTAAGCCAAGTATAAAATATGAAAGGAGAATCATAGAATGACAAAAATAAAAAAATTGCTTTTATTCATTCTGATTATTTGTTTTGGCATTTCGGTAGGATGCGGGGAACAGCCGAAAGAGATTACAGATAAAATAGATAGTGATGTTAATGTTCAACAAAAGGAACCTGAAGAAAATAAAAATAAAAATAAAGGCAATGTTGAACTTACATTATGGAGTTGGTTCAGCCAGGATGGTATAATTAAACAATTTGAGGCTGAAAATAAAGGAATAACCGTAAAGGAAAAAATATTTAGCTTTGATGAATGCAGTGAAGAGTATATAAAGGCTCTTTCAAGCGGGGAAGGACCTGATATATTTATATTTGACAGTGCTTTTTTCGGAGTGTATACAGTTAATAATGTTTTGCAGGATTTGTATGAAGAGCCGTTTAATGCAGGAAAGTACAAAGATGATTTTTTAGGTTTTGAAAGCGGATTGTCTGTCGACAAGAAACAATTATTGATTCCACTGCATAAACTCTTTTTTTACAATAGATGTACCTTGACAAC
>DAOOVO010000095.1:0-16791 GCA_035370245.1 Pseudobacteroides sp.
CAAAGATCGATATTACCTGTTTTTAACAGGAGTTATTGCAGTGGAATCAATATTAGTATCAATCACATTTCTTTCTTTTAGTGTTTTTACAAGCTTGTCAAGGCTGATTCCGAAACGTGAAGCAATATCTCTGGCATAGCTGTTTCCAAGGGGAGGGCCGGGAATTATTTTGTATGTTCTTATGGCAATTTCATTGTTGTTTTTTAGTGTATCTTCAACATTATATACACCTGATACAAGGCTTATAACCCTGCTGTCCCCCAATTTGTTTTTATTGAAAAAATCCAAATCCAGAGCCAAGTCATGGAGGTGAGTTGCAAATACTGCCCTTACGCCTAAAAGCTTCAATGCACACACAATATCTTTTGCTATATATAAGCTTTCACCCGCACTGGTGCTTGATAATGATTCATTTAATAAAACAAGGCTGTAGCGTGTTGCTTTTTTAAATATTTCCTCTAATCTCTTGGATTCCTCACCAAGCCTTCCAAGGTTTGAATCAGGCTTTTCTTCCGTAGGGAAGTGGGTATATATCATATCGACAGGACTTATCTTAGCCTTGGAAGCAGGAACATAAAGACCTACTTGTGCCATGATTTGAGTAAGTCCGATTGCTTGAGTGTAAGTGGTCTTTCCACCACGGTTTGGACCGGTCAATATGAATATTCTACCTGTATTATCAAAATTTACATCATTTGTTACAATCATGCTGGTCAAAAATACCGATGGCTGTTTATAATGCATACTTAATGCCAGATTTATGTTGTAAATTCCTTCTACATTAAACACTCTTTGCTCTTTTGAAACAATTTCAGGCCTGCACATTTGAAGTCCTAATGCCTGAATCCTCCCTATGAACTTGGCCGAACCAATGTAAAATTTCAGCTCGGGTTCCAACTTAGCCAGAAAGCCTGAATTTATTTTGGTAAAATGAGCAATTTCCGAAGAAATAGGCTTCACTATATTCTCTATAATGGGTTTTAGGTCGTTGAAAAGAGTTTGTGTTAGTGCCATACTGTTTATGGGGTCCTTGCCCTTTAAATATGAGTTCTTATGGGAAAAGAGCTTTAAGGCAGAGGCACCTGCGTTGTTTGCATCCCAGTGAAGGTTAGTGTCCTCAAGACTGTGAAGCTCAGCAATTCCAACAAATTCATCTTTTTGCTTTTTTTTGCTGAATATCTTTTCTAAAAATGGCTCACCTTTAAACTTTTGCTTGTTGATTGAAAGGAGGATAGCCTCAACCGGCCTTAATTGTGCATCTAAGTTAATGCCCACAGTAACACTTGAAAGTCCTTCAAAGTTTGCACGCAACTTCGGAAGACGCTCAGTAAGTGATCTGAATATGGTTGCATCCATTATTTCTTCAAGTTTTTCCTGAAGATTAATTAGTCCTCTTGATTTAATTTTCTTTTTGGTGTTTGATAAAATTGAGTGAAACTGTTGTATGCATTTGACATAAAGATCCAGTTCGCCCAAACGCTTGACAGTTCTCAGAAGTTGAGAGTCTTCCATACCTTTGCTGGGCGAAATATCGGAAAGCTCTATAAGCATTGGGAGAAGATCTTCCAATCCATTGGCAAGCTCAGGATTGTTCATAAAATCTTCTATTATTTCCAGACGGTAGTTGATTATTTCCACATCATCAGTAAACATGGACATAAGAAGCGAAGCATCGAACTTGGATCTGTTATTAAAGTTTATAGCCTTTGCAAGCTCTTCTAAAGCCATATCTTCAACCATAGTATGGTTATAGGGAAGGTAGTGGCTTTGCGTATTAATTTCATTTGGCCAAATAAGACTTATTTGTTCTTGTGTAGGTTGGATATTCATTCAAATAACTCCCTTGTCAAAAAATAAAACTACATTGAAAATGACGATTCTATTACATTTGTCTGTCGTCAGTACTGATAAACCTTTTATTATATACTCAGCCAATGCTTGGCTTATAATACTTTTATCGGCATCTTTTCTTCGATTTTGTTACAAAAATTATTGGGAATTATTATGTAAATTTACTGTATATATATTGAATTTACTGAAGCGATTGTTAACGAAAAAAACCCTTAACATACCAATTCTACTCTAAAAAGTGCATTGCGTCAATATGGTAATCATGGCGAATACAGAATGTACTGACCAATTGTGATTTTTTGGCAGGTTCAATTACACTTTTTTTGTACTTGCATATAATAAATGAAAAAATGTTTGAAATATTAAATCAAGATGCCTATAATATATTATGTTGGAATTGCTGTCAGTTCAAATAATTAATATAGTAAGGAGTTAGATATGGGTTTTTTTGATAGGTTTAGTCCAGACAGGGAAGGTCCCGGAGTAGAAAAGAATGCACCGCCAAAGAATGTCTTTAAAGTGTTTTTCGGGGTGTATACAAGAAAGTTTTATAAGCTTTTGCAGTTGAATTTGGTGCATTTTGCTTGCAGCATACCTGCAATTATTGTTGCGATGATAATATCTGCAAATTTTTTAAGTTCAATATTCAATTCAAGGGAATATCCCGTAAATCTTTGGCTTTCACTTTCAGTATTTATATTTGCATTTAATTTGGTGGCTGTAGGGCCTTTGCAAAGCGGATTTACATATGTTTTAAGAAACTTTTCAAGAGAAGAGCATGCATTTGTATGGCATGACTATATTCAAACTGCAAAGAAAAACTTTAAACAGTCAATCATAATGTTATTTATAAATCTTGTTGTATTTTATTCAATTACAGCAAGCTTTTCATGGTATTTAGGTCAAGCTGAAAAGACTTTATTGCTGAATATAGCAACAGGTATGCAGGGAATATTCCTTATTATATTTATTATGATGCAGATTTACACTTACCAGCTCATGATTACTTTCGAGCTAAGTATAAAGGATATTTATAAAAATGCATTCCTTTTTTCCATAGCGATGTTTGTTCCAAACCTTTTAATAATATTGTTATGTTTAGCATTATCAGTATTTTTAATGATGCAAGTTCTAATAGGTCTTATATTGCTGCCTACATTTATAATAAGCGTATTGGGGCTTATTGTGAATTTTTATGCGAACAGGATTATTAAAAAGCATATGATAGACAACCCAAATATAGATAATCAAAATAAATAATTCAATATTATAAATTGCATATTTTTTTATGGCGAATATTGGGTAATATCCTAAAACAATGAATATAGGATTTCCCAATATTCGTTTTTTGAATAATTATTAACTTAAACTTGCAAAAAGGAATATAATATATTAAAATAGCTTTATATGAGAATTGTAGAATTTATAAAAAGTAATGATAAAAATATACTTAATAGGTAGTATGTTTTTATCATTACTAAATTATTTTGGAGGGGAAGTCTATGAAATTATCAACAAAGGCGTTGTCAATTAGTCCATCATCAACTTTAGCCATAGATGCAAAAGCAAAAAAAATGAAAGCGGACGGCATAGATGTTATAGGATTCGGAGCAGGTGAGCCTGATTTCGATACTCCAAAACATATCAAGGAAGCCGCAATTAAGGCAATCAACGATGGGTTTACAAAATATACTCCTGCATCGGGTACTCTGGAGTTAAAACAAGCTGTTTGCAAAAAATTTGAAAAGGACAACGGTCTTATTTATACTCCTTCCAATATTGTAATAAGCAATGGTGCAAAGCACTCATTGGTTAATGCTTTTCAGGCAATTTGCAATGTTGGCGATGAGGTTATTATTCCGGCACCTTATTGGGTTAGCTACCCGGAAATGGTAAAGCTGGCTGATGGTGTACCTGTTATACTTAACACAACTGAGGAAAGCGGTTTTAAGTTTACAATTGATCAATTGGAAGCCGCAATTACACCTAAAACAAAAGCTATTGTTATTAACAGCCCAAGCAATCCTACCGGAATGGTGTATTCGAAAGAAGAGCTTCAAGCAATTGCAGATTTGGCTGTAAAAAAAGAAATCTATGTAGTCTCTGATGAAATTTATGAAAAACTTATTTATGACGGTTATCAACATGTGAGCATAGCATCATTTAATGATAAAATAAAGGATTTGACAATAGTTGTAAACGGTGTAGCTAAATCATATTCAATGACTGGATGGAGAATAGGATACACAGCATCAAATGCTAAAATAGCGGAAATAATGGGCAATGTTCAAAGTCATGCCACTTCAAATCCCAATTCAATAGCACAAAAAGCTGCTGAAGCAGCTCTAAACGGTCCTCAGGATGAAGTAGCTATGATGGTTCAGGAGTTTATTAAAAGAAGAGACTATATGGTTGAAAAAATCAACTCAATACCCGGTTTATCATGCATAAAGCCAAACGGTGCATTTTATGTTATGATGAACATATCAAAATTAATAGGCAAAGAGTTATATGGTGTAAAAATTAACGGATCGGATGATTTTGCAAATATTCTTTTAGAAAAAGCAAATGTTGCATTAGTTCCTGGATCGGGCTTCGGAACTGACATTCACGTAAGATTGTCCTATGCAACATCAATAAAAAATATTACAGAAGGATTAAATAGAATTGAAAAATTCTTAAACACATAATATAATGTAACCTGTGCATTGTTAAAGTGTAGTTAGTATCACAAATAATAGCTAGTTTTAATATATGCACATAATCAATCTCATATTCATAAATATCTTGGCGGGATAATAATCCCGCAATTTTTTTTATAGAGTTTAAAATCATTTAAAAATATTGAATTTTATATGTCAATAATTATATAATGTTTTATGTGTGTTAAAATGTTGTCAAACAATATTATTTAAATTATATTAAATACGACAAATCTTTTACAAACGTATTTAATGTAAGTTTTATAAAAAGTAGGAGGAATAAAAGTTGAATAATGTATATGAAAGTCCTTTTAATTCAAGGTATGCCAGCATAGAAATGCAGGAGCTGTTTTCAAATGATACCAAGTTCAAAACATGGAGAAAGCTTTGGATTGCTTTAGCAGAAGCAGAGAAAGAGCTTGGACTTAATATAACCGATGAGCAGATTGAGGAGCTCAAAAAGTTTAAGGATTCCATAAATTATGAAGTTGCACAGCAAAAGGAAAAGGAATTCAGACATGATGTTATGGCACATATTCATGCATATGGAGAACAGTGCCAGAAAGCCAAAGGAATAATACATTTAGGTGCTACTTCATGTTATGTCGGTGATAATACTGATGTAATAATAATGAGGGATGCATTAAAGCTTATAAAGAGTAAGCTTATTGTCCTTATAGACAAGCTTTCTAGCTTTGCTATGGAAAACAAAGATTTACCCACATTGGGCTTTACACATTTTCAACCTGCACAGCTTGTTACTGTCGGTAAAAGAGCATGCTTATGGATTCAGGATATTCTGATGGATCTTGAAGATCTCGATTATGTATTGTCAAACATGAAAATGCTCGGTTCAAAGGGTACAACAGGAACTCAAGCAAGCTTTTTGAGCCTTTTTGACAATGACCATGAAAAGGTTAAGGAGCTTGAAAAGCGTATTGCAAATAAAATGGGATTTGACAGTGTATTCCCTGTATCGGGACAAACATATACAAGAAAGTTAGACTCTAAAATACTCAATGTATTAAGCGGAATAGCTCAAAGTGCGTATAAATTCAGCAACGACATGAGACTTTTACAAAGCATGAAAGAAATGGAAGAGCCTTTTGAGAAAAGCCAGATAGGTTCTTCTGCCATGGCTTATAAAAGAAATCCAATGAGGTCCGAAAGAATTTCTTCTATTGCAAGATATGTTATTATAAATTCATTGAATCCTGCTATTACAGCATCAACCCAGTGGTTCGAGAGAACATTGGATGATTCTGCAAATAGGAGAATCAGTATTCCTGAAGCATTCCTTGCTGTTGATTCGATTCTCAACATCTATATAAATATTGCAGATGGAATGGTAGTATATCCGAAGGTTATAGAAAAACACATAATGGAAGAGCTTCCATTTATGGCTACCGAGAATATTATGATGGAAGCGGTTAAACGCGGTGGAGACAGACAGGAACTTCATGAAAAGATACGTGTCCATTCCATGGAGGCAGGTAAACAGGTTAAGGTTCATGGTAACAAAAATGATTTGGTTGAGAGAATTGCTGCCGATCCTATTTTTGGAATGACTTTGGAAGAGATCAATTCGGTATTGGATCCTAAAAACTATATCGGAAGGGCTCCGCAGCAGGTGGTTGATTTCATAAATGAACATGTCAAACCTGTGCTGGAAAAAAACAAAGTTGAAAGCTTTAATGTGGATCTTAAAGTGTAATTTATAGTGAATAATAAAAACACGATTGACAAAACTCAACTGAAAAAGTATAATGTATGTATAAATTGAAGTTTACAAATTAAGGAGATCATATGACTGGCGGAAATGGAGTTTACCATAGGGAGTATGATCGATAAGGAGCCGACCGCCTGGGTAACAATTTAGTTATTCAGGTGTTTTTTGTTTGTTTTTATATATTTGTTTTTGATTGAAGAGTTGTTTTTGTGGGTAATATTAATTTGTAAGTTACTTATTTTAATTTTTTAAATTATTTAATTTATATTTCTACAAATCGTATGACTGGCGGAAGTGGAGTTTACCACATGGGAGTACGATTTTTGAGAGCCGACTGCCTGGGTGACTAGTTTAAGGTTATTCAGGGCGGTTTTTTGTTAATTATCGGTCAATATTGGAATTTTTCGAACTTTAGTATTTTCTAATTTTTATGAATCATTGGGGAATGCTTCGTGCTTTGCGGTAAGGAGGATGATTGTAATGGCTTTGGATTACTGGAATGGGTTTAAAGGATCGGAATGGAAACAAAAAATAGATTTGAGAGGGTTTATAGTAGAAAATTATATTCCCTATGACGGTGATGAATCATTTTTGGCAAATGCCACTTTTAAGACAAGGCGTTTATGGGACAGATGCAAGGAATTAATCGACGAAGAGTCTAAAAAAGGTGGAGTTCTTGATATCGCAACAGACATTATATCATCCATAAACGGCTTTGAGCCTGGTTATATTGACGAAGGCCTTGAAGTTATCAAAGGAATTCAAACCGATAAACCCTTAAAACGTGCCGTTGTTCCTTATGGAGGCATAAGGATGGCCAAACAGGCATGCGAAAAATATGGATACAAGTTATCCGATAAAATAGAAGAGATTTTTACAAAGTACAGTAAGACTCATAATGATGGTGTTTTTGATGTATATACACCTGAGATGAGAAAAGCCAGAAAATCAGGAGTTATAACAGGTCTGCCAGATGCATACGGAAGAGGACGTTTGATCGGTGATTACAGGAGAGTGGCACTTTATGGCGTCGACAGGCTTATTGAAGAAAAGACTAAAGAGCTTCAAAACATGGTGACATCAATATTTGATGAAGATTTAATTCGTGCTAGGGAAGAGATTCAAGAGCAGATTAAGTCGCTAAATGAGTTAAAGCTCATGGCAAATTCATATGGGTTTGATATATCGAATCCTGCACAAAATGCTTTTGAAGCCATTCAGTGGACTTATCTGGCATTTTTGGGTGCAATGAAGGAAACAAACGGTGCTGCAAACTCATTAGGAAGAATGAGCACATTTTTTGATATTTATATTGAGAGGGATATTAGAGAGGGCAATCTTACCGAAGAAGAGGCACAGGAGCTTGTTGACCAGTTTATAATAAAGCTCAGGATGATAAGGCATCTTAGGACTCCTGAATACAATGAATTATTTGCAGGAGACCCCGTTTGGATAACCGAGTCAATAGGAGGAATGTGTGAAGACGGACGGCATATGGTGACGAAAACATCTTACAGGTTTTTACAGTCTCTTTACAATATAGGAACTTCACCGGAGCCGAACCTTACTATACTGTGGGCAAAGGGCCTTCCGGCAAACTTTAAAAAATTCTGTGCAAAGGTTTCTATAGATACATGCACACTGCAGTATGAAAATGATGACATAATGAGACCTGTATTCGGCGATGATTACGGTATTTCATGCTGTGTTTCGGCTATGAGAATCGGTCGTGACATGCAGTATTTCGGAGCAAGATGTAATCTTCCAAAACTTCTTCTCATGGCTTTAAACGGTGGCAGGGATGAGGTGTCGGGAGATCAGGTAGCACCCGTGTCGGCTCCTTTTGAAGGCGAATATTTAGATTATGAAACTGTTTTAAATAAATATGAAGAGTTGCAGGAATGGCTTGCAGGTCTTTATGTAAATACCATGAATGCCATCCACTATATGCATGACAAATACGCATATGAAAGACTCATGATGGCACTTCATGATACTGATGTAAGAAGATTTATGGCATTTGGTATAGCAGGTCTTTCGGTAATTACAGACTCATTAAGTGCTATTAAATATGCTAAGGTTAAGGTTATAAGAGACGAAAGGGGAATTATAACAGATTTTGAGGTTGAAGGTGATTATCCTAAATATGGAAATGATGACGATAGGGTAGATGATATAGCTGTTGATCTGGTCAAGAAATTTTATGAAGCCCTTAGTAAGCATAAAACTTTAAGGGGAGCAAAGCATACCCTTTCAATTCTTACAATTACATCAAACGTTGTTTATGGAAGCAAAACAGGCTCTACTCCAGATGGAAGAAAAAAGGGAGAGGCTTTTGCACCCGGAGCGAACCCCATGCACGGCAGCGATACCAACGGTATATTGGCATCTCTTAATACATTGGCAAAAATACCATATGAATACTGTCTTGACGGTATATCCTATACACTTTCAATAATTCCCCATGCTCTCGGCAAGTCCGATAGTTCAAGGATAACCAATCTGGTAGGAATACTTGACGGGTATTTCGCGTTAGGCGGACATCATGTTAATATAAACGTTATGAAGAGGGGTATATTGGAGGAAGCAATGAAGGATCCGACAAAATATCCTCAATTGACCGTAAGGGTTTCGGGGTACGCGGTAAATTTCAATAAATTGTCTAAAAAGCAGCAGTTGGAAGTGGTGAACAGAACATTTCACGGTGAAATATGAGAGGCAGGTAGTTATTATGTCTGTAATGGGAAGAATTCATTCATTTGAGAGCTGTGGTACTGTTGACGGTCCTGGCGTAAGGTTTGTAATTTTTATGCAGGGCTGCCCTTTTAAATGCATGTTTTGCCACAATCCCGATACATGGGATTATAACAGCGGCACTTTATATTCGGTGGATGAAGTTATCGGAAAAATTAAAAAATATTTACCTTATTTAAAAGCTTCGGGAGGCGGTGTTACTGTAACAGGCGGGGAGCCGCTGATTCAGATGGACTTTATTATTGAGCTTTTTAAAGAACTCAAAAAAATGGATGTTCATACTGCCATAGATACTAACGGTTATATCGGGTCTAAGGCCAAAAATCTTGAAGAACTCATGGGGCTGACAGACCTTGTTATGATGAGTATAAAGCATATAAACCCTGACGCACATATGAAGCTTACAGGCTGCTCAAATCGTAATACTCTTGAATTTGCAAATTATTTGAGTGAAATTGGAAAACCCTTATGGATAAGATATGTTGTTATACCGGGATTTACAGATGACTTTTTAAGCTTATTCAAATTAAAAGAGTTTATAAATGGGTTAAAGAATGTTGAGAATGTTGAGATACTTCCTTTCCACAAGTATGGTGAGAAAAAGTGGGAAGAATTAAAGCTGCCTTATAATCTGGATAAGGCAGCTGTTCCAAATGAGTTTGAAGTATCTAAAGCAAAGAATTTAATTGGTATTGCTCCGGAAGAAAAAAAGTAATATTGGTTTTATGCATATGATAAATCGAAGCTGTTTATTAGAAGTTCGTTTATTTCGTTTATCTCGTCTTCTGATAGACTTGTAAAAGGTATTTCATATTGATATCCGCTATCCGATTGATTACTCATTTTTGATATTCCTTCGGCATTAATCTTTACATCAAAGAAGCCGCTTTTTAACACTATTTGAATTTTAACCTGTGAAGAAATATCTATCTCTTCTTCCATGCAAATCAGTGCACATACAGCAGACATGCTGACCAATCTGAAAGGTATTGTTTTGCCTGATGATACAATTTCAAGCCTGCCGTTTCCGGCAATGTTGAAGCTTGGATATTCTTTGTCATTTGTCATAACAAGCCCCCCTTTCATTAAGGTCACTTTTGGACCTTGCCCATCAGAAAACTCTGCCTGTTAATAAATTACCCTTAAATACAAAAAGAAAACATCTAGAGTGTTAAAACAGTTGAATTTGAATGGGTTTTTGTAAAGATGATCTGAATTGCAATTGATTAATTAAATTTTTGCACTATAATATATATCGGAAAAAATTAGTTTTTATTTAACACAAAATTGACATTAATCACTTGCAACGGAGATTTTTATTTGTATTTATATTTATGTAAATGATTCAATTGTACGGCCATAAGTATTAAGTATTATTAATTCGGAAATAATAAACTAAACCCAAAATTACGAAAGAATGAATTATAGATTGGCAAATCGGTACGCATTGAATTACCGCATAATAAAATCAATATTTATCTTGACAATGGTATTATTAGTTAGTATAATATCATTTGTCGGTTTTATGGGGTGGCAATATGAAAATTGATGTATCAAGTATAGTTAAAATTAATGGTGCAAGCTTAGATGTCAAGTTCGATGAAGCCATAGCTGAGTTGAATGATTTAGATTCAGGTTTTGTTTTCAAAGACAATGTAAAATTCGAAGGTGTCCTTACAAATGCCGGTGGTGTGTTGAAGTTAAATGGCGGATTGAGGGCATCATATAATGTTAAATGCGGCAGATGCGTAAAGGATATTGAGGACAGCCTGGAGATAAAAATAAAAGAAGACATTATTGAAAGCAGCGATACTGCAGATATAGATGCTTATACATATAATGATAACTATATATTGCTTGACAGTATATTAAAGGATAATATAATTTTGAACTTACCTGTTAAAAAGGTATGTGATGATAATTGTAAAGGCCTATGTCCAAGATGTGGTGTAAACCTCAATGAGAAGACATGTGACTGCAAGGATGAAAATATAAATCCACAGTTAGAAGTGCTTAAGAAATTTTTTGATAATTAAGATATAATGGGTTTAATAGGCGGGAGGTGTTATAATGGCAAATCCAAAGCGTAAATGGTCGAAAGCTAGAACAGGTAAGAGAAGATCACAGTGGAAACTGTCTGCACCAAATTTGGATAAGTGTCCAAAATGTCATGCATATAAGCTTAGACACAGAGTTTGCACAGAATGCGGCACTTACAGTGTTAAAAAGAAATCAGGTCAGAAATCGATTCAGGTAATAGAGGTTGAAGACTAATAAAAGTGATGGAAAAGCAGCAGTTGACACTGCTGTTTTTTGTTTATATCTAGAAAATTTGGTCTTTTTTGAGGGGTTTAATGTAGAGACCTATATTAAGAAATGAGGAACCGTTTTGAAAAAAGAGACACCTATAATAATTAATAATGTGCTGCCTGGTAGTATTGCACAGGAGGCTGGGATTGAAAAAGGCGATGTGCTTTTAACAATAAACGGAGAAAATATTAGGGATATATTCGATTATAAATTCCTAATATGCGATGAGGAGATAACCCTTGAAATAAAGAAAGAAGACGGAGAGATATGGGAAATTGACATTGAAAAGTGCGAAGACGATGATTTGGGAATAGAGTTTGTCGATGAGCTCATTGATGAGGCAAAAAGCTGTTCAAATAAATGCATATTTTGCTTTATAGATCAGATGCCTAAAGGAATGAGAGATTCTCTTTATTTTAAGGATGATGACATGAGGCTGTCGTTTCTGTCCGGTAATTATGTTACATTGACCAATGTGGATAACAACCAAATCGACAGGATTATAAAATACAGAATGTCTCCTATAAATATATCCGTTCATACTACAAACCCGGATCTAAGGGTTTTTATGCTGAAAAACAGGTTCGCAGGCAGTGTTATGAGTAAAATAAGAAAGCTTGCTGTAAGCGGTATAACACTTAATTGCCAGATTGTTCTTTGCAGAGGGATTAATGATAAAGAAGAGCTTTCAAAGTCAATTATGGATCTTGCCAAGCTATATCCTGCAGTTAATAGCATATCCGTTGTGCCTGTCGGACTAACAAAGCACAGGGAAGGCTTATGCAAGCTGGAGCCCTATGACGAAGTCTCTTCAATGGAAGTTATAGAGCAGGTTGAAAAGATACAGGAAGAGTTTCTTAAAAAACACGGTTCAAGAATTGTATATATTGCTGACGAGTTCTATGTGATGGCTGGAAAAGAAATACCGCCTTATGAGTACTATGAAGACTTTCCGCAGATAGAAAACGGTGTGGGACTCATAGCCAAGCTGATAAACGAATTTGACGGGCATATAGGCACTGTAGATGTAAATCCGGACAAAAGCAGAAAAGTAAGTATTATAACAGGTGTTTCTGCTTATAATTATATTAAAATGCTTGCAACACGATTGGAGGAAAAATACAGTATTACTGTTAATGTATATAAAATAATTAATGAGTTTTTTGGTGAAAATGTAACTGTAACAGGACTTCTTACAGGAAGAGATATTGTATCGCAATTAAGCGGTAAGGACATTGGGGATGAGGTTTTGGTATGTAAAAGCATGCTCAAAGCCGATACAGACCTGCTTCTTGATGACTATACAGTCGGAATGCTTGAAGATGCATTGGGTGCGAAAGTTACTCCTGTTGAGAACAGCGGGATTTCATTTATAAACAGTGTTTTGGGAATATAAGAAACAGGTTGGGAGTGATAGTAAGTGGCAAAACCGATAGTAGCTATTGTTGGAAGACCAAATGTGGGTAAGTCCACGTTTTTTAACTATGTAGCAGGCAGGAGGATATCCATTGTTGAAGATACACCGGGTGTAACCAGGGACAGGATTTATACCGATGTTGAGTGGAGAAACAGGAAATTTACCCTTATAGACACGGGTGGAATAGAGCCATACACTGAAGATAAAATAATGCAGCAGATGAAAAGACAGGCAGAGTTGGCAATCGAAACTGCAGATGTTATAATATTCATGGTTGATTGTAAGGATGGTATGACAGCCTCCGATAAAGAGGTTGGAAGTATGTTGAGGAAAGCAAAGAAGCCTATAATCCTCGCTGTAAATAAAGTTGACAGAGTTGGGGAACCGCCGCCTGAAGTTTATGAATTCTATAATCTGGGTTTGGGCGATATGATTACAATATCTTCTGTACACGGCCTTGGAATGGGTGACCTTTTAGATGCGGTTTACGAGCATTTTCCCGAGGATACAGGTGAGGATTACGGGGAAGACGTTATAAAGGTTGCTGTTATTGGCAAGCCTAATGCAGGCAAATCATCCCTTATCAACAAAATTCTTGGAGAGGACAGGGTTATTGTCAGTGATATACCCGGTACTACCAGAGATGCTATTGATACATATTTCGAAAAGGACAACGGAAAATATGTATTTATTGATACTGCCGGAATAAGAAGAAAAAGCAAGATTAGCGAAAATATAGAAAGATACAGCACTATACGTTCATGGACGGCTATTGAGAGAGCTGATGTTTGTATCATTATGATTGATGCACAGGATGGTGTAACCGAGCAGGATACAAAGATCGCTGGTTATGCCCATGAAAACGGCAAAGCATCCATAATTATAGTAAACAAATGGGATCTGGTTGAAAAGACAACCGGCACACTGGAAGAGTATAGAAAAAGTGTATTGGAAAAACTTGGATTTATGACATATGCACCGGTACTTTTTATTTCTGCTAAAACAGGTCAAAGGGTTCATAAGATCATTGAACTGGTGGATTATGTTGCAAATCAAGCATCTTTGAGAATTTCAACAGGTATGTTAAACGATCTTGTGAATGAATCTATTGCAATGGTTCAGCCTCCGTCAGACAAAGGCAAAAGGCTTAAAATATATTATATGACCCAGGCTGGAGTCAAGCCGCCAACGTTTGTAATTTTTGTAAATGATAAGGAGCTAATGCATTATTCATACGAAAGATATCTTGAAAACCAGCTTCGCAAGAGCTTTGGTTTTGAAGGAACACCAATAAAGTTCCTGCTTAGAGAAAAAAGCAAGGAAAATGAATAAAAGTGCGGGAAAGGATTTATAGAAATGGATTATTTGAAAATCTTATCTATGTTTGTTTTGGGGTATCTTTTGGGATGTCTTAATTCTTCCCTTTTGGTTGGAAAGGCATATGGTGTTGATGTTAGAAAACACGGAAGCGGAAATGCAGGTGCCACAAACACTTTGCGTACTTTGGGAAAAAAGGCAGCTGTATTTGTTGTTCTGGGAGATGCATTAAAGGGTGTTGTAGCGTGTATAATTGGTGGATTGGTATATGAAGATGCAGGTCGTATGGTAGCCGGTTTTGGAGCTATTTTAGGTCATAACTGGCCTTTGTATTTTAAGTTTAAGGGCGGAAAAGGTGTACTAACGAGCTTTGCAGTGGTTTTAATGATAGATTGGAAAGTAGCTTTGATATTGTTTGGAGTATTTGCTTTGGTTGTGGCGATTTCAAGGTATATTTCACTAGGCTCCATAATAGCATCGGCTTTATTTCCCCTTGCGGCCTATATACATAAAGGAAACGATAGGTTATATGTAGCATTTGCAGTAATTTTTGCAGTACTTATAATTTTTAGACATAGATCAAATATACAAAGAATAGTTCAAGGTACCGAATCCAAATTCGGAAAGAAGAAGACTGCGTAAAGAATTAGGAGGATAGTTATGGGTAAAAACATTTGTATAATGGGTGCAGGCAGTTGGGGAACAGCTTTATCTGTGCAATTGGCTTCTAATGGCCATAAAGTGAGGATGTGGTCATTCTTTAAGGAAGAAGCTGAGGGCATCAACACCCATAGAGAAAATATTGTAAAATTACCCGGTGTTCGGGTTCCGGATACAGTTATTTGTACCAACGATGTTAACGAAGCATTGCAAGATGCAGAAGCTGTAATAATGGTGGTTCCGTCTGAATTTATGAGAAGCACCATGAAAACTATAAAAGGCTCTCTTAAGGACGGCATGATTGTAGTATCATGTTCAAAAGGATTAGAAGACGAAACATATCTTACCATGTCACAAATTATTAAAGAGGAAGCACCGAATGTAAGGGTAGTTGCATTATCCGGGCCAAGCCATGCCGAAGAAGTAGGAAGAGGAATACCTACGGCAATTGTAGCAGCTTCGGAGGATAATGAAGCAGCCCTTTTTATTCAGGATATATTCATGTCGCCAATGTTCAGGGTTTATACCAATTCAGATATAATTGGCGTTGAGCTTGGAGGAGCAATTAAAAACGTTATAGCTCTTTGTGCAGGTATTTCTGACGGTTTGGGTTTTGGTGACAACACAAAAGCAGCTCTTATGACTCGAGGAATTACAGAAATGTCCAGACTTGGCGAGGTTATGGGAGCAAGTCAAATTACTTTTTCAGGTCTTGCAGGAATTGGAGATTTAATCGTAACATGTACAAGCATGCATAGCAGAAACAGAAGAGCAGGAATACTTATAGGTAAAGGAAAGAGTATGGAAGAAGCATTGAAGGAAGTTGCAATGGTTGTAGAAGGAGTGAACACAACAAAAGCAGCTTACCACCTTGCAAAGAAATTGAATGTGGAAATGCCTATTACAAGTCAGGCGTATGAGGTTTTATTCAATGGCAAGGACGCAAGACAAGCTGTAGTTGACTTGATGATGAGGGATAAGAAGTTGGAGAATATGTGAGATAAATTTTTGGTGGAGGCAAAAATCCTATGTTTACTGATCCGTTTGCTGCTCAAATTATGGAGGCTCTTGTTGCCGGTGGTGTTGGCATTGCTGGAATAATTGGTGTGATAATATTTTTGGTACTCAAGTATAGAGTCAAAGTAGAACAGATAAAAGCGATGCAATGATTAGAGCTGAAGAAATTCGGGCTAAAAACCAGTTGGAAATAGAAAAAATGCATATAGAAGAAAGTAGGAAGCGGGCTGATTACAATCAATCCCATTACGATACATCTAATTACAAAGCAAATAATAATCCAATAATCGATGATTTGACAAATGATGATGAAATGATGCAAAACAGAAGAAATCAAAAAAATAATGTATAATACCCTATGAATAGTCGCAGATATTATGAATTTATAATATCTGCGTTATTTACATAAAAATGAAATTACTTTATGGAAATTATGTTTTTGATTTTTTCAATATTGCTAAATATAAATGCCATCAAAAGACAATAAAGAAAAATAGGAATGTAGATATGTAGAAAATTATAATTGTATTCTGATTCATAGATATAGTTTTTAAATTGAATTATTAGATTTTCACCGGGCGTTTTTGTGGTGATATCATACATTGTAATAACTATTGCAAATAGAAATGTAAGTTTAGGTATAGTCCAAAGCCTGTCTTTATTTAAAATGAATGTAAGCAGGATGAGGGATAACGAAATTATTGGTACATAAATAGGTATATTCCAAAAAATGTCAATAATAGTACCCAACAATTTAGAAAAACTCATTACTAGCAGCTCCTTATAAAGTAGTTGTATATATAAATAATTATATAATTTTTTATATAATTTTTATATATATACTTTTATCATACTTTTTAAAATAAAGCAAAGATTGTTTTTGTTTAAATTTGCTAGATTTTTGATAAAAAAGGCATAAAGAATGGTATAATAAGAGAATAATGAGGTTTGAAGTCAATATTTTAGATAAATATATAATCATGATTCCACTGCAATAACTCCTGTTAAAAACAGGTAATATCGATCTTTGAAAA
>DAOOVO010000096.1:0-16317 GCA_035370245.1 Pseudobacteroides sp.
GCCTCAAATATAGAATTTCGAAGCTCTACGAGTTTTCGAATTCATACAAAATATTAAACAGGGGGTATAAGAATTATGAAAAACTTGAGAGAGCAAATAGTTAGTATGAGTGAAAAGTTTGGAAGCAGATTAATAGGTGAAATAGGTAATGCGAGTATAAAAATAGGAGATCAGTCCAGAGGTGCATGTTTCTTCCTGGCAGCATATGAACCTAAAATACCGCTGGAACTTTTAAAAGAAAATATTGAAGACTAACATATATTGAAGACTAGGGGCTGTTGCACTAAGAAATTAATGCAACAGCCCCTTTTATATAATTATACAAATAATTTGATAGTCACTGATAGACTAAATCCACAAATATGGTATAATATAATAAAAAATAACATTAGAGGTAGCATTTATATTATGGACATGTATTTGATGCAATTTGGATCCATCTTACTTTTCTATATATCAGTATTAAATTTAAATTCATTTAAATTCAATATAAAAGAGAAACTTTTAATGGTTTTTCTAACTCAGATTGCTTCATCAATTCTACTGAATATAAGTGAATTTATGACAATCATTCCCATGCTGATTATTGCTGCTATATTTATATACAGGGGTGGAAGAAATATTGTCAGAAGCATCTCTATTCCTATTATTTCAGCAATTTTGTTTATATTGTCCGATTATCTTGTGAGCAATATTTGTGTATCAGTCCTTGGGATTACTCAAACTCATGTTAGAGAAAATATAATATTATATTATTTGCTTATTTCGATAGATGCACTGTTTTTATTTTTTGTTACTAAATCTTTAGGGGTATTGATAAACAGGAAAAGCAACTTGTCGTCGTTGGAAATTAAAGGTAAGTTTGGAATGCTAATAGTTGCAAGTTTATTGCTAACAATAATAATTTTTTATATAAACATTATTTATCAGTCAAATCAAGGCTCAAGCAGCAATATAATAAGGGTTAACGGAATATTGTTTTTTTCATATTTTATTCTTTTGATGATAATCATTTATATCCTGATAACAAGTATTACTAAGGAAATGGATTTAAAAAATAAACAGATTCAATTTGACAGCCTTCAGGAATATACCAGTAGCTTAGAAAAGCTTTATGCAGATATGAGGTCTTTTAGACATGATTATATAAATATTTTGTCATCAATGATTGGATATATTGAAAACAGGGATATTGACAGCCTTGAAAAGTATTTTAACGAAAAAATATTCCCATTAAGTAAAGGAATGGCTTCTAATAATTTTAAGTTAGGCCTTCTCTCAAATATAAAAATCCCTGAGATAAAAGGAATATTTTCTTCTAAAATAATTAGAGCACAGGAATTGAATATAGATGTTTTTATCGATATTGCAGAGCCTATTGAAAGAATAGATATGGATATTATTGACATAAGCAGAGTGATAGGTATACTCCTTGACAATGCTATCGAAGCTGCAATAAAATGTGAAAAGCCTTCTATGAAAGTAGCAGTTATAAATAAAGAGAATTCTGTACTTTTCGTTATAATAAACAGTATATATGAGGAAGTCCTCATATACAAAATATATGAAAAGGGTTATTCAACAAAAGGAGAAAACAGAGGATTAGGGCTTTATAATTTAAAACAAATTACCGGAAAGTATACTAATGTTTCTATAGATACAATAGTGGAGAATGGTGAATTTAAACAACTTTTAGAAATAGCGAAAAGGTAAGGAGGGTAAAAAATGCTTAGGATTTTTGTATGTGAAGACAATAAAGAACAAAGAGAAAGATTTGCAAAAATAATTCAAGATATTACTATGATAGAAAATTTAGATATGGAACTGACTTTAACCACAGCAAAACCTGATGATATATTGAATTATTTAAGTGAAAACGATGTTTCGGGATTATATTTCCTGGATATAGACTTAAAGTCATCGATGAACGGCATTGAATTGGCTGCAAAGATAAGAGAATATGATCCGAGAGGATTTATTGTTTTTGTTACTACCCACTCGGAAATGAGCTATCTGACTTTCATATATAAAGTTGAGGCAATGGATTATATAATAAAAGATAATTATAGTAACATAAAAGATAGAATACATCAATGTATTATTAATGCACATAAAAAGTACTCGGCTAAAGCAACAGAGCTCCAAAAAATTTTTACCATGAAAGCAGATGATAAAATTATTAATGTGGAATATAGTAAAATTTTGTTTTTTGAAACATCTCCTACCATTCATAAAGTAATTGTACATACATTAGACAGGCAAATTGAGTTCTATGCTAAACTGAAAGATATTGAGGCAAAGCTGGATAGCCGTTTCTATAGATGCCACAAATCTTTTATAGTAAATAAAGATAATATACGAGAGATCGATTTGAATAAAAGATGTTTGCACATGATAAACGGACAGACATGCTTGGTATCAACCAGAATGCTGAAAGGTTTAGTGGATTAAAAGCTACAATACCAAATGCAAACTGTTATTAATTAACCTGGATATGATGAATAAAAGCCGATTTGAGGAAGTGTTCCTAAAATCGGCTTTTATAATATTCTTCTATATCCACTATTCAAAATACATTTCATCATATTTTTACTCATTACTTGTAACTCAACGATTATTATACAAATAAATATTATACAAAAATCTATGTTATAGTGTAATTAGTTATTTTTATCTAAATATATTGTAATTAAGGAGGTAGCATATGTCATCATTTGAAATGGCGGAACAGGATAACATATGTGACGTAGAAGATAAAATTTTGATATATGGCTGCTGCATTTCAGAAATGAGTAAAAATATAATTGATATTTATGAAAGTTTACCGGATATAATACAGGATAGGAAAGAGTTTTCCACATCTCTAGTAGAAGGTTTATATAGAAAATATTCGGATAAAGACCGGATTGAAGACTATATAAAATTTACTCTTGAAGTGGTAAATCTAACTAAAGATAATTTTCAAAAAATAAAAGATCAACTGCTGAATGAATGTGGAGACGTTAAAATTGCAAGGATACAATGTAATTTTATAGAAAAGAGTGCTGTAATAACATTTTCTAACGATACTAAAATTTTATTTAGAAACAGTCCATTGGAAAATATTAAGATTTTTAACGATATAATAAAATGGTCTAATTCTAAGGTATCTTCTGAACATTACTTGAATGTAAGAAGATTGGTATCCTGCGATAATTATTGCTTTACAGACTATATACAGCCTGTCGAATACAAAGAAGTTCAAGACCCGGCTAAATATTTTGTTTATTCCGGACAGCTTTTAGCTCTCCTCTATATACTGAACTGCAGAGGATTTAAAAATATAAATATGGTTCCCCAACCACAATATCCGGTATTGAACGATTTGGATGATATATTTGTTTGCATGGAAAAAAATTTAAGTTTAAATACATCATCAATGAATATTGTGCAGGATATTATTGATTCTTCGGTTTATAAAATTGATTTTCTTTCAGAAGAATTTGAATTATTGGCTAAATCTTATATATCTTCAATAAAGTGTGGCTTTGTCTATTATTATAAATTGATATTAAAATACAAGTCGGAATTCACTGAATTGCTTAAGTCTTTATTTAGCAGCAATTCTTCATACCTGGCGATTATAACCACCAGAGTGTATGGACTTACTGAAAATGATTTGAAGAGGCAGTTATATTTATTGGATGCACGTTTTGCGATAGAGAATATGAATAAAACCCCTATTGCTTTTGCCGATGACAATTCTTTTAACAGGATAGAAAAAAATCCTCTATTAAGTCTTGGTATTAGTCTGGGAGATCATTTAATACAAAAGAGCATTATCGGTCTTAATGGATCCACAATAAGCAGAAATTGGATAACCACTGTTAGAACCGGTAAAGATATTATACCGTCTCCGGGATGTTATGATCTATATGATGGAAACAGCGGTATTGCACTATTTCTTTTGTATTTGGGTATAACAACCGAGAAAGAGTATTTTATAAATGCTGCGATAGAAGCTATGAGAGAGTCATTGGTTGCTATCGGAAATCTGAACAAAAAAAGTAGCATAGAAATTGGAGCGTATAAAGGAATTGCAGGAGAGTTGTATACTCTTTCAAAAATATATTCAATAACAAAAGATAAAAATATAAAAGAGGCTGTTAAGAAAGGATTGCTTTTTATTGAGTCAATAATTGTAAATCAAGTAGACACCAGCTTTTTTGAGGGAACTTCAGGTATTATGGCAGTGTTGATATCCATATACCAAAATGAAGATTTTAATGACATTAAGGATGGGGTCCTTAATATTACAAATATGGCTTATAAGTCCATATCATTGGGAATAAATAACAAGAAAGCCATTCCTGGTTTTGCATATGGAAATGATGGAGTAATGGCTGTGTTGGCAAGGTTTATGTCTATAACGGGTGATACAACTGTTGAAACTGCTATCAGAGAGTTGTTAAAATTGGAAAGAGAATCTGATGCATGTGAAAAGATTCTCGATAAGCCTGGATGGCAAATGGGATGGCCTGGAATACTTTTGAGCAGAATTATTATTAAAGAATGCGGATATAAAGATGATTCAATAGATATGGAAATATATAAAGCTTTAGACCACACAATAAAAAGCGGTTTCGGTAATAGTCCGTATTATTGTGATGGAGATATGGGAAATCTCGAAATACTGGAATACGCGGCTGATGTTTTGAAGGATGTTGAATTAAAAAATAGGTGTGTAAATACTTTTAATAAACTGTTGGCAGAAGTTATAGAGCCGGATATTATCAATGAGAAAAAGTTTGGCAATAAGCCGTTGTCATTGATGCATGGAATATCGGGCTGTGGTTATATGCTGTTGAGAAGATGCAATAATATTGTTCCCCAAATATTATGGCTTCAGTAATTACGATATCTAAAGTTTTACGATTTGTACAAACTTTAGAATATCCCTGTTAGGGATATGACAGGAAAAAAGCTTAAGTCTTCCTGTCATACTATGCATTAGCCCATCACAACCTCTACCCTATGTTTTTTCCCGTCATTAACAAGAGGTATTGAATTATTAATTTTTTTACCGTCCATAACTATCTTACGCACGCCCCTGCTGACTGCCTGAGGGTTTTTAACTTCTATCCTGTAACTGGAACTGCCGTAATTATAATCTATGGTAAAACCTTTCCACTTCTTGGGTATGCAAGGGTCCATAATTATTGAGTTTCCTTCTTTTTTAAAACCAAGAATATATTCTATTCCGGACTTGTAGTACCAGCCGGCAGAACCTGTGTACCAGGTCCAGCCTCCCCTTCCTACATGAGGTGGTATGGCATACACATCAGCAGGCATAACATATGGTTCTACCTTGTACTTGGATATTTCCATTTGTGTCCTGGTATGGTTTATTGGATTTATCATATCAAACAGCTCTAAAGCCTTGTCACCGTCTCCAAGTTTTGCAAATGCAATTATGACCCATGCTGCTGCATGAGTGTACTGACCTCCGTTTTCACGGACTCCGGGGATATAACTTTTTATATATCCGGGCTCTAAATCACTTTCGTCAAAAGGAGGCGTCAAAAGCTTTATAAGACCTTCATCCCTTTGTATAAGATAATTTTCCAGAGAGTTCATGGCCTCACGAGCACGATCCTTGTCCCCTCCCTCAGAGAGTATAGCCCATGATTGGGAAATTGAGTCAATCTTACACTCGCTGTTTGAAATTGAGCCTAAAGGTTGACCGTTATCAAAATAAGCTCTTCTGTACCAGTTGCCATCCCATGCATTAAGTTCAATGGCTTGTGCTATTGACTTTGCAGCTTCCAAGTATTTTTGCGATTCCTCAAGCTGCCCCTTTTGACGGCATATTGGAGCAAAGGCATTGAGAACGGAATACAAGAACCAGCCGAGCCAGACACTTTCGCCCTTTCCTCTGTTACCCACAGTATTCATTCCATCATTCCAATCTCCCGATCCCATGAGGGGAATACCATGTTCCCCATAAGCCAGCGACCTTTCAATTGCTTTCCTGCAGTGGTCGTATAGCGGCTCTTTAAGCTCGGATGGACGAGGAATCGAATATCTTTCATCCTCAAATTCCTTTAAAGGCTCATCTTCAATGTATGGAACAATTTCGTCAAGTATCTCAAAATCGTTGGTCACCCTTATATACTCTGCTGTAACATAGGGAAGCCAGAGCAGGTCATCGGAAAAGCGTGTCCTTGTACCTTTGCCGGAAGGCTCATGCCACCAATGCTGAACGTCTCCTTCTACAAATTGATGGCTTGCATGGAGCAAAATCTGATTGCGTACCATTTCAGGCCATATACTTATAAGAGGCAGACAATCCTGCAGCTGATCCCTAAAGCCAAAGGCACCTCCCGATTGATAGAAACCCGACCGTGCCCATAGACGGCAGGCTATTACCTGATATAAAAGCCAGCCGTTGAGCATTATATTCATTGAGTTATCGGGCGTTTCAACATGTATTGTTTCCAGTTTGTTTTTCCAGAAGTTTCTAACTTCATCAAATGTCTTCTTTGCAGCATCAATACTGTTGTATTTTGAAGCCAGATTATATGCATTTTCAGCATTCTTTCCGGAGCCTAAAAGGAACACAACTTCTTTTTTACTGTTAGGTTCTAGTTCTATGCTGATTTGCATGGCGGCACACGGGTCAAAACCTATGCCCAAATTGCCTGAGAGCCCGTTTTGTAAAAGGCCTGTCGGATAAGACAGCTTTCCTGTTCCAAAAAATTCTTTTCTATCGCCAGTAACTGTTCTGTCTTTTTCTGTAACATCTATAAATGCTACTCTTCCTTTAAACTCTTCATTGTATGGATTTTCAATAAAGAGGGTACCGTTATGGTTTTGCCATGTTCTTATATGCATTGCCGTAGTCTGGTCACTGACACCTAAAACAGGCCTTATATAATAGGTAAGAGTAAGGCTCTGACTTTTTCCTGTGATGTTGGAAAGCTTTATAATGTTTATTTTTACCGGTGCATCCATGGCGGCAAATTGTACAAGACTATGCATTATGCCGTTGCTTTGATGTTCAAAAGCAGAATATCCAAAGCCATGGGTGATATTGTAATCTACATCCTGTCTTACAGGCAATGGCGTCAGAGACCATATTTTGCCGCTGTTCCTATGGCACATGTAAAAAATTTCTCCCGGTGTATCGGATACAGGATCGTTTGACCACGGAGTCAATTTGTTTTCACGGCTGTTTTCACTCCAGGTATACCCTGAGCCCGACTCAGTTACGATAAAACCGAAATGTGGATTTGAAATAATATTTGTCCATGGCATTGGTGTAAACTCACCTTTTTCAAGCCTTATTACAAATTCATTTCCCGTTTTGCTAAATTCCGATGACAGAACTCCATTTCCTGTACTTGTAGTATTGAATTTTGCTATGCTGTCCACCTCAATGTCTTTATAGAGTGAGGCATATTTCACCTGGTCTGATAATGGTCCCTGATTTCCCTTCAGCACCAGCCTTGATACCGAATATATGAGAGTGATGTCCTCATCCGGCATGCTGTTGCGGTTTAAAAGGTAGACACCACCCGGCTTATTTATGATATCGTGAGCATGGCTTGAGGATATAATATCCATAAGCATTGAACGTAATGGGTTGCTGTATCCGCCTTCTTCTTCATTGAGTATAACAAGATCAACCATTAGACCCTTAAGCTTCCAGTACTCATGGGCCTTCAAAATGTCATACACAATGTCGGTATCTAAAGATTTGCTCAATGCAACAGTTACAATGGGCAAATCACCCGATATTCCATACGGCCACAGGGAAGACTGACCCTTTTTGTTTTCCTTTATGGAGTCGCTGTAGTTTCTTCTAAGCGGACTTATAAACAAAACATGGGATATCATATCCTGGTACAGCTCAAGGTCTTTATAGCTTATGTTAAGGTATCCTGCCTCAACCTGACTGCGGGTTTGTGCAAGCTTGAATCCGCTTTCGATAGCCTCAGGTGATGAATATTTTTGTGCTAACTCCAAGGCAGTATCACGTCCCTTGCTAACTCCTGTTATAAGGGAGATTTTTGCCGTTTGCTTGGGCTGGATCCTTACCCTGACTCTTGTGCTCATAATTGGGTCAAGAACAGAGCCGACACTGCCCGATAAAGGTTTTGCACGTTCTAAAACAACAGGATTTGATACGGTATGGCCCCTTCCTATAAATGCCAGCCTGTCTGTTTCATATTCGGGGCTTCCCATTGTTTCACCTTCAACAAATAAAGTGTTAAAGAGCCAATATATTTTATCCGACTCCGATCTGGGACGCCTTACTGCTAAGATTGTATTTACTTCCGGCACAAGCTCGGTTTTTACAAATAGATTGCTAAAAACCGGATGAGCGACGTCTGCATTTTGAGGTGCCATAACAACCTCAAAATAACTTGTTATTTCCAAATCAACTTCTTTTTCACCAATGTTTTTTATGGATAAGCGTCTTATTTCCGCATTATCCTCCGATGCAACCGTTACTTCGGTTACAGTCTCAATATTTTTGTCGACTCTTTTAAACCGTGCTTTATCTGCGGAAAAGGCTACTTCGTATTTGTCCGGTCTCTTTTTTATAGGATCGTAAGTTGATGACCATAATGTATTGTCTTCCATATTTCTGATATAAAAAAACATACCGCTTGGATCTAATGTGATGTCTTCCCTCCATCTGGTAATGGCTGTAAGGTTGTTTTTGCTGTAGCCTGTTCCCCTGTCGGTTATCATAACACAATAGCTTCCGTTTGAAAGAAGGTGTGCTTTTGGCAGTGTAAAATCAGGTGCCTTAAATTTACGCAGAGACACCCTGCCTTTATAAACCATATCTTTGTATGGAACTGCCTTCTCTTTGTTTTCCATCGCAGATGTAAAGTCAACAGGAACCTTCTCCTGAAGCAAAAGCTCTCCTGCCCTTACGACAGGGTCATTATGAAACCTCTCCTGCATAATATTCCTGTTTAAAAAGTTGTTGAGGGATAGAAGGCTCATACCCTCATGGTGAACCATATAGCTTTTTACCACTGCCTTTCTCCAACCGAAAGGAAGTCTTTCTGCGGTATAGTCAATTGCTTCATAAAAGCCATATGCACCGTCAAGACCTTCTCTACGAAGCCTTTTAATATTATCTATTGCACTCTTTGGGTCTACATGGAGTGCAAGGAAGGTAGAATAGGGGGATACAACGGTGTCTTCAAGAAGACCCCGCTTTAGACCGAGCCATGGAACCCCAACTGCTTTATACTGGTAGTTAAGATCAATATCCAAGGCATAAAATCCCGATTCCGAGACACCCCACGGGACACGTTTGTGTTTTCCGTATTTCTTCTGGCTTCTTACTACAAAGGAGTATGTTTCATCAAGCAATGTATTTTTATAGTTTTTCATTAGAATTAGGGGCATGAGGTATTCAAACATTGTACCCGTCCATGAAACCAATCCTCTGTAGAAATCTACAACAGTAATGCTTCTGCCCAGCCTGGACCAATGCTTAGGAGGTACTTCGCCTTTTGCAACTGCTATATAGCTGGTCTGTCTCGCTTCTGATGCAAGCAAGTCATAATATGAGTTTGTGAGCCTGTTTTCTTCCAGATTGTATCCAATGGAAAAAAGCTGCTTCTTTTGATCGTAAAGAGGAGTAAAGCTTGTATTTTCAATTATACTGCTTATTTTTTCAATTATGCTTTCACATTTGCCGTTAAGAGCGTTTAGGTTGCCAAGGGCTTTATAAATTGCTGAATGTAGGTCCTGAAGCCATTGGTATCCACTGATTGACTTGTCCTTGCAGTCATCCATTATACATTCAATTTCATAAATCACCTTGTTGTAAGTTTCAGCTAATTCTAAAGGTCCCATTGATATTTTTATTTTAGCGACAGCATCTTCAGCAAGCCTTAAAATATCCCTATTGCTAAGTCCGCCACCTTTAGCATTGTTTGACTTGATGTCTTCAAAACCTAATTCCTGGAAAGATGAATTGTTGTCATAATCATTTGTTATATCTGAATGCAGAATAACTCCGGGGTTTCCCTGTGCTTCACGTGCAAAGTTTTTAGATGCAGTTTGAATGGCATCAATCCATGGGAAATATAAATCCAACTCTTCCCTCAATGACGTAATCATTTTTTGCAGCTTATAAAGCCATGGGGACTTTCTTGTGTTATGGCCGGAAATATTGCTAGTTATTTCTTCAAGGGTTCTTTTCCATGTGATAAGGCTGTTGTTGCCATCAGATGGAAATACATCTATAGGATCTAATTTGCTTATCTTTATACCGCTTTCAAGTGATGCAAGAAAAGCAGTATCGTCAATTCCCTGCAAATATTTTTTGTCAATTATGGGGTGTTTTTGATAATCATACATACCTTGCCTGAATGCTATAAGATAGCAAACAAGGTTACCGCTGTCTACAGTAGAAACGTAGCGGGGTCTTAATGGCCTTAATGTACGAGTATCATACCAGTTTAAAAGGTGATTGTTCCAACGCTCAAGTTTATCCATTGTTGAAAGTGTTTTTGCGGTTCTTTCAACAAACTCATGGGTTCCGATATAACCTAAGTCCCTTGCAGCAAGAAAAGACATAAGCCCAAGACCTATGTTTGTTGGAGATGTCCTGTATGCTATGCCGTTTGGAGGATCTTCCTGGAAGTTGTCAGGGGGCAGGTAGCTGTTCTTATGATTTATGAACTCCTCAAAATACCGCCATGTTTTTCTTGAAATAACTCTAAGATCCTGCATATCATCTTGAGAGATTTCGAAGGATTCATCCGATTCTATTTGACTTATGGAATAAGCAATAAATGGGGAAGAGGACCATAAAATCAAAAGAGGCAGCGTAAACACAGCCGAATACGGCTTTATTATTATGGCAAAACATAAAACGCTTAAGGCTATGGGTAATGCAACTCTCATTTTATTCCAAAAACCCAATACCGTATTTTTTTGTTCTTTTTCAACATCGGCGGCAGTTACCCACAGCAGCATATTCTTTTTGCTTATAAATACCCTGTAAAGGGTAGTTATAATGGCTTCTGCCACCAAATATCCCTGATATGGCAGAAAAGTAAATTGGAGTATCATCTGGTATAAGCTTGCCTTAATACCTGAAATGACGGGTATATGACGTTTAACCCTGTTTTTTATCATCTTTAACGACGCAATATAATCAATGATTGAGGTTATTATTGGAAAGAAAATAAAAAACAATGATAAACCCAGCCAGAAAAAACTTGATCCCGGCAAAATGGAGAAGCCCGATATTATAAGCAAAAGGATGGAAGGTGCAACGAGGCTTCTTCGCATATTATCAATTATCTTCCATATTGATATTATATTGAGCGGATTTTTTATTGAGTTTCCGTTTTTATCTTTTATTTTCTTTCTCAGCCATGGCAACAGCTGCCAATCGCCCCTTGTCCACCTGTGCATTCTCTCAGCATAAGAGGCATAACTTGAAGGAAATGAGTCAACAAGCTCAATATCTGTTGCAAGCCCTGTTCTGAGATAGGATCCCTCTAAAAGGTCATGGCTTAAAACTCTGTTCTCAGGAATTGCATTATTTAGGACCTTTTGGAAAATCTTTAAATCGTAAATACCCTTGCCTGTAAATATTCCTTCATTGAATACATCCTGATAGATATCGGAAATGGCACAGGCATAGGGATTAATGCCCTCCTGACCTGTATAAATCCTGGAAAAGAGGGTTTTATTTGCACTTTCTATCTCAAAGCCTATATGGGGTTGAATAAGCCCGTAACCGTCCACAACTATCTTCTTTTTTTCATCCACAACAGGTTTGTTGAGAGGATGTGCCATGATACCCACAAGCTTTTTTGCACTGCCAATGGGCATAATGGTATCTGCATCAAGAGTCAGGACATAATTAACCTTAGGTATGGAGTCATGACTGCAGGACATAATGCTGTAGCTGGTGTCGCAAGATTCTGTCAGAAGGTTGTTTAGTTCCACCAAAGCCCCTCTTTTTCTTTCCCATCCCATCCATTTTTTCTCGATACTATTGAATTTTCTATGCCTGTGAAAATAATAAAATATATCAACTCCATTATCTCTTTTATACTTATTGTTGAGCTTCCTTATACCTGTTAAGCCGGCATCAACAATCTTTTGATCAAGATCGCTTTTCTCATCGGGAGAATCCTTAAAGTCTCCTGCAAGTGCAAAATAAAGGTTATTCTCCTTATTGGAAAGATAGTGTCTCTCCAAATTGCTTATAAGCTCCTTAACCCGCTTTTCATCAGGAAGAAGAGCCGGAATTACCACCAGTGTGCTGAGCTCTTCTCCTATTCCGTCTTTGAGCTCAAGCCGTGGAAGTGTTGAAGGTTTTGTGATGTTGCAAAGGGTCCAGTTCACAAGGCTAGTTACTATTTCCGAAACGGGAATAATAGCTATTAAGCCTGTAAAAGCGGACAGCAAAAAAGCATTTCTAGTAGAGAGATTATAGGTGTAATGCATTAAAAAATAAGTTATAAGCACAGTGGGTAATATTATTGACCCTAAGTAAATAGGAGCTGCATGCTTCTTAATGCCTGAAGCCAGACTTCTAAAGATTGTAGGTTTATAGTTTATAGCGTTTTGAAGCTCTTCTACACCATTACCTGCTAAATAATAGCCTACATGTTTTCTACGTTCATCATTGCTGTTTTGAGCGTTCTGGGATTTAGCAAGCTTAACGGCTTCTTTGGCAATATGAATCTCTGTAGTCCTTGATATGGTAGCAAGCTCCTCAATCCTTTGCCTATAAAAGCTTCTGGTGGATGAATCCATTAAAATGTATGATTCATCTTCTCTTAAGGCCTTCTCAACATTACTTATTTCATCGAATATATTTGACCAGTCAAAAGAGGATAAGTACTTGAGGCTCAATATGGAATTACCTATCGACACCGAGTATGATGCTTGAATGCTGTGTTCTTTCTGGCACATATCCGATGTGCTGCTGCCGTATTTGGAAAGAATGTCATCCAATGTTCCGGAGAGCTTTGCATATCCTCTTCCCGACTTCCTTAAACGGTAAGATAAATGCTCAATAAAGGATGTGCTAATCTGTTCTGAGGATTTAAGCCTTGCCTCAATGCTTTTTATAAATTTAAGGGTGTTCATGTCATCACTTTTTAAAACACCGTCGATTAATTCATCGGCAAGCTGCCATTCCTTAATCGTGAGATTGAGTTTTTCACAAATAACTTTAATGCTTTCAATAAGTAAAATTCTTATCATTGCAGGCAGTGCCCATATTTCCCTGTCGGACAAGCTGCTATGGCTTTGGTATGCATTGAGATAATTAAGAATAATCCTTTCATTAATCTGACCGCCTGTATGAGACACCAGCTCGGCAGCAATGGCATAAATACGGGCATAGCCTTTTAAAGGCCCGCACTTTAAAACAGGAAGCCTTAAATATGTTTCACCTGAAAGATCCTTTCTTACCACCTTAGCCTGCTCATCAAGTATGTAGAAATTGTCCAACAACCATTCAGCAGCAGGCGGAACGGCGTTTTTTTTGCTGGCAGCATTATTTAATTCCTTATAAACCGATTTTATAAAGTCATAGTTTTCATTCATATTCAAGACCGGCCAATTGTTGTATCTTATTGTTTTTGAAACCGTATGGTCTATTGCGGTCTTTCTTGCATGCTCTTCAAGCTCTTCGCAGGTTAAAGATGTGTCGTTCATCTTTATTATATGAAGCTGCCTGAACCTCTTAATATTCACCCAGAATAATACAGTGAAAACTACAACTATTCCGATAAGTATTATAGGATTAATATTTAAAGTCATTGTGATCATATCTCCTTTGTTTACGGTATAAAAGTGTATTATTTATCATTTACAAAAATCAACAATTTAATAAGTGGGATTATATGGTATGTGAATTGTATAAATAAATTAATATAGAATAGAGCAAAAAGGGACATAATAAATAAAAAAGGAGTTGTATGACTTGGACTCAATAAGAGCTAAAGAAATAATTTCATCGGGAAAATTAATTCAGGTTTTGTACCAGGGATCTCCTGTATGGCTGGAGAATGTTAAGGACAACTACACCGCCGAGATTACAAAGCTAGACGGTAAGGATAAAATGGAGGTGCCTCTTTCTTTACTGGTAGAAGATAAAGAATTGGTATGAGCAAGATTTTAAACAATAAAGTACAATAAAAAAGAAAAAACAAAAAATACAACAATAAATACAATAAAGATGAACAAAGATACCGAACTATACAGTATAAGCATAAGTCCGGTATCTTTATTTAAACCATCAATATTAATGTGATTATTTATACATCCATAGTTTTTTCATAATTTTGCCTCCATCGTATGTGTATGTAAGAAACATATTTGATACTTTAAGTTCAAATTCATATTTTACAATGCCATACTTTATCGCTGTGTTTTTTATGTTTTCAATAAAGAAATTTTCTATTGATTCAATAAAGTGCTTGTCTGTAGCATATGGTCTAAGGTTTGTTTGGTCATAGCGGCTTTGCAGAAAAGCAATTTTATAATCCCTTTCATTTGACAGATAGCTGAAAAACCCGTCAAAATTAACGGTTAACCCATTGTAACTGAATGAGAAATACTTGTCCATTAATTCAATATTCATTACTGTGAACTTGTTCTCAAGAAGCTCAATTATATATCTGCTTGGAACTGCAAGAGAAAGGTTTTGACCTTGTTGAAAAATTGCAGTGGTTATTCCCACAAGCTCACCGTACATATTAAGGAGGGCTCCACCTGAGCTCCCTGGTGAGATAGGTGTTGTTATCTGAATATAGTCAAAACTGTTATATTTTCTAAAACCTGAGACGATTCCGTCTGAAATGGTATTCATAAGACCAAATGGGCTTCCTATAGCTACAACTCTTTGACCTCTAACGAGCCCTCCCATTCTGGAAATTTCTATTGGAGGAGTTCTGAAATTGATTTTTATAAGAGCCAAATCCTTATGAACGTTAGCATTTATTACTGTATATGTGAAATACGGTCTTTCTTCATCCATTCCCTCAAACAGAATACCGAAGAAGCAAGCACCTTGCAGTACGTGGTAATTTGTTACCAATAGACCGTTGCTTCCTATTACGACTCCGGAACCTCTATGGAGATACTCTCCAGCTTCATTGAAGGCCAGTATCATGACGGTAGATGCAGACAGCCTGGCCAGTTCTTCTAACGACATTTCACGTTTCCCACTCCCCGGAAAATTCCTTCTCTCAATAGGTGAGCCCATATTAGTAATTGGAGGAGTTTGAACCGGCGATTGTGCCGATGAAGGAAAGACAGGATTATATTGACCGGGAGGTGTATTATTTTGTTGTATATTTTTAACGGGAAATTTTTTAAGTTCGTCGGTCTTTGGAAGCTTTACCAATTGTGAGTATGCATTGTTATTATCTACTTCACCGAATTTGCCGTCGGTCGATGTGTTTATATACAGCACATCCGCACCTAGCTTTGAAAGGATTAGCAGAAAATAAACCTCATGCTCTTTAATGTTTCCGTAAAATAGAACCTTTGGATTATGTACGGATGTTTGAAAATCCATGTTTGTGAAAACAGGCAGTGCATATTTTTTTAGCCAGCTCAGCATTTTAATGCAGAAGTTTTTAAATATGGTAGAAGTAGTTGTCGGTGAATTTTTTTTATAGAGATTTAATATGTCTGTAAATGACCTCTGAAGGCCACTTGTTAACGGTCCTAAAGGAGCTTCAGACAACAGACCGGATATATCCAATGCGGATACAAATTCTTCCGTTTCGATTTCAAAAAAACTATCCTGCCATAAGTTGCTAATTTTAATTGATATATCATTGTCAATCAATATCGGTATGTTTTCGGTATATTTAATATACAGATTTCCAAGGCCTAAAAGCGTACAGTCAAGCTCGGCAAGAGTGTCATAGTAACTGTTGAACGGTTCTGTTATGCCTATCAATCTGCAACAATATACAGGAATTGTTGATGCAACCTTTGTATGGCTTTTTCTGTTTGCCAGTGGATTTTTGATGTCATCCATAATATTGTCCGAACGCAGCAGAGTAGTTTTAATCGGCTTTGATATATTTATCATGATATAAAAGCTCCGTTTCCATCAGAATTTATATGTGTTATTTAAACATGCCATATAATAATTGTATATTAATAGAAGTCATAACAGCAAGATTTTTATATCAAAACCCGCAATTTTTCACAATTATCTATACTCGATAAAATTTACTGCAAAATATTTCTTGGTCAAAGAATGATTCCACTGCAATAACTCCTGTTAAAAACAGGTAATATCGATCTTTGAAA
>DAOOVO010000097.1:0-15753 GCA_035370245.1 Pseudobacteroides sp.
AAGGTACATCTATTGTAAAAAAAGAGTTTATGCAGTGGAATCAATATTGCATTTGACAGAGCAATAAATAATACTTTAAGATTTGCCTCAAACTTTCAGTAGATAGATTTGTTTTTGACAGATGTAATATTAATAACCATGCATTTAATATATTCTATGATTTGCGTTGGAGAACTTTTATGTCCAAAATATATATAATTGTAATTTTATCCATTATTAACCTGATTGCATTTGCCATATCCGGGATGGATAAATATAAAGCCAGACATAAAAAGAGAAGAATATCTGAAAGGACATTATTTCTTTTTGGGATAATAGGCGGATGTCCCGGTCTTTATATGTCTTTTTTACTATTTGGACACAAGACGAAGCATCTTAGATTTATGTTAGGTATTCCATTAATTTTTATAATACAGGTTGTTGCAGTATATATGTTATGCCGAATGTAAATTTTAATAAATGTGTTTTTAAATTTGGAATAAGGTGCTATAATAATCCCAAGAGAAATTTTGGGGTGATTGGCTATAATTTCTGATAGCGAATTGAAAAGCATTATAGAGGCAGCGGATAATTCAAAACTTATTCTGAAAGGAGCTGCCGGTTCGGGAAAAACCACCGTATTATTGGAAAGATATAAATACATGGTGGACAAGCTGGGCATACCCAGCGAAAAAATATTGATTCTTCTCTTAAACAGAACTCAATCTTTAGACTGGAGAACAAAAACATTCCTTAAAAGTTCCGGAACCATTTGGAGAACATCATATTATGGTTTTATCCAAAGTGAAATAAGAACTTACTATCCCATAATTTTGAAAAATTGTGGTGATATTTTGGACCGCAGGATAAAACCTACTTTTCTGACTTTTGAGTCTGCCCAGTATTTGGTATCTACCGTTATACAAGCCCACAGGGAAAGGAAAGGGATTTTTCCGGGAGTGGCATCATTTACCGACAGGATATCCATAGATATAACGTCTAACCTTGTTAAAGCAGCTACATCGGGTATATCCTATAAAGAAATCGGCAACAGGTTGTATAATTCTCTTGAGATAAAGGATGATATTAAAAGGCAGATTTTTAGAGATGCGGATAATATTACTGCGGCATACAGGAATAAGTGTATTGAGCTCGGGGTATTCGATTTTGCAATGGCTGTGGAGCTTTATAACAATTGCCTGTTGGTTGATTCTTTTTATAGGGAGCAACTGTTTAAAAGGGTACAGCATTTAATAATAGACAATCTTGAAGAGTGTGTTCCAACAGAGGTTGATTTTATAGATATGCTTTTGCCCAATGTAAAATCATGCTTTTTGGGGTATAACCATGAAGGAGGTTATGGCCGTGTTTTCGGCAGCAACCATGAGTATGTAAAAAGCAAGCTTTTAGGAAAATGCAAGGTAGTTGACTTTGATAAATCGTATACATGCAAAAGCTTTATGTATGAATTTTCAGACATGCTTTATGAACATATTGAAGGAAAAACAATCAATAAGATTTCCAAGAAAGCATTTGTTGAAAGGACTCAACCTGTGGAACTTAGAAGTGATATGCTTGAGCTTATAGGAGAAAGGGTGGTAAAGCTCATTAAAGAAGAAGGATATCTGCCTTCGGATATAACAATATTATCTACATATGCTGATCCTGTTACCGAATTTGTTATTGGCAGAATATTGGAAAAAAACGGTTTAAATTTAAGCAATTATTCAAGAAAAAATAGAATAATTGATAATCCGTTCTCTCAGGCACTTATAACATTAGCATTGCTTTGCTATCCGTCTTTTAACATTCTTCCTAATAGAGATAATGTAAGATCGTTATTGAGGCTTATATTAAGAATTGATCCTATCAGAAGCTCCATATTGGCAGACGAAATATGCAGGCAAAAACCCTATGCAAGGTTTCCGGACATTGAATTCCCAGGACTTGTTGAGAGAATAGGATATTATAATATTGAAAAATATGAATATATCAGGAATTGGATAGATGAATACAGGGAGCTTGATAAAAAACTTCCAATAGATGCTTTTTTGCAGAAAGTCTTCCTTGAAATACTTGTTTCCCAGGACTTATCTGAAGACGATGTGTTGCAGGCCAAAAATCTTATAGACAGTGCTCAAACATTTGTTGAAATAGTATCGAGGTTTAAGAATATCAGTGCGGACAAGGGTTTTTTGGAAATGGTAAGAAGTGGTATCAAAGCTTCCGAAAGTATATTTGAACTTGAAGAAAAATTACACGCAAATACAGTTGTTATGACTACACCTGTGGCTTATTTATCGTGTTCAATGAATTCAAAGGTGCTTATCTTAAGCAGTTTAAGCAGCAAGAATTGGACGCCGCGCAGCATCAAGGAATTGACTAATGTGCATGTTCTCTCAAAAACATGGGATGATAAAATGGTATATACTGAAGATATGGAAGAAAGAAATCAGAAGGAATATCTTGCTATGATTATGAGATCCATACTTAAAAGGTGTAAAGAAAGGGTTATTACTTTTGAATCGATTCTTTCTGCAAACGGGTTCGAAAACGACGGTATTTTGAGTGAGTATTTTGATGAGATAATGGAGTAGTTTATAAATTGTTTAAAATTCATAAGCCTAATCAAAAAATCAAAAGAAAAATCATAAAAAAATACACGCAAATTGTTTATAATATAGTCATAGAGATAAAATATTTTTGTTGATTCGTAATAATATTTTTTTTACATAGGGGAAGCAATTGAGATATCACTTGATTTCTTCCTTTTTGTTGTTCGCTTTTCCTAAAAGTTTGAATAAATTAGTAAGGGAGTAATATGATACGAGTTACTAAAGTATATTTTACTTGTAGGATGTTTAGTTAATTTAAGCATGTGTTTATTTGTTTTTGGTTAAACATACATTGGAGCAGTTTTTGAACTTTGAAAAATTAATACAGAAATTATATAAAGCTAAATTGTAGGATGTTTGACTAAACACTAACATGCTATATATAAATTGTTACGATATGCCATATTTATACATACTTTTTATTCGCACCTAATACACACTCTTCTCATTCCTGACTCATACCATTTTTCAAATCTGATACGGATTTATATTCAATCTCAAATATTCCATTTATATATTTTTTCAATATTGTTTTATTACAAAAAAATAATCTTAATTTTCATTAATAATGTTTATTTAGGTAAATTAAAGCAATTTTTACCTATGATATAATTCTTCAGAAATTAAAGTTAGACACTTATAGCATAAGTTTGTTAGTGGAATGTCATTGTATTTGTTATGATACTTTTTTGTTTGATATAAGTGAATTGATATAAATGTTAATGTCAATTATAACTTTATATAATTTTCTGAAGATACATGCGGTTTTTCCAAAAAAATGCGAACGAAAACCGCAAGTTTATTTTTATTACTATTTTGAGAGGAGTGATACGTACATAAAAATCAATTATATTCTGTTCGGAACTTCAATTAGGTATCTTACAACAGAATTACAGTAAGTATAACATACGTAGGAGCGTATTTGCGACTGAGAATTTACAGAGAGAAAATTAAGGCTTTTTACTGATCTTATCTAAGGGGTAAACTAGAAAAGTTCTTATAGTTTCGTAATTAGAACTGGTACGGAACAAATTAAAGGGGGTTTATCTAAGTGAAAAAGAATAAAATATTTGCACTTGTTCTAATGATATTTATGTTTTTTACTAATATTTTCCCAGTTGTAACATTTGCTGATTCATCAGTTAATGTAATAATTGGCACAGTTGAAGGAAAAGCAGGAGATACGGTTACAGTACCTGTGAGCTTTCAGGGAATTACTGCAGGTATAAACAATTGTGATTTTAAATTGTCATTTGATAGCAATATATTAGAGCTTGAAGAAATAACACCAGGATTTATAGTACCTAATGCAGTATCAAATTTTTCTGCACATTCTGGTAAACCTGGAGTTGTTTCATTTTTGTTCTGTGATTCGACACAAGGCTTGCTGCCGATAACTATTAATGGTCCTTTTGCTAATTTGAAGTTTAAAATTAAAAATAACTCAGCAAATGGCGACTATGAAATAAAAATGACTTCTTGCGGAGCTTTTTCAGACAGCAGGGCCGGTAAGATTAATGCAAGCTTTACATCAGGTAGTGTTAAAGTAAATGGTGAGGTTAAAGTAACTCCTACTCCTACTCCAACTCCGGATGTAAACGAAGTTTTAAAGATTACTATAGAAAATGTTAATGTTATTGCAGGTCAGACAGTAACAATACCTATTAAGTTTGAAAATGTACCAAGCAGTGGTATAAATAACTGTGATTTCAAATTACAATATGATACTAATATTTTTAGTCTTGAAAGTGTTACACCAGGTTCAATAGTGGCAAATCCATCATCAAACTTTTATTCATATGTAAAAAGTGATGGAACAATAGCTTTCCTCTTTTCTGACTCAACAGTAGGTTCAAATCAAATAAAACAGGATGGTATATTTGCAAGTTTAAAGCTAAAAGTCTCGGAAAATGCAGAAACTAAAAATTATGAACTTTTATCATCAAATATTGGTTCAATATCAAGCTATAACCCAAATGTTCCATACGGAATTACCCCTATTATTTCAGTTATAGAAGGTGGATCTATATTTGTAACCAATTCAGGAAAGCCTACTACACCACCGGTTACAAGACCTAAAATAAATGTATCTATAGGGTCAACAACAGGAGAAGTGGGAAGTGAAATTTCTATACCTGTCGTTTTTGAAAGTATTCCGGATAACGGTATTAATAATTGTGATTTTAAAGTTTCTTATGACAGCAGTGTTCTTGAGGTTAAGAGTGTTGAAGCAGGTAATATTGTTCCTTTTTCATCAGTTAACTTCAATGCAAATTACAATAAGGCAGGCTTAGTTCAATTCTTATACAGTGATAGTACTCAGGGTTCAAATCCAATATCATCTAAAGGTATATTTGCAAATATCAAGGCAGTAATAAAGAATAGTGCAAAAGCAGGAACTTATGATATTAAATTCAGCCAAATAGGAGCATTCTCAAGTAAGAATATGGTTAGTGTAGAAGTAGCATATGATGACGGAAAGGTTGTTGTTACTTCAAATGCAAGTACACCTACACCTACTCCTACCCCGACTCCAACAAAGGTACCTACTGTAGAAACGATGGATATAATTGTAGGAGATGTTAGCGGCAAACCGGGAAGTGTTGTTACTATTCCTGTTAAATTCAGTGATATACCAAGCGTGGGAGTAAACAATTGTGACTTCAGGCTCTCATATAACAAAGATATTATTGAAATTATTGAGATTAAAGCCGGCAGCATAATACCAAATTCTTTTGACTTTGTAGGCAATAAGAATGAAGGAGATATATTCTTCCTTTACAATGACCAAACACAAGGATCAAATTCCATAGTTACTGATGGTGTATTTGCAAACATTACTGTAAAAATAAAGGAAAATGCACCTGCAGGAAATTACCAGATCAATTTTAAGCAGGTTGGATCGGTTTCAGGAAAGAATATGACTAAAATTCAAGTGAATAAAAAAGATGGTGTACTGAAAGTTGAAGAGGCAGACGCAACAAATTTACCTTCACCTACAGTTATCGCTACACCTACGGCTACGCCAACTGTAACACCTTCAGAATTAAAAATGAAGATCGATATAGGAACTGTTACAGCTGAGGGAGGTTTTGCTACAGTACCTATAAAATTTATCGATGTACCTGGATTGGGTATAAATAACTGCGATTTTGAGTTGTCATTTGATAAGGATCAACTAAGTGTAGAAAAAATAGAACCTGGAGAAATCGTTCCATTATCAGAGGTTAACTTTTCTGCTTATAACCCTGTCGGAAAAGTAAAAATTCTCTTTAACGATGGTACACAAGGTCAATTTCTAATTACAAAAGATGGTGTTTTTGCAACAATTAAGTTTAAAGTTTTAAATCCGGGTGTTGCAGGAAATTATACAATATCTTTTAATGAAAATTTAGGTACTTTCTCCTGTAAGGGTATGGTCAAAGTTAAGACTTCAATTACTAATGGAAAGGTAATAGTGCCGGGAACAGCTGTTCCAACGTCAACATCTATTCCTGAGCCTACATTTACGGCTACACCTAAGGTAACACCGACAGCAACAGCAACACCTACAGCAACAGCAACACCTACAGCTACACCTAAAGCTACAGTGACACCAACGGCTACGCCTGTAAATTCTGTCAATAAATTGAATGTTGATATTTCTTCTGTAAAGGGTGTTCCTGGAGATACATTGGATGTACCGATATACCTTAAGGATGTTCCAGCAGATGGAATAAACAATTGCAATTTCAGTTTGATTTTTGATAAAAGTGCAATTGAAATTGTAAGTATAACAGCCGGATCCGTAGTTACAATTCCGGAAGTTAACTTTATAGGTTTTGTTCGTGAAGAGTACATAAAAATACTTTTCAACGATGAAACTGCAGGCAGCATGCCAATTACTCAAGATGGAGTATTTGCAGTAATAAAGGTTAAAATCAAAGATAATGCAGTATCTGGAAACTATAAATTAGCAATATCTGATGTAGGTGCGTTCTCATCATTTAAAGATAGAAAGATGTCAACGATATTGCCTGCTTTTACTGGAGGAAATATTGAGGTTGGAGCGGCTAATATTGCTACACCGGTACCTACACCTGTACATGCTAAAGATGAACTTTATGTTGTAGTAGGAAGTTTAAGTGGAAAAGCTGGAAGTACTGTAACAATTCCTGTTACATTTACAGGTCTTAATGAAAATGGGTTAAGAAACTGTGACTTCAGACTTCAGTATGATGAGTCAGCTTTGGAAGTAGTTAGTGTGGACGCCGGTATTATAACAACCTTGCCGATTGTTAACTTCGTAGGATATGCCGGAAGGGCAGGTTATATAACATTCTTGTTTAATGATGCTACACAAGGATCAATGCCGATAAAGGACGATGGTGTATTTGCTAACATAACATTTAAGCTTAAAAAAGATGTTTCAGAAGGCTCCGGTGTTATTAAAGTGACTGGCGATAAGGCATTTTCAGATTCAAAGGGAAACAAGTTAAAAACAAGTATTATTGTTGAATAATAAAATGTAATTTAAAAAGGAAGCTGTTAGGCAAACCAACAGCTTCCTTTTTAATTGATTATTTATTGACAATCTAAATTTGAATTATTATAATGAATATATAAATCAACATTTGCTGGTTTATATTTTTTAGATATTTAAATTATTAGGCATTTAAACGGAAAATTTAATATTAGCGGATGATGGTTGGGGGAGAGTAATTGTGTATTTTATATACTTACAATTCACCGAAGGAGTCAAACTCTCAGGTATCGAGACTTCAACCGGACGGATCTCTGGAGAGACCAATAAATGGCGCCGAAGGGGCAAATTCTGTTAAGGGAATAATCTCTCAGGCAAAAGGACAGAGCAAATTCACGTGCTTTAATTGTGTATTAGTAGTTAATCACAGGAGTCGCTCTATTTGGGTTTGACTCTTTTTCGTTTTGTTTAATATTTTAATGACATTTGTCATTTTAAATATAAAGGAGGGGTTTTATAATGTTCAACATAAAAACATTAAATAACATTTCTGAAAAAGGTTTGAATTTATTACCTAAGGATGAGTTTAATGTATCAAATGATGTTGATAATCCGGATGCCATATTGGTGAGAAGTGCCAATATGCTGGATATGGAGTTTGGAAGTAATCTTAAGGCAATTGCAAGAGCAGGTGCAGGGGTAAATAATATTCCTATCGACAAATGCACAGAAAAAGGAATAGTTGTTTTCAATACACCGGGTGCTAATGCCAATGGAGTAAAAGAACTGGTAATTGCAGCCCTGCTTATGTCATCAAGAAGAATATATCAGGGTATCAACTGGGTACAATCGTTAAAAGGTAAGGGAGATGAAGTTCCAAAGCTCGTAGAGAAAGGTAAATCTCAATTCGAAGGACCTGAAATAATAGGCAAAAGAATAGGAGTTATAGGTCTTGGTGCGATAGGTGTTATGGTTGCTAATGATGCTGTTGCATTAGGAATGGAGGTTATGGGATACGATCCGTTTATATCGGTAAATGCGGCATGGGGGCTTTCAAGTAGTGTTCATAGAGCTACAAGTCTTGAACAGATTATGTCAACTTGTGATTATATCACTGTTCATGTTCCTCTTGGACCTGATACAAAGGGAATGTTTAATAAAGAGATGTTTAATATTATGAAAAAGGGAGCAAGAGTAATTAATTTGTCAAGGGGCGGACTTGTTGTTAACAAGGATATGCTGGCTGCTTTAGAAGATGGTACTGTAGCATGCTATGTAACAGATTTCCCTGAAGACGAACTATTGGGTAATGACAAAATAATTACAATACCGCATTTAGGAGCCTCAACTCCTGAGTCAGAAGAAAACTGTGCTGTAATGGCAGTAAATCAGCTTAGGGACTTTCTTGAAAGAGGAGCAATAAAGAATTCAGTCAATTTCCCTAATTGCGATATGGCAACAAAACCCGGATGCACAAGAATATTGACTGCTCATGAAAATGTTCCTAATATGATAGGACAGGTAACATCAGTACTTGCTTCAAACAAATTAAACATAGCAGATATGCTCACACACCATAAAAATAATATTGGGTACAATATGATAGATGTAGAAGGAAAAGTAACTGAGGAGATATACAATACTATAAAGAATATATCTGGAATAAAGATGGTAAGGATAATTGAATAAAAGGCATAGTAGCGGTTAGCAGTGAATTAAAACGCAGAATTCAGGATTCAGGATATTTTATATTAGATCCTGATCTCTGAATTCTGCGTTTTAAATCCTATCAATCGCATCATGATTCTGTTCTGACTTGAAATCAAATTATCAATCCAATATAATAATGATAAGCAGCACCAACAACTAACTGGAGAAAGAGGGCACATAAATGTCGATCGTAATACTATCTATTTTTAGTTTGTTCCTTGGATTAATTATTAATATTGTTGCATCGAGAGTTCCCAAGGGAGAAGAGGATGTCAGTTGGGTATGGCCTTTTTGCAGTTCGTGCAACAGAAAGCTTAGTATAAGCGAAATGTTGGTACCTGTGAATTTTTTTATGCATAAAGGAAAGTGTAAAAACTGCTCTAAAAAAGTCTTTTTAAGACCGTTGCAGATTACTTTATTCACTCTTGTTGTATGCATAAGTCTATTCTTGAAGTTTGGTTTTACTATTGAGTTTTTTGCATTTCTTTTGTTAATGTCAATTTTAATTGCCGTATTTTTTATCGATATAGACTATTTCATTATTCCGAGCGATTTGCTTTTTGCCGCACTTGGCGGTTCGTTGCTGGTGTTTGTTTATAATATTTTTTATGAATTTCCTATCTATATGGATAGAGCATGGTGGAATCCTTTAGTCGGAGGAGCTTCGGTTTCAATATTGCTATTTATTATAGCAATTGTTGGTTATTTTATTTTTAAAACTGAAGCAATGGGGCTAGGAGACGTAAAGCTGTTCGTTCCAATCGGAATATTCCTTGGTTGGAGAATGGTAATTGTGGCGTTTGTATTTTCTGCAGTCATTGGTTCTCTTATATCCATAGCTCTCATGATAATTAAGGGTATGGGAAAAAGGGATCCGGTACCTTTCGGACCGGGTATTGTTCTTGGCACTTTCACTACCATATTATTTGGTATCGATATACTAAACTGGTATTTACAGTTTAGTTTCTATTAATTTTTTTTCACATTTATCCGATAATTTATAAGTTAATATAAGTTTTGCCATCCCCCCGATTAATGAGGAGGCTGAATTATTATGATTTCCAGAATTAATAGCTGTGGATTGGTTGGTATTGACGGATATGTTGTCGAAATAGAAACAGATATATCTAACGGTATTCCTGCATTTGATATAGTTGGACTTGGCGATGCTGCAGTTCGTGAATCTAAGGAAAGGGTCAGATCTGCCGTTAAAAACTCAGGAATGGAGTTTCCAATAAGAAGGATTACTGTAAACCTATCTCCGGCAAGTATCCGCAAAGAAGGCTCCCATTTCGATTTAGGGATAGCTTTGGGAATTTTATCGGCTACTGGGCAGATAAACACTAGCGAAATACATAAATATATGTTTATTGGAGAACTGTCTTTAGACGGGCAAATAAAGCCGGTATCGGGTGTGCTTCCCATGGCCGTACAGGCAAGAGATGCAGGAATTGAAAACATAATACTGTCAATAGATAATGCACAGGAGGCTGCAGTGGTAAAGGAAGTTAATGTACTGCCTGCAAAAGATATTATTGGCATTATTAGCCATCTCAATGGCAAAACAAGGATTGAGCCGTATAGCGTAGATATTGACAGTCTGTTTTTAAATAATGATATATATGAGTTTGATTTTTCTGATGTTAAGGGTCAGGAAAATGTAAAAAGAGCTTTGGAAGTAGCAGCTTCAGGCGGGCATAACTGTATACTTATCGGTAGCCCGGGCTCTGGAAAAACAATGATTGCAAAAAGAATTCCGTCAATTCTTCCGGTCATGACATTTGAAGAATCACTTGAAGTTACAAAAATTCACAGCATAGCGGGAACACTTCCGCCTAAAACTCCTTTATTGACAAGGAGGCCTTTCAGAGCTCCTCATCACACCATATCACAATATAGCCTTGTAGGAGGAGGGAAAAATCCGAAACCGGGAGAAATAAGCTTGGCTCATTATGGAGTGCTTTTTCTAGATGAGGTTTCGGAGTTTAGCAAAGAGGCATTAGAGGTCATGAGACAGCCTTTAGAGGATGGCTGTGTCAATATATCCAGATTAAGCGGTAATGTTTCATATCCGTCTAAAACGATGCTTATATGTGCAGGAAACCCGTGCCGATGCGGCAATTTTTTAGATGACACCAAAGAATGCAGTTGTTCTCCTAGACAGATTCAACAGTATCTCGGTAAAATTTCGGGACCCCTTTTAGATAGGATAGATATTCACATAGAAGTAGCGGGAGTACAATATCAAGACCTTGACAGTCCGGTGTGCGGTGAAAAATCCCATGTAATAAGAGAACGTGTAAATAGGGCAAGAAAGATACAGCTTGAAAGATATAAAGGACTTAAAATATTCTCCAATTCGCAGCTTACCCCGTCCCTCATAAACAAGTTTTGCATACTTGATTATGAAGGGAAAGAGCTTTTAAAAAATGCTTTTGAACGATTAGGTCTAAGTGCAAGGGCACATAACAGGATACTAAAGGTTGCAAGAACAATTGCCGATATGGATGAAAGTAGGGATATTAAGGTTCAACATTTAGCTGAAGCAATACAATACAGGAGCCTTGACAGAAAATTTTGGGGTAGGTAGTATACAAAACTTGATAAGCGGAAAAGGAGATTATTTATGAAAAGAAGATATACAATCGGATTCTTTATAAATGAGATTGATGGAGATTTTCAAACCCTTTTCTGGACATCTATAAGAAAGGCTGCTAAAAAGTGGGATGTAAACTTGATAGCTTATGAAGGCAGAATCCTGTTTAACACTGATAATATAGGAGTCGAACATAATATTGTTTACAAACTTGCTGATGCTAAGAGACTTGATGGCCTGATTATTGCTACAGGGACTTTGATAAATAAGGTTTCCCGTGATTGTTTCATAGATTATATAAAAGCCTATGAGGGCATACCCATGGTATCGATATATGAGAACATTCCCAGCATTCCAAGTATATTGGTAGATAATAAAAAAGGGATGAAGAGTCTTGTCAACCATCTCGTAAACCATCATGGATATAGAAAAATCGGTTTCTTGAAAGGTCCATTAAGCAATGATGAATCTAATGAGAGGTTTAGTGCATATTTGGATGTTCTTACTCAGAATGGAATAGAGATTGACGAGAAAATAATATTTAATGGTAATTTTCAATCTGAAACCGGTTGGGAGACTGCAGAATATATAATAAAAAACAATATAAAGATAGATGCACTTGTATGTGCCAATGATGAAATGGCAGTAGGAGCTATTAAATATTTTAAGAGTATGAATCTCGATTACAAGGAAAATTTCGTAGTGTGCGGTTTTGACAATGCCCACAACTCAGCCATAATTACACCATCACTGACTACTGTAATGCAACCTATGGATTTGATATCCGAAAAGGCAATAGAACTGATTCTTGAAAAAATAAAAGGTGATGAAATTGCTGAAGTCATTAAACTGCCGACTTCCATTGTCATTAGAGAATCATGTGGGTGTGAAGCTGTAGTAAATAGGCCATCAACGTTTTCGGATTATTATATAAGAGCAATATCAAATTTTAAAGTCCATGAAAACTTGCAAACATATAGCCTTGAAACACTTTTTGAACTGCTGACCACGGCGTTGAAAAAAATAAACATCAGAAGCTGCTTTATAATTAAGTATCAGGAAGGTCCAATAACTCTCAAGAGTGATATACCTGATTATTCAGAGCTTATGTATGCTTATTACAATAACGGGAGAAGAGATATTGAGGATATCCCGTATAAGACCAAAATGCTCGTTCCGGACAATTTTATTCCCAGTGACAGACAGTTTACATATCTTGTTAAGCCGCTATTTTTTAACAATGAGCATTACGGTTTTGTGTGTTTTGAGGTTGACAGCGACGATGTTATAAACTTTGAACTTTTAAGGGGGCAAATCAGCAACACGCTAAAAGGTGCCTTAATGCTAATGGAAAAAGAGCGTATGAGCGAACAGTTGAGAGAACAGGAGAGAATGTCCACATTAGGTCAGCTGTTGATTAGCATTGCATTCAATATAAAATCATATATTATGGCAATTGCAGGTTCCACAGTAGCTTTAAATGCTCTTGTTGAAGAGTACTCAAATTCAATTGCAGACAAATCGGTAACTGTAGATGACCATCATGATATTGCTAAAGATATGAACTCGTGGATAGAGAAAATTGATGGAAATTTACGTCATATGACCAATGTTTTAGACCAGATTAACGACCAGTATACAAAGTTTACAACCAGTAATATGGAATGGTTCAGTATAAATGACTTGGTAGAAAGCATCAAAAAACATATAAAGAAACTCGACATATTGAGTACTCAAAAGGTTAATATTAAATTGGATACAAATCCTGAATTGAGAATATCGGGTGAAATTATTAACTTGCTTCAGGTTATAGACAATATATTGATAAATGCAGCATATGCAAATGCTGAGAATAATTCCGACAAAATCGATGTAAAAATTGAACAGGTTAAAGGCTGTTTACTCATATCCATAAAGGACTATGGAAAAGGCATACCTGATGCGATAAAAACATCAATCTTTAAAAAGATGGTCACCACAAGAGGTAAAAACGCTACAGGAATCGGTCTTTTACTTTCGTATTCAACAATAAAAGGAAGATTTGGTGGAGATTTGTATTTTCATACGAAAAACGGATTGGGAACAACATTTTATATTAAATTATACATATAAAGGTGGTTGTGAAAACAATTTAGGAATGTTGAAAAACTTCCTATAGGTGAGGAGTGACGGTATTGAATAATTCCAGCATAACAAAAGTACTGATCCATAACGATGATGCAATTTTCTCAGTGGATGATAAAGAGAAATTTAGGCATTATGGATTGGAGTTTGAATTTTTTAATGACACTTTGAGTATGCTCGAACTGTTAAAAAATAAAGATGTTGATATTCTGATTGTAAGCTTTAATAATGCCGATCACTCAGACTATACAATAATCGCTTCCATTAGGGATGTATGCCCTGAAACAGAAATAATTCTTTTGGCAGATGATGACCGGATCCCTTCAATGGACATAATTTTAAAGTATAGTATACATGTTCATATTAGGACAAATTCACCAAATGATTTGTTGCTTGAGATTTTATCAGTCAATAAGATTTGTTTACAAAGAAAACAAATACAAAGTATGGAAAAAGACAAGAAATTACTGGATATAAGGTTAAAAGAAATCCATGAAACACTTATTGATAATGAAAGATTATATTTCTTAGGAAGCATTGTAGGAAGTATTACGCACAATATGAAAACACCTCTTATGTGTATAGGCACTTCAATAGAAAGCCTAAAGGAGCTTATTAATGAATATTCTCTTTCCGTTGGAGATCCATCAGTTACCGATGATGACCACCGCAATATTGCAAAGGACATGGAAGTTCAGACAGCTAATTTATATCAATACTATGTTTATCTTAAGGAACTTGCTCAAGTTCTAAAAGACCAAACTGTTTCCAGATCAATATCACAATATAATTCTTTTACAATTGGTAATTTGATAAATCGTTTGAATATAATTCTAAAAGATCAGTTAAAAATTTACAGATGTACATTGAATACTCAATGTAATATAGATAATAATACAATAATTAAAGGTAAGCTTATAAGCTTGATTCAAGTAATAAACAATCTTATAGTAAATTCTGCTGAAGCATATGAAAACGGTGGTACTATCAACCTTTCAATATATGAACAAAACGATAAAATACTTTTTGTAATTGAAGATTTCGCAGGAGGGATTCCTGAAGAAATTAAAGAAAAGCTATTTAAGGAGCTTATTACTACTAAGGGGAAAAAGGGAACAGGAATAGGTGTGTACAGCTCATACCGATTGATAAAAAATGACTTTATGGGAGATGTTGATGTTAAATCCGAGGTGGGTAAAGGAACTACTTTTACAATTTCTATTCCACGATCCTAATCAATATATTTAAGTATAATTGCCAATACGCCAATACTTAATTCAGTTGAAAATTCAGGCCGTTTATTCTATAATTTTTGTTATAACAAAATCCATCATGATTTTGTGTAAACAAAAACATATAAAATAGAGGCCTGTTTTCATGAAAAATGATTTTTTGGAAGAGGATTTGTATAAACCAATACATGATTTTTTTGTCCAGGAAGGCTATGAGGTAAGAAGCGAGGTCAATTTCTGCGATATTTGTGCTACTAAGGGTGGCCAGCTAACCATTATTGAACTTAAGAAAAATCTTAGTGTTGATTTACTTGCACAAGCTGTAAAAAGACAGAAGATAGGAGATTTTGTTTATATTGCTGTTCCAAAGCCTAAAAAACTTATTGGAACATCAAAATGGAAGGATATATGCCACCTGTTAAAAAGGCTTGAGCTAGGATTGATTCTTGTTTCTTTAGATGGCAAGAAATTAATTGAGATACCTGTATTACCGAAGCCCTTCGACATGAAAAGAAGCAGGCAAAGCAGCAAAAAAAAGAAAAATAAACTTATTGAAGAAATCAAAGGCAGATCAATGGAACTAAACGTTGGAGGCAGCCGTGGCAGAAAGCTTGTGACAGCCTATAGGGAAAATGCAATTCATATAGCGTGCTGTCTTAATTTGTTTGGTCCTATGTCTGCCAAAAAAATTGTTCAATATGGAACAGACTCTAATAAAACGTGGAGTATTTTAAACAGGAATTTTTATGGATGGTTTTATAAGTACGATAAAGGTGTTTATGGTTTGAGTGATGTAGGAAAAAGAGCACTTGACGAATACAGTGAGCTTAACGAATATTACAAAAATAAGATAACAGAATATTTGGATTAAATGGCATATTTTTTTGATATTTACTTAAAATTATGAATTATATTAAAGTCTATCCATATTTTTACGATATATATATGTGTACTGTAAGTTTGCAATATTTAAAAATATAAATTATGATTCCACTGCAATAACTCCTGTTAAAAACAGGTAATATCGATCTTTGA